>NZ_JAMYSG010000012.1:0-205154 GCF_040321815.1 Mesorhizobium sp. M0239
AACTCTCGCTGTATTTGGACATGCAAAACCCCCGAAGGTTGTGTCCAACTTTCGGGGGTCAGTTCAAAACGGGGCTTTTTTCATTTGTTTTGGTTGCTTATTCCGCCGGTGCCTCGGCAACCTCGCGCGAGCGGCCGAGCGTGATCTTGGCCAGCGTGAAGGAAATCACCGCACACAGCGTGATCCCGGCCACCATCGGCAGCGGCGTACCGTCGAAGAACACGCCGGCGACACCCATGGCGAGTGCGCCGATGGCGAAATGCAGCGTGCCCATCAGCGCTGAAGCGGTGCCGGCAATCTCGCCATGTTCTTCCATGGCCAGCACCGAGGTGGTCGGAATGACTAGGCCGAGAAAGCCGTAGCCGACGAACAGCAGCGCCGCCATCATATCGAGCCGGTCGATGCCCGTCGCCATCACCGCGAACAGCACCACCATCGTCGTCGCATAGCCGGTCACCGCGACGCGCACCACGCGCCTCAGGCCGAAGCGCTCGGCCAGCAGCCCCGTCATCTGCGACATGCCGATGAAGGCGACCGCGTTGATCGAGAAGAACACGCTGTAGACCGAAGGCGACAGCCCGTAATGGTCGATCAGGATGAACGACGAACTCGACAGATAGACGAAGAAGCTGGCAATGCCGAAGCCGGCGATCGCCGTCAGACCGAGGAAGTTGCGATCACCCATCAGGAAGCGGTAGGCCGACAGCGCGGTGCCGAAGGAGGACCCGGCGCGATCTTCCACCGGCCGCGTCTCCTTGAGCGAAGTCGCCAGAAGGATGGTGGCCAGCAGAGCCGCGCCCGTCACCGTCCAGAACACGGCGCGCCAGCCGAAATTCTCGATGATCACGCTGCCGGTCAGCGGCGCCAGGATCGGCGACACCGAGAACACCAGCATCAGCAAGGACATCAGCTTGGCGGCCTCATTACCGGTGTGCAGGTCGCGCACGATGGCGCGCGGAACGGCCATGCCGGCGCTGGCGCCAAGCCCTTGCAGGAAACGGAAAGCGATCAGCCATTCGATGGTCGGCGCCATTGCCGAACCGATGCCGCCAACCATGAACAGCGCAAGACCGCCATAAAGCGGCAGCTTGCGGCCGATCATGTCGGAAATCGGCCCGACGACGATCTGGCCAAACCCCATCGACAGGAAGAAGATCAACAGGCTCATCTGCACCGCAGCGGTGCTGGCATGCAGATCCGCGCCGATCGACGGCAGCGCGGGCAGATACATGTCGATGGCGAACGGGCCGATGGCGGACAACAAGCCGAGCACGACCGCGATGCGGAGGAATTTGGGACTCATGATAAAGGCTCTTTCAAATCTGGTTGCCGCCGCTAGGCGACGTCTAACCTAGGACGTTCCATCCCGTGAGCTTCCGACAGCTCGAGAGCGAATTCTATCCGTCTCTCTCACGCGAAATCTCTTTATCTTGTGTCCACAAATTTAGACACTCTTGTCTAAATCGTCAATCACCTCTATATAGTTTTTTATGAAGCTGCACGTTTCTCCTGACATTTTCCCGCCACGCGGCCATGAGGCCAAGCGCCTCTCGATCGTCGATTCCGCGGCTGCCGTGTTTTGCCGCGAAGGTTTCGCCGGCGCCAACATCGATCTGATCGCGGCCGAAGCCGGCGTTTCGCGCCAGACGATCTACAACCATCATGGCGACAAGCAGAAACTGTTCGTCGCCGTGGTCCGCGACCTCACCGAACGCTGCAATGCCGGCATCTTCGCCACCATTGCCACCTTCCCCGACCAGCCCAAGGATCTCGAAGCCGATCTGATCGGCTTTGCCGTGCGCTTGAACCAGAATTGCATCTGCAACCGCGACGGAAAATTCCTGCGCAAGCTGATCCAGACCGAAGGCGAGCGCTATCCCGAACTGTTTGCCGAATGGCGCGAACAGGGACCGGGCAGAACATGGCCGGCAATCGCCGCCCGCTTGGCCCGCCTCGCCTATGGCGGCTATCTCACGATCGAGGACCCGGATGTGGCGGCACGCCAGTTCCTTGGCCTCGTCAATGCCGAACTGCAGACCACCTTCATGCTTGGCGGCTCGCCGCGCGAGGACGAGGTGCTGCAATCCGCGACCAATGGCGTGCGCACATTCCTGCGCGCCTTCGGCAAGCGCCGGTCCGCGGCATCGTCCGAAAAGCAAAGCGCGCTCGCCAGCGCCTGAGCGATCAAATCGCTGGCAATAGTCTTCGCTTCCGCGCGAGGGTGATCTATATGCGGTTTACGCCGCCCTCAAGCTTGATTACAGCTATGCGGACGATTCAACGGAACCCGACCGCCACATGGCCGACGACCACATCCGCTACGACATTCTGGCCCAGGAGGCGTTGCGCGGCGTCATGCGCAAGGTCCTGGCCGAGGTCGCGCGCACCGGCCTCCCCGGCAACCACCACTTCTTCATCACCTTCCTGACCGGCGCGCCGGGCGTACGCGTGTCTTCGCGGCTGCGCGAGCGCTATCCCGAGCAGATGACCATCGTCATTCAGTTCCAGTATTGGGACCTGAAGGTGACCGATACCGGCTTCGAGGTTGGCCTGTCCTTCTCCGATGTGCCGGAAAAGCTCGAAATCCCGTTTTCGGCCGTACGCGGCTTCTATGATCCGTCGGTCAATTTCGAACTCGAATTCGACGTCAAGACGGATGGCGCGGCAGCCGAGGAACCAGCCGCTCCAGCCTCGCCTGAGCCGTTGACCATCGTCTCCGAGAAAAAGCCGAAGGCGGAGAAGAAGGCAGCTGCCGCCGAGGCGGAGAAGAAGCCCGCAGCGGCGGACGCCAGCACCAAGGGCGCCGAAGTGGTCTCGCTCGACGCCTTCCGCAAGAAATAGGCCTGCGGTTCACGCCATGGCTGACATCGTCAATCTCCGCCAGGCTCGCAAGCAGAAGGCGCGGGACGAGAAAGTGCGCGTCGCCGAACAGAACCGGGCACTGTACGGTCGCTCCAAGGCAGAGAAGCAACGCGACCGCATAGTCGCCGACAAGGCCGAAAACTTCGTCGCTGGGCACCGCCGCGAGCCATCCGGCGCCGAAGACGACCAGTGAGCTGTCACCAGTGAGCGCGGTCGAAAAGCGCTCGGTGACCATTCGTGGTCACCGCACCAGCTACTCGCTTGAAAAGCCCTTCTATGAGGACCTCGTCGCGATCGCGGCGACCAGGGAGCTGACGCTCGCTGCGCTTGTCGCCGAAGTCGACGAGACGCGGCCCCGCGACACCAACCTGTCCTCGGCGCTGAGGCTCTATGTGCTGGAGTGGGCGAAGCACGCAGAGAGAATCTAAAGGCTTTCGACGGCGTCGTTCTTTTTCGTGTGTCTGGTGCCGAAGCCAAGCAAGGTCGAACGCTCGCGCTCCTCGGCCTGTTTCCTGGACCGCACGCGCATCAAATCCTTCCAGCCGACATAGCCGACCAGCAACGAGCCTTCGCGAGTGACGACGGGCAGATGAGAGACGTTGGCCAGCAGCAGTTTGTCGGAGAGGCCTTCGAGATATTCGTCCGGATAGGCCAGCGTCACCTTGCTGCCGGCCAGCAGTTCGCCAAGCGTGGTGGTGCGGTGCGTGCCGGCGCGTCTCCAGCGCAATATCGCCGGCGGATCGATGAGGCCCAGCACATGGCCGCGCTCATCGACCACCGGGAAACTCGGATGCCGTGTTTCCGGCGCTGTCAGGAACGCTGCCGCGCCATGCAGCGTCATCGTCGCCGGCACGCTTTCGACTTGTGACGTCATCACCTCGCGCACCCTGGTCAGGGCGAAAGGGTCGACGCGGTATTCGCGAACCAGATGATGTCCCCTTCTGGCGATCTTTTCGGTCAGGATCGATCGCTTCATCAGAAGCACGGTGACGGCGTGCGCCGCAGCGCAGGCAGCAATCAGCGGCACCAGCATATGCGTGTTGCCGGTCAGTTCGACGGCGAAGAACGTGGCGGTCAGCGGCGCACGCATCGTGCCGCCCATGGTGGCGGCCATCGCCAGCAGCGCCCAGAAACCCGGATCCGCGGCAGGCAGAACGCCGGCGAGCACAGCGCCCATGGCCCCGCCCATGATCAACAGCGGCGCCAGCACACCTCCCGACGTTCCCGAGCCGAGCGCTACCGACCAGATGATCGCCTTCACCACCAGCAGGAGGAGTGCTGCCGTCGCGACGGTGCGGCCGTCCAGCATGTCAGTGATGTTGTCATAGCCGACGCCGAGCGCGTGCGGCTCGATCAGCCCGCCGATGCCGACCACCAGTCCGCCAAGCATCGGCCACCACATCCAGTGGATCGGCAGCTTCTGAAAACCGTCCTCGCAGGCATAGACCATCTGCGTCAGCAGCCCCGACAAAAGTCCTGCACAAACGCCGATCGCCACCCAGCCGGCAAGGCCGACAAAGGACACCTCCATGCCGCCCTGAAACGGAAAGATCGGTCCGGGCAGATGCAGCATGGTGCGCTCCACCTCGGCGATAACAGCCGCGACCGCCACCGGGATGAAGCTGCGCGGAGTCCATTCGAAAAGCAGCAGTTCGACCGCAAGCATGATGGCGGCGATCGGGGTTCCGAACACCGTGGTCATGCCCGCCGCAGCACCGGCCACCAGCAGCGTCTTGCGTTCGTTGTCGCTGACCGGCAGCATCTGCGCGATCAGCGAACCGATCGCGCCGCCGGTCATGATGATCGGGCCCTCGGCGCCGAACGGTCCGCCGGAGCCGATCGAGATCGCCGACGACAGCGGCTTCAGGATCGCCACCTTGGCGTCGAGTCTGGAACGCCCGAGCAGGATGGCCTCTATGGCTTCGGGAATGCCGTGACCGCGGATCTTCTCGCTGCCGAAGCGCGCCATCAGGCCGATGATCAGCGCACCGATCACAGGGACGATGACGGAGGCATAGCCCAGCGGCGTGTCCTCGAGCTTCAGATCGGCGAGCGTGAACTGGCCAAAATAGGCGATGTTGGTGGCCAGCCGGATCAGCTTCAAAAGCGCGATGCCGGCAACCAGTCCAGCTGTCGCCACCACCACGGCAATGGCGGCGACGAACAGCACCCTGGCATCCGTGGTGAAATCGCGCAGATGCTCCGGGTTCGAGTGAGGGGTCTTCATGGCAGTTTGCTTCCTGGCGGCGCGCCGTACGTCTGAGATGCGGCACGGTCGAAGCGGCCAGCCGGGCTTGTTGGTGGATATGTATCGTAACACGATATAAATATTCAAGCCGGTTTCGCCCGAAATCCGTTTGAGCTTTCGCCGGAAAACGAACACATGTCTGATATGTCGCAGCCACAAAAATCACGCCCCGCCATCAGCCAAGCCGATTACCAGCGGCTATCGGAGTTTCGCTACCTGATCCGCCGCTTCCTCGAATTCAGCCAGGTCCAGGCGGAAGACGCCGGCCTGACCCCGCGCCAGCATCAGGCGCTGCTGGCGATCAAGGGATTCCCCGGCGGCGGCCCGGTGACGGTTGGCGATCTCGCGGAACGCCTGCGCATCCGCCACCACAGCGCCGTCGAACTGGTCAACCGCCTTTGCGAAACAGGGCTGGTCGCCAGAAATCAGGACAAGGACGACCACCGCCGCGTGCTGCTGCAACTGACCGAGCGCGCCGACGATTGCCTGGCCGAGCTGTCGGCGGCACATCTCGACGAGCTTTCACGCATCGAACCGATGCTGCGCCGGCTGCTCGATCGGGACCATGCGTAAGGCTCCAGACCTTGCACGAAAACGGCACCGAACTATTTTCCCGGCCTCCCGAATCCTTTGGCTTCGCCACAACGTCTCGGACGTAAGCGGCCCGCAAAGCGCAGGGCACGAAGAGGAAAAAACGCGATGAAACGCCACCTGATACGCTACAAGACGAAACCGGAACGGACCGATGAGAATGAACGGCTGGTCAAGGCCGTGTTCCAGGAGCTGCGGGAAAAGTCGCCGGAAGGTGTTCGCTACATGACATGGCGGTCCGACGACGGGACCTTTGTCCATCTGGTCGAGACGGAAACCGAGGCCCATGCCGACATCATCACCGGGCTGGCGGCATTCGAGGCCTTCCAGAGCGGCATCAGGGATCGCTTGATCGAGCGTCCGCAGCGCGAGGAAATGACCGTGGTGGGCCACTACCGGATGCTGGACCAGTAACGGCAAACAGAGGTGCATGAACATTCCTGGCGAGATCCGCGAGCCTTTTGACCGCCTGTTCGGCGAAATGCGTCCCAAACTGCACCGCTACTGCGCCCGCATGGCCGGCTCGGTCATCGACGGCGAGGACGTGCTGCAGGAAGCCCTGGCCAAGGCGTTCGAGGCGCTGCCGGATGCCGGCCCGATCGCCAACCCGGAGGGCTGGCTGTTTCGCATTGCCCACAATGCTGCGCTCGACTTTCTGCGCCGGCGAGCCCGCGAAAAGGCCTTTTCCGATGAGGACCCGGATATGATCGTCGACCCGGCCAATCCCACCGCCGATCGTCAGGCCGCCGCGGCCAGCCTGCACACTTTCATGCGCCTTCCCGTCACGCAGCGAAGCAGCGTCATCATGATGGACGTTCTGGGCTATTCGCTGCAGGAAATCAGCGCCACGCTCGATACCAGCATCCCCGCCATCAAGGCGGCGCTGCATCGTGGCCGCCACCGACTGCGCAATCTTGCGGACGAACCGGACGACCGTCCTGTTCCGAGACTGAGCGCCGCGCAACGTCTGCTGCTCGACGCTTACATCGACCGCTTCAACGCCCGCGACTTCGATGCGGTGCGCGACATGCTGGCCGATGAGGTGCGGCTGGAACTGGTGGCCAGGGCGCGGCTGAATGGCCGCAAGGAGGTCGCCACCTACTTCAGCAACTATTCCCGCGTGCAGGATTGGCATCTTATGCTCGGCTTCGTCGAAGACAGGCCAGCAGTCCTCGTCCGCGATCCCAATGACCCAACAGGGCGCCCCACCTATTTCATCCTGCTGGCCTGGCAGGACGGCAGGCTTGCCGCCATCCGCGATTTTCGCCACGCCCGCTACACCACCGACGGTGCCGAACTGTTCGTTCTTTGAAACGGTCTCGGGGCGGAAAGGCCTCCCCTACTGCCTACTGCAGCGACTTCAGCAGATTGTCGATCGTGAACGGATTGGACTTCGGCTTGGCCGGCGGCGGATTGTCATTGGCTTCCGGTGGCGGGGCACGCTCCACCTTGGGAGCCTGCTGCGCGGCCTTGCGCTCGGCCTCGAGCCTTGCCTTTTCCTGCGCCGCGATGCGCACCGCCTCTTCCGCCTTCTGCCGCTCCTGCTCGGCCTGCGCTTTGGCCGCCTCGTCGGCGGCCTGCTTTTCGGCAGCCGCCTTCGCATCGGCATCGGCCTTGGCCTTTGCGTCCGCCTCAGCCTTGGCCTGGGCATCCGCTTCCGCCTTTGCCTTGGCGTCCGCCTCGGCTTTCAGCCGCGCCGCTTCCTGCTGCTTGCGCAGTTCTTCGGCCGCCTTGTCGCGAGCATCCTGCAGCGCCGCGTAGTAGCGGACCTCGCGCCGAAGCCGCTGCTTTTCGAGCAGCGCGGCCTGCATCGCCTCGACGCGCTGCTGTTCCTTTTCCAGCGCGCGTTGGGTCAGGAACTGCGCCAGCGGCTCACTGTCGAATGCTCGTTTCACCGCGCCGAACGGCCCCTCGGCGGTGAAATTCACGACCGGCTCGGAGCCGACCAGCGCCTCGTCGCCCGGCCGATAGGTGATCGCACCCTTGGCCGACACCGTGACCGCGTTGAGATCCGCCGTGACGTCGGCGGACAAGGTCGCCGCCGGATTTTCCAGGCTGACCGGCGGCGCCCGCAGCGTGCCGCCGGCAACCGTGAAGGCTATGTCGGTGTCCTTGGCGGCTAGACTGCCATCAGCGGCGATGTCAGGCGCGAAGCCGGCAGTCTTGGCCGCATCGATGTCACGCCCGATCGCATCCGCCTTGACGAGGAACGCACTGAACGCATCTGGATTGACGCCAGCAACTTTCACGCCCTTCAACGCCGCAGTGCCGGAGCCTGATAAGGCGGCCACCATCCCTTCGACCGATTTGCCGCTGCTTGACAGCGCTGTCGAGAAGTCGCCGATGCCGTTGATGCCGGCATCCGGCAGCACGGTCGCCAGATCGGCGCCCGCCAGTTTCATCTGGCCAGAGAACAGGCCGGTGCCGTCATTGTTCTTCAGTTCGAACAGGCCGGTGAGCGCCCCGCCCAGCAATTTCGCCTTCAAATCCGAAACGCGGATGCCTTCCTGGTCCAGCTTGAGCGAAAAGGCGGCATCATACGCGGTGGCGAACCGACCGGCGGCGAGCGCTGCCGTCGTCAGGTCTAGGTCGGCGGTGAACGGCAGGTTGGACTTCTGGCTGAACGGTGTCGCCGGCCACACGCCACCCTTGCCTGCCCCTTCCTTGTCGGCCCCGTCTTTGTCGGCAAGAAAGGCGGAATCGCCGAACAGCGCCACCGCCATCGGATCGAGGTCGAGTTCGTCGAGCGCCAGCGCCCCGGCCAGATGCGGCACGCCGGCCTTTCCGTCGACCCCCTCCTTTACATCGATATTGACGTCGCCGGACACCGCCGCTTCGTTGATAGCGCCGTTGAGTTCGTCCAGCACCAGCAGACCGTTGCCATAATCGCCCTGCGCCGAGAGCGACGTCGACATGCCCGCCCCCATGCCCGGCAGGCCGATACCTGTCGTCATCAGCCATGGCTCGATGTCGGCGGCGTCGAGGCTGAGCTTGCCCTTGGCGGCGAAGCCTTGCGGCGTATCGGCGATCGTTCCCTCGAAACCAGCCTTGAAGTCGTTGCCGGCAAGGCTGAAATTCGTCGTCAGGCCGCCACCAAGCGTTCCCTTGGCCTGAATATCGGTGCTTGCCTCGCCCAGCATGCCGAGCGGCAGCGCCGGCAGGCCGTAGAGGGCCAGCAGCGTGGTGGCGTCAGGGTTTTTGGCATTGAAGGTAAGCGCCACCGGCGCTTCAAGAAGCTTGTCCACCGCCCCCTTCCCCGACAGCGATGCGGAAAAGGCCGAGCCGCCCGCCTTGCCTTGCCCGCTCACCGCCAGCCCCGTGGTGCCGTCGCCATTGTCGGCCGCACTCGCCACCAGGTCGATGCGCGCATCCTGGAACAGCTCGGGATAGGCAGCGGCACGGCTCGCCAGCCCTTTCAGCACGGCACTGTCGGGATAGTGCTGGGCGGCGACGTCGACCAGCGGCTTCAGGTCGACGGCAACCACCGATGCATCGAGCTTGCCGGTCGGGCTCGCCGGGAAATCCTTGACCCGGCCGGTGGCGCTGATCGAGGCGCCGGCCAGTCCGCCCACCGACAGCCGGTCGATTTCGAGCAGCCCATCGCGCAGCCTGAGCGCCGTGTCGATCGTATCGGCGGTCAACCCTCCGGCATTGACCGGCCCGGCCTTGATCTGGAAATCGAGGTCGCGGTCGGCAAAGCGATTGGCCCCCTTGTCGCTGACGAAGATCGAGGCGAAGGCCGCCAGCCCGTCGATATCGAGGTCGCCCCCTTCGAGACGCATCAGCACTGAGGGCTTGGCATCGTCGGGCTGGGTGGAATCGATGCGGCCGGAAAACCTAGCCTTGCCCAGGATCAATTCGAGATCGCTGAAGGCCTGGCGCTTCTGCGAGAGGTCGACCTTGGCCTTGAAGCCGGCGGCAGGCAGACGGCGGATCGCCTCGTCGACATCCTTCGACAGCCAGGCGGCAAAGCCGGAGGGTTGCGCCACGGCCAGCAGCAGCGAGCCGTTGAAGCCGAAATGACCCTCCAAATTGAGCACGAGCATGCCATCGGCTTCCAGCGTGGTGCGGCCGGGCAAGGTCGCGGCAAGCGATTTCACCGACCAGCCGCCATCGACCGGCTCGGCGGAAAGATGCACGTCGCGCACCGTGGTGTCGCCGGCCACCACCGCCGGCAGCTTGACCTCGACGGTGCCGGGGATAGTCGGCTTCGGCATGTCGAGCAGCGCCTGCTCAAACGCCGCGATGCGCTGGTCCAGCGTCAGGCCGGCGCCGGCCTCGGCGCCCACCGCCTCGTCGAACTGCACCTGCGCGCCATTGGCCTCGATGGCGAAACTCGGTTTCAGCCCGAGATCGACAGAAGCCTCGCCATCGGCGGTGTAGGGGTTGTCGAGCGGCCCGGTCTCGAAGCGGAATTCGTCGACGCCCAACTTCTGGTGGTCGAGCGAAAACTTGCCGTTCAGCCGAAAGCCCGGATCGGGCTTGCCGGCGGAAACCTTCACCGTCTCACCGTCGGTGCTGCGCAGCTCGGCGCTGTTCTTGTCCGCACCGGAGATTTTGAATTGGCCGGAATAGACGGCAGCGCCATTGACAATGCCAGCATTGCCGTCGGCTTCGATGACCAGCGGATAGGCGTCCGGATCGGCCTTCAGCCGCAGCCGCATCTGCCCGTTGCCTTCAGCCTTGCCGGTGGACGCGGTGACCGCGGTGCGCAACCCGTCCAGCCGCAGCGTGCCGTCCATGCGCCATGGCCCGGCCAGCGACTTGGCCGAGATGGTCGAATTGATCTCGGAAAACAAATGGCTGCGCCCGCCGGCGGCATGGCGCAGTTCGATCTGCCCTTCCGTCACCGTCAGCTTCTCGATCGAGATCTGATCGAGGTCGAAGGGCGAGGACGGCCGCATCGCCCAGTCGACCGTGCCATTGTTGGCGATGTCGATGGTCGCTTTCGGCCGCACCAGCCGCATGTCGAAGATCAGCACTTCGCCGCGCAGGAAGGGCGCCAGTTCCGCATCCATCGAAAACGTCTCGACGGTCATGGCCGGCTGGCCATTGGGGCCGCCGGCGACAGCGACGTTCGAGAAGGTCACCGAGGGGAACGGCAACAACCTTGCCGTGGCGTCGCCCTGCACGGTCACCTTGCGGCCGAGAATGGCGCTCGCCTCGCGCTCGAATTGGGCGCGGTAGCCGGTCCAGTCGACAAAATACGGCACCACCAGCGCCGCACATAGCACCAGCACGAACAGGCCACCAAAGATCACGAACAGGCGTGCGAGCATCAGCTCCGAATGGGTTGATTGAAATTCTGCCGCACTCTACCCGCATCCGCGTGTCGATAAAGAGGCAATTCATCCAGTGTTGCGCGATCCCGGATGATCTGAAACAAATCCTCGCAAAGCGGAGAATTCGGATGTCTGGGAAGAACTGGGATCGCGTGCCGATCGACGCGCAAAGCGTCGACGCTCCGCTGTCGCTTTCGGCGGTCTTTCTTGTCGTCACCGTCGCCGGCGAGCAGACCGCGCTCGCCAAGGTGGCCTCCGTGCTTGGTGGGCTCGACGATCTCGTCAAAACCGTCGGGTTCCGCGATCTTTCCGGGCGGCTTTCGTGCATTGCCGGCATCGGCCGCGATCTCTGGGATCGTCTTTCTCCAGATCGGCGGCCGCTGGAACTGAAACCGTTTGCGCCGATCAAGGGATCCGTTCATTCGGCGCCCTCGACCGCTGGCGATCTTCTCTTCCACATCCGCTCCGAACGCCCCGACATGTGCTTCGAGTTCGAGCGCATTCTGCTCGACAATCTCGGCGACGGCGTGAGCGTCGTCGACGAGGTTTCCGGCTTTCGCTATTTCGATGCGCGCGACCTGCTCGGCTTCATCGACGGCACCGCCAACCCGACCGGCCTCGATTTGCCCGCCTCTGCGCTCGTCGGCGATGAAGACGCCGACTTCGCTGGCGGCAGCTATGTCGTCGTCCAGAAATATCTGCACGACATGCAGGCCTGGGCGCGCATTCCGACGCCCGAGCAGGAAGCGATCATCGGCCGCACCAAGATCGACAACATCGAAATCGACGATGACGACGCGCCGCGCAAATCACACAAGTCGCTGGCCACCATCGAGGATGCCGATGGCAACGAGTACGACATATTGCGCGACAACATGCCGTTCGGCAGGCCCGGACAAAACGAGTTCGGGACCTACTTCATCGGCTATTCCAGATATCTTTGGGTCATCGAAAAAATGCTGCAGCGCATGTATATCGGCGACCCGCCGGGCGCCTACGACCGCCTGCTCGATTTCTCGACGCCGCAGACCGGCACAACGTTCTTCGCGCCAACCCGCCCCATGCTGCAGGCGCTTGTCGAGGGCGCGCAGGAGAAGGTTCCCGCCGCCCGGTAAAGAACGGCTGACGGCCTCTATCGGCGAAGATCAGCGTGCGTCGCGCTTCGCTTGTGCCACCTTGCCCGCCTTGCGCTGCCGGCCGAATTCCGCTGGCCGGACCAGCTTCGGCGCCCGCTTGCTAGCCACGGCGCGCATGCCCTTGTGAGCCGTCCGCGAATTGAGCGCGGGACCGTCCGCCGGCGCATTTTGCTTCATGGCCAGCACCTTGCGCGCATTCCCAACCAGCGAAACGCTGGCCGCCAGTTGCCGGCGCCGCTCGGCCTCGCCATTCAGCCGCCGCATCGCCATGGCTAGCACCGCCAGCTTTACCTGCGAACCGCCATCGGACTTTGAGGGCGAAGCACCTTTCGGCGCTCCCTTGCCCCGCATTTCGCGGCGGCGCCGATGCGCCTCGGTCTGCGCCTTGTCGCGCCGGTCCCGCAACAGCTTGACCAGACCGGCAACATCGGCGTCGGAAAGCTCCTGCACCGAAGGATGGTGCGATTTCTCCACCAGTTCCTGTTCGTCGGCGCTCAGCGCACGCGCCTCTTCCTTGCGTGAAATCGCCATGACACTTTTCCTCCGCTGGCACGCCTGTCTGTTTCAGGCCTCGCTGCTCGCCGAAGTCTCGGCCCGAAAATGGTGGCATGGTCAAGACGAGCCGCCTGCGGCCTTGCGCTGGAGGACTCGCCTAGTCCCCCGGCAAAATCTTGCCCGGGTTCATGATATCAAGCGGATCCAGGGCCTGCTTGATCGTGCGCATGATGTCGACGCCGTGGCCGAGTTCATGGCGCAGGAAGCCGATCTTTCCCTGGCCTATGCCGTGCTCGCCGGTGCAGGTGCCGTCCATGGCGATCGCCCGCATGTTGAGCCGCGAGACGAACTTTTCCGACAATGCGATCTCCTTGGGATCGTTGACATCCATCAGCACCAGCACGTGAAAATTGCCGTCGCCGGCGTGGCCGACGATCGGCGCGATCAGACCCATCTCCGCTATGTCGGCTTCGGTTTCCATGACGCATTCGGCAAAGCGCGAGATCGGCACGCAGACATCGGTCGACAGCCCCTTGGCGCCCGGCCGCAACGTCAGCGACGACCAGTAGGCGTCGTGCCTGGCCTTCCACAGTTTTGTGCGCTCCTCGGCGACGCTGGTCCACAGGAACGGCCCGCCGCCATTCTCTTCCGCGATCATGCCAAAGGTCTCGGCCTGTTCGGCAACGCCGGCATCGCTGCCGTGAAACTCGACGAACAGGCACGGGCTTTCGGGATAGTCGAGCTTCGAATAGTTCTTCATCGCCCGCATCTGCAACGCGTTGACCAGTTCGATGCGCGCCACGGGGATGCCCATCTGGATCGTCGCGATGACAGCATTGCAGGCCGCCTCGACGCTCGGAAACGGGCAGACGCCGCCGGAGATCGCCTGCGGGATGCCTTGCAGCTTCAAGGTCAGCGAGGTGATGATGCCGAGCGTGCCTTCCGAGCCGACCAGCAGCCGCGTCAGATCATAGCCGGCCGAACTCTTTTTCGCCCGCTTGCCGGTGGTCACCGTTTCGCCATCGGCCATGACGGCGGTCAGTGACAGCACGTTCTCGCGCATCGTGCCGTAGCGCACGGCATTGGTGCCGGACGCCCGCGTCGCCGCCATGCCGCCGAGCGAGGCGTTGGCGCCCGGATCAATTGGGAAGAACAGGCCGGTGTCGCGCAGGTGCCGGTTCAGATCCTCGCGCGTCACACCAGGTTCGACCGTGCAGTCGAGATCCTGCGGATTGACCGCCAGGATGCGGTTCATGCGCGAGGTGTCGACCGATATGCCGCCGCCCGGTGCGTTGGTGTGACCCTCCAGCGAGGAGCCGACGCCAAAGGCGATCACCGGCACATGATGCGCGGCACAGGCGCGCACGATGTCCTGCACCTCCGCGGTCGTCTCCGGAAACGCGACGCCGTCAGGCGCCTGCGTCGGGATGTAGGTGGTGGTGTGGGCGTGCTGGGAGCGGATGGCCTGGCCGGTCTGGAATCGCTCGCCAAGCTGCTGCTTGAGGATGCCGAGCACCGCTGCGATGCCTTCCTCGTTGCGTTCGACCGGGTTGAGGTCGCTCAGAGCCATATTTTTCTATCCCAACTTTTCTGCAGGAGGTCTAAGCCACTTGCCGCATAGATGTCCATTCGGCTAGTCAAATGGTTGCCGTGACCTCGGGTCGGAAATGAAAAATTCGGTACTGGCAGGATACATACTTTTTTTCCTGGCGCTCTTGCCTGGATGGGCGGTGCATACAGCGGCCACCCAAAGTCGCGTCGGCTGGTTTGGTGCGGTCATCTTCTTTGGCTTCATAGGGCTATTCGCTGTGTTAAGCACTCGAGCATACCCGGGCACTGATCGAAAGCCCGGTCCTTTCGCTCGGCGTTATGGCGGATATCTTTGTGTCTTTATCTTTGCCACTTTCTTGTCCGGCGAGTCGCTTGCCATCGCGCTTACCTACGGCGAGCCCGATCAAGGCTTCATAGGCGAGATAGGTTCGATATTATCTGCCCTGGGATCATATCTTTTCCCCGTTGTTGCCAAATACGCGAATTCCATTCAACCGCCTCTTTCCGATAAATCGATCTTCAGAGCTCAATCCATAATAACTTGCTTTCTTTTTGCAGGTTTCATATCTTCTATTTCGATTTTTATATACTATGTCGCTATGCCAAAAAATGAGATAACCGAAAGACTCAATGCTGGCGGGCGCAAAAGACCAAATACTTTGACCGCTTTCGCTGGTGTTATTTTCGGCATTCTTACGAGTCTGAGCGCCTATTTTGGTATCGACGAATTTCAAACAAAAACTGAACACTGCTGGCTAAATGCTGCTTGCTATACCGCAGGTGATGATTTGACACTCTTCTGGGCTGCGGTTGGAAAAATAGTGATGATGTTTTTCTTCCCGCTGGGCGGTCTTGCGATGTTGGTTGCTCGTCGCACTCTGCCAGAAAATTAACAAGCCGGTCCGAGCGTTCGACCGGGTTGAGGTCGCTCAGAGCCATGAATTCCTCGGCGAATGGACCAGTGTCCACGCTTGTTATGCGATTATGGATGCGTAGTCTTACCCGCCACGCTCGGTCCAACAAGGAAGTTTCGATGCCCATCCCCACTCCCTTCGTCTCAAAACCCATGGACATCGAGAAGGACTGGATCGACTACAACGGCCATCTCAACATGGCCTATTACAACGTGCTGTTCGACCGCTGCTCGGACGATGCCTTCGAGGCAATGGGCATTGGACCGAACTATGCCAGGGATCGTCGCCTCACCATCTACACGGCCGAAGTCCATGTCTGCTACGTGCAGGAGCTGCACCTCGAGCATAAGGTCACGGTCTCATTCCAGCTCATCGACCACGACGACAAGCGGCTGCGGGCCTATCAGGAAATCCGCCATGTCGACGGCTGGCTGGCCGCGACGTCCGAATCGCTGTCGCTGCATGTCGACATGTCCGGGCCGAAGGTGGCGCCCTTCCCCGCCGATGTGCTGGCCAGGGTCGAAGCCATGCGCGCCGCCCATTCGGCACTGCCGATGCCGGAACGGGCCGGCCGCTCGATCGGCATCAAACGCAAATAGGGCGAAGCCGATACTTCTCGTTTCCGGCTTCAAAGCCACACCGGCAATCTAAAATCGCGGAACCCTCCCATCGGCCGGCGGCGACGCTTGAAGCGGCGCCGTGGCCACGTTAACCTTACCAAGGTTTTAACGGGAACAAGCCATTTGAGCCGTTGCGCGACTCAGCGGGTCGGTCGAAAACGATCCGCATCGAGGTAGCGACACGGGCGGCGCGGCGCCGGTTCGAGGAAAGTGCATGAAAACCGACATCAAGGTCGAGGTGGACAGGCTGGCCGCCGATCCGCGCATCACCGACTATGATTTCTGGCGCTCGCTCAAGAACGTCAACAACGAGATCTTCCACATCGCCAACAACAACGAGCCGATCCCGTTCGACATGATCCGCTGGCGCGCCATCCTGAAGCAGGCGCGCATGAAGCGCGGCCACGCATAGGTCTCTCCCTGTACGTCAAGCCTGGCGCCGCAACGCCGCCAGAGCCGAGCGCGCCACCACCGGCGACGACTGGATAATCGCCGTGTTGGTAATCGCGTAGGGGATGATGCGGTCGATCACCCGCTCAAGTTCAACCACCGAGCCGACATGCGCCAGCGCGACGAAACAATCCTCTCCGGTCACCCGGTCGCATTGCACGATCTCCGGCAGTTCGCGGATGATCTCGGCCACGACGGCCAGTTGCCCCGGCACCGGCCGGATGCGCAGCCATGCCGACAGCGGCAGGCCGAGTGCCGCCGGGTTGATCCTGACCGAATAGGCCTCGATGACGCCACTTTCCTGCAGCCGCTTGATGCGCTCTGCCACGCTCGGCGCCGACAGGCCAACCGAGCGTGCCAGCTCCGCCGTGCTGGTGCGCGCGTCCTTCTCCAGCAGACGCAGGATCTTCATGTCCGCGACATCGAGGTCGGCACTTTCAGTTCGAAGGCGCTTCATAGGAAATTCCTTGCTTCCGAGGGAGATCTCGCCAGACCAGCCCATCATCACTCATATAAACCGGCAAATATGCCTGCGATACTGATCCGATGGATGATCAAACGCAAGCTCTTACAGCAGACCCTGCCCCTGCCAACTCCACCGTCGGCAGGCTGACGGAAAAATTGCCGCCGCATGTCTGGTTCGGCGTCAGCGCCGTCTTCCACTATCTCGGGCCGGCATTCGCCGTCCTGCTTTTCCCGCATGTCGGCGTGCTCGGCATGGCGTGGCTGCGCATCGCCACGGCAGCACTCATCTTCGCACCCCTGACCCGCCCATGGCGAACCTTCGCCCGCGCCGATCGCTCGACAAGGCTGCTTTTGCTGGCCTTCGGGGCCTGTCTGGCGGTGATGAACTGTTCGTTCTACCTGGCGCTCGACCGCCTGCCGATCTCGCTGGTGGCGGCGATCGAATTCGTCGGCACCATCGGCGTCGCGGCGATCGGCCTCAGGAGCCCGCGCAATCTCGCCGCCCTTGCCGTTGCCGTGACCGGCACCTTGCTGCTCATCGACGTCAAGTGGTCCGATGATCGCATCGGGTTGTTCTGGGCCTTCCTCAACGGCGCGCTGTTTGTCGGCTACATCGTGCTCGGCCACCGCGTCGCCGCTTCGGGCGCAGGCAGCGGCATTGCCGGCCTGGGTGCCGCCATGGCGATCGCTTTCGTGGTCGTGCTGCCGATCGGCTTCACCGATGCGCTGCCGGCCTTTTTCTCGCCGCCGCTGCTGCTCGCCGCCATCGGCGTCGGCATCTGCTCGTCGGTTATCCCCTACATCTGCGACCAGCTCGCCATGTCGCGGCTGCCACGCGCGAGCTTCGCGCTGATGCTGTCGCTGCTGCCCGTCACCGCGACGCTGATCGGCGTCGTCGTGCTGCGCCAGATTCCAAGCTTTACCGATTGCCTCGGCATTGCGCTTGTGGCCGCCGGCGTCGCCTTCCACAAGCCGGCGAACACGGATTAGACGGACGCCCCTATGCCAGTTTCTGCTTGAGGAAGGCGATCGTTCTGCCCCAGGCCAGGTCGGCCGCCTTCTTGTCGTAGCGCGCTGCCGACGTGTCGTTGTTGAAGGCATGGTTGGCGCCTTCATAGACATAGACCGTGTATTCGACATGCGCCGCGTCGAGTTCCTTCTTGAAGGCGTCGATGCCGGCATTGATGCGCTCGTCCAGTCCGCCATAGTGCAGCAGCAAGGCCGCCTTGATCTTGGACATATCGGCGGCCTTCGGCTGCATGCCGTAATAGGCAACGCCGGCACTGAGATCGGGCGCGTTGACGGCCAGCATATTGACCGTGCCGCCACCCCAGCAGAAGCCGATGGCGCCGACCTTGCCGTTGCCGTCCTTGTCGCTCTTGAGGAAAGCGACGGTCGCAACACCGTCGGCGATGGTCTGCGCCGGATCGAGCTTGGCGAACATGTCGCGCGCCTTGTCTTCATCGGTTGGCGTTCCGCCGAGCGGCGACAGAAAATCCGGCGCCAGCGCCACGAACCCCTCCAGCGCCACGCGTCGCGTCACATCGCGGATATGCGGGTTGAGCCCCCTGTTCTCATGCACGACGATCACCGCGCCGAGCTTGCCCGCCTTGTCCACCGGCTTGACCAGATAGCCCTTCATTTCGCCGCTGCCGCCGGGATAGCTGATGTCCTCGCCCTTCACCCGCGGATCGTTGTCGGCGACAACAGCCGCTTGCGCCGAATTTGCCGCCAGAAGCGGCGCGATCGCGGCCGCCGCCGCACCCGATCCGGCAAGCCGGGTCAACTGCTCCATGAACCGGCGGCGATCGAGCGTCAGATGCGTATATTCGTCATAGGCATCGATCATCGCCTGGGTGATGGCGGGTTTGGCGTCGGGTTTCGTCATGGAAGAGTTCCTCTGCTTCGGGCTTCAATTCCCCAGCTACATAGGGACCAAGCCGGCATGATCCAGTCGACCACTCATCGCGGCCGTCGATCGCTTCAGGGTATGCAGCCAGCCGCGGCCGGGCAGTAAAGCCGGTGCCATGCGCGGCCGTGTCATCACTTTTTGGTCATTGGCGACAAATCCTGCTGGCGCTGCCACAATCGTGAGGGAAGGTGGCTATCGACGGTATCTTGACCGCGTGCCTACACGTCAAACCCAGAAGGAAGCGATGACCATGACCATGCCTTCCCCGATCCTCGCCAGCGCGCTCGTCCTTGCGGCGGCCGTCGCTTTGGCCCTGTGCTCGATGGTTCTGAACGCAGGCAGACGATCGTTGATCAGGGTCCGCGCTGAGCGGAACCGCAACACGAAAAACCAGGGTTGAGGTGACGCTATGAACGTCCAGGACATCGTCAACACCGTTTCGCAGAAGGCCGGCCTCGACCAGGCGACGACGGAGAAAGTCGTCGGCACCATTTTCTCGGTGCTCGAACACGAGGCGGAAGGCACAAGCGCCTCGGCGTTCTTCGCCAAGATCCCCGGCGCCGACGACCTCGCCCATCAATATGACGTCATGGCCGCCGCTCCGGCCGGCGGTGGCGGTTTTCTGTCGTCGTTGCAGGGCGCGCTTGGCGGCGTTCTCGGCGAGAAGGTCGGCGCGCTGATCAACGGCATCGCCGCGCTCAAAGCATCCGGGCTCGATATGGCGCAAATCCAGAAGGCCGGCGCGACGCTGATCCAGCAGGCCGAAGCCGCCGCCGGCCCCGACCTGACCAACAAGGTGCTCGGCTCGGTGCCCAGCCTGAAGGGTCATCTGGGGATCGGCTGATCGAGAACGGGCCGATCGGAAGATTTGCCGCCCCTCATCGCCCAGTCGGGCACTTTTCCCCGTCACTATACGGGGAATAGATACCGGCACAGACGAGGGGCGGCGCGACCTCTGAAAGATCGCGTTACCCCTTCGGCAGCGCGTAGGCCATCACATAGTCCCCAGGCTTGGTGCCGACCGAACCGTGGCCGCCGGCGACGATGACCACGAACTGGCGGCCGTCGGCGACCGTATAGGTCATCGGCGTCGATTGCCCGCCGGCCGGCAGCCGCGCCTGCCACAGCTGCTTGCCCGATGTCAGGTCGTAGGCGCGCAGGTAGTCGTCGACTGCGGCCCCCAGGAAGGCGACGCCGCCAGCGGTGATCATCGGCCCGCCGATGCCGGGCACGCCGACCTTCAGCGGCAGCGGCAGCGGCGTCATGTCGTAGACGGTGCCGTTGCGGTGCTTGTAGGCGATCTTGCCGGTCCTGAGATCGGCGCCGGCGACATAGCCCCAGGGCGGCGCCTGGCAAGGAATGCCGAGCGGCGACAGGAACGGCCCCATCACCACCGCATAGGGCGCGCCCTCGTTGCGGTTCAGCCCCTGCTCGCTGCCGCGCCCTTCGTCCGGCGGCGGCACCTGATCGCGCGGGATCAACTGCGACTTGAACGCCAGATAGGTCGGCATGCCGAACAGCACCTGCCGGACCGGATCGACGGCGACGCCGCCCCAGTTGAAGGTGCCGAAGTTGCCGGGGTAGATCAGCGACCCCTGGACGGAAGGCGGCGTATAGCGACCCTCATAGCGCAGGCCCTGGAATTCGATCCGGCAGGCCAACTGGTCGAACATGGTTAGGCCCCACATGTCGGCGCCGGTCAGCGGCTTCGGCATGAAGGTGAGATCGGAGACCGGCTGCGTCGGTGATGTGTGGTCGCCTTCGATCGCGCCGCCGGGCGCCGGCACTTCGTTGACCGCAATGACCGGCTCGCCGGTGCGGCGGTCGAGCACATAGAGGTCGCCCTGCTTGGTCGGTCCGACCAGCGCCGGCACCACCGTGCCGTCGGGTTTGGTGATGTCGATCAGGCTCGGCTGTGCCGGTACGTCCATGTCCCAGAGATCGTGGTGCACGGTCTGCCGCACCCATCGCACCTGACCGGTGTTGAGGTCGAGCGCGGTGATCGACGACGAGAACTTCTCGACATTGGCACTGCGCCCGGCGCCGAGCTGGTCCGGCGTCTGGTTGCCGAGCGGCACGTAGAGCAGGCCGAGCTTCTCGTCGGCGCTCGGCGTCGACCACATGTTGGGCGAGTTGGCGGTATAGGTCTGGCCGGCCGGCAGCGGCGTCGTCTGGTCCGGATTGCCGGAATCCCAGTTCCACACCAGCGCGCCGGTGGCAGCGTCGTAGGCGCGGATGACACCGGACGGCTCCTGCGTCGAATAATTGTCGTTGACCGCGCCGCCGACAATGATCTTGCCGCCTGATATCAGCGGGGCCGAGGTCGAGTAGTAATAGCCCGACTTCGGATAGGGCATGTTGGTCAGAAGGTTCAGCGTGCCGCCCTCGGCGAAAGCCGGGCAGACCTGCCCGTTGGCGGCGTCGAGCGCGATCAGCCGCGCGTCCGAGGTCGGCAGGTAGACGCGGGTCGCACAGGGCTGCCCGGCGGCGCCGGCGGCATCGGCATAATAGGCCACGCCGCGGCAGGTCTGGTGCTGGCGGTCCTTGTCGAGCTTGACCTTGGGATCGAAGCGCCATTTCTCCTTGCCGCTCGCGGCATCGATGGCGATGGCGAAATTGTGCGGCGTGCAGATGTAGAGCGTGTCGCCGATCTTCAGCGGCGTCACCTGATAGGTGGTCTCGCCGACATCGTCCGGACCCTTCACGTCGCCGGTCTGGTAGGTCCACGCCGGCTGCAGCTTGGCGACATTGTCAGGCGTGATCTGGTCGAGCGGCGAATAGCGCTGGCCGAACTGCGTGCGGCCGTAATAGTGCCACTCGCCGGCCGGCACATCATTGCCGAGATTGGCGTTGGCGACCACCTTGTCGGTGCCGAGTTCACCGGCAATGTCCTTCGGGTCCGATGTCATCGAATAACCGGCGACGGCCAGCGAGGCCAGCACGGCAAGGATCAGCGGTGCGCGCCCGTCAGGGCCGGCAAGACCCCGCCTCGCCCACGGCGTCAGCAGCCACAAAGCGAGAAGCACGATGATGCCGCCGCGCGGTCCAAGTTCCCACCAGTCGAAGCCGGTTTCCCAGACCGCCCAGGCCAACGTGCCGAGCACGATCACCGCGTAGAGCCACAGTGCGGTGGACCGGCGCCGGTAGAGCAGCCAGGCGGCGATCAGGAAGGCAAGGCCGGCGACGACATAGTACCAGCTGCCGCCCAGCATCGCCAGGCGGATGCCGCCGCCGCCGAGTGCCAGGCCGATGAGGAAAAGAATGAGGGATGTGATGGTGACAGCCAAGATGATACTCCTTCGACTGTTGCGCTTCGCGGCGCGGCCATGGCAACCCGGCATTGCGTCGCTGCCCGAAGCACAACTTTCTCCTGACGGTCCCGCCTGTCAAGCACGGGCCTCAAGCGCAGGCGGTAATGGTCCATCGCAATTGGAATAACATCGACCGCAGTGGGAGCGCGGGGCAGCAATCGGGCACTTTAGCGGAACAAAACGTAGACAGTTCTGGTCTTTCCCCACCGAATCACTACATTCGGGGCAATGTCCGGCTTTTCCGAAGACATGCCCTTTTTCGACGAACCCAATGCGCGGCCCACGGCCCCGTCGGGCATCGCCGCGCGCGCCATGGCTGCCCGCAGCGGCCACAACAACGCGCCCGACTATCTCAAGGGGCTGAACCCCGAGCAACGGCTGGCGGTGGAAACCACCGAAGGCCCGGTTCTGGTGCTGGCCGGAGCCGGCACCGGCAAGACCCGCGTGCTCACCACGCGCATCGCTCACATCCTCGCCACCGGCAAGGCGTTCCCGTCGCAGATCCTCGCGGTGACCTTTACCAACAAGGCCGCGCGCGAGATGAAGATCCGCATCGGCGTGCTGATCGGCGAAGGCAATGTCGAGGGCATGCCATGGCTCGGCACCTTCCACTCGATTGGAGTGAAGCTGCTTCGCCGCCATGCTGAACTCGCCGGTTTGCGCTCCGATTTCACCATCCTCGACACCGACGACGTCGTGCGGCTGATCAAGCAGCTGATCCAGGCCGAAGGTCTGGACGACAAGCGCTGGCCGGCCAAGCAGTTCGCCCAGATGATCGACGGCTGGAAGAACAAGGGGCAAGGCCCGGCCGACATCGCCGAGGGCGATGCGCGCGCCTTCGCCAACGGCAAGGGCCGCGAGCTCTACAAGGCCTATCAGGAGCGGCTGAAGACGCTGAACGCATGCGATTTCGGCGACCTGCTCTGCCACCCGATCCGCATCTTCCGCGCCAATCCGGACGTGCTCAAGGAATACCATAAGCGCTTCAAATACATCCTCGTCGACGAGTACCAGGACACCAACACCGCCCAGTACATGTGGCTGCGGCTCCTGGCGCAAAGGCCGGATGCCGGGCGCAAGCCTTCGGCGACTAATCTCCAATCGGCCGAAGGCCGCAAGGACGACCGTCCGTCCGAGCCGTTGCGAGGCCCCCGCGGAGGGCCCGCGCCGGCAGGCGCGGAACAGCCCGTGAGCGTGAATATATGCTGCGTCGGCGATGACGACCAATCCATCTATGGCTGGCGCGGCGCCGAGGTCGACAACATCCTGCGCTTCGACAAGGATTTTCCCGGCGCCACCATCATCCGGCTGGAGCGCAACTACCGCTCGACCGCGCACATACTGGGGGCCGCCTCCCACCTCATAGCCCACAATGAGGGCCGCTTCGGCAAGACGCTGTTCACCGACCGCAACGAGCCGGAGGACGGCAAGGTGCATGTCCACGCCGCCTGGGATTCCGAGGAAGAAGCGCGCGCCGTCGGCGAGACCATCGAGACCTACCAGCGGCAAAAGCACAATCTCAACGACATGGCGATCCTGGTCCGCGCGTCCTTCCAGATGCGCGAATTCGAGGATCGTTTCGTCACGCTCGGTCTCAACTACCGCGTCATCGGCGGCCCGCGTTTCTACGAGCGCATGGAGATCCGCGATGCGCTGGCCTTCTTCCGCGTGGTGGCGCAAGGCGCCGACGACCTCGCCTTCGAGCGCATCGTCAATGTGCCCAAGCGCGGCCTTGGTGAAGCCACCATCCGCCAGATCCACGACACGGCCCGCGCGCTGCGCATCCCAATGCTGGAAGCCGCCGCCAAGCTCGCCGAAAGCGACGAGTTGAAGCCGAAGCCGCGCGCCGCCTTGCGCGAAGTCGCGGCCAATTTCGAACGCTGGCAGAAGGCGCTGGAAACCACGCCGCACACCGAACTCGCCGAGACCATTCTCGAAGAGAGCGGCTACACCGACATGTGGAAGAACGACCGCTCGGTTGAAGCCCCCGGCCGGCTGGAGAACCTGAAAGAGCTGATCCGCTCGATGGAGGAGTATGAATCGCTGCGCTCCTTCCTCGAGCATGTCGCACTGGTCATGGACGCTGAGCAGAACGCCGGGCTCGACGCCGTCTCGATCATGACGCTGCATTCGGCCAAGGGCCTCGAATTCGAGACCGTCTTCCTGCCCGGCTGGGAAGAAGGTCTGTTCCCGCACCAGCGAGCGCTGGACGAAGGCGGCCGCTCCGGGCTGGAGGAAGAGCGCCGGCTTGCCTATGTCGGCCTGACTCGCGCCAAGAAGAACCTGCATCTGTGGTTCGTCTCCAACCGCCGCATCCACGGCCTGTGGCAGTCGACCATCCCGTCGCGCTTTCTCGACGAACTGCCGGAAGCCCATGTCGAGGTCGCCGAAAGCGGCAACTCCTATGGCGGCTACGGCAACTCCTACGGCGGCGGTTCTTTTGCCTCCGGCCGCGGCGGCCAGGGCGCAGGACGGCAGAACCCCTATGGCGCCTCGCGCTTCGACAATGTCGGCGCCGACACCGAAAAATCCGGCGCCTTCTCCAACACCTATGCGACGCCGGGCTGGCAGCGCGCGCAGGCCAACCGCACCGAAGCCACCGACCGCAACTGGGGCTCGCGCTCCGGCCACCAGGTCGAGCGCATCGGCTATGGCGAGACCGATTCCGGCTACGGCGCCGGCCGCACCTCGGTCAAAGGCCGCACCATCGACGGCGAACTGGTCGCCAAATCCGTGGCCGACACGCCATCGCCCTTCAATGTCGGCGACCGCGTCTTCCACCAGAAATTCGGCAACGGCAACATTTCCGCGATCGAAGGCAACAAGCTGACCATCGACTTCGACAAGGCCGGCCAGAAGCGCGTGCTGGACGGGTTCGTCGCGGCGGTGTGAGCGCCCGCTTGCCCTACAAGCGACCATTCTCTGGCGGAAGCCCCACCTTCGTCATCCACGGGCGGAGCAGGAGCGTAGCGACGCGGCGCAGACCCGAGGATCCATGCCGGGACTCAAACGCGTCACCACGGTGCAGAATTCTGCTCCGCTGCATTCCTGGGCGAAGGTCGCGGCATGGATCCTCGGGTCTTCGCGACGGAGCTGCGCTCCTGCTTCGCCCGTGGATGACGAAGTGATTGATGTGTCCGCCAATCGTCAAGGCATGCGGTTCGCCAACGAAACAGCCCTCACCGATACCTTGCCTGGTTCCACTTATGCCCGAGCAGCGACAGGATGATGATCAGGCCGTTGAAGAACTGGACGTAGAAACCGCTGAGGCCCGCCGCGACGACGCCGGTCTGGATGAACGACACGGTGACGGCGCCGATGGCGCCGCCGACCACGGTGCCGATGCCGCCCCAGGTCGGCGTGCCGCCGACGAACACCGAGGCCAGCACCGGCAAGAGATAGCCATCGCCGGCGGTCGGCCACCAGGTGAAGTTGATCATCACCGAGAAGGTGCCGGCGAGCGCCGCACCGATGCCGACGAAGACGAACACTTTCACCCGCACGCGCTTGACGTCGATGCCCATTTGCTGGGCGCTGTCGGGATTGTCGCCCACCACCCTCACCTGCGCGCCGAAGCGATGCCTGTTATAGAGCATCGCCGACAGTACGACGAAGCCGATGGCCCAGAAGATCTGCACCGGAATGCCCAGGAGCTGGCTTGAGAAGATCGTGTAGGCCCAGCTGTCGCTGAGGCTGGTCAGCGCCATCGACTTGCCTTCGTTGATGATCTGGATCAGGCCGCGCAGCAGGAAATTCATGCCGAGCGTGGCGATCAGCGATGACAGTCCGCCATAGACGACCAGCGAGCCTACCAGGAAGCCGAGCAGCATGCCGGTGACGAGCGCCGCGGCGATGCCGAGAAACGGATCGTAGCCGGCCTGCACGACCAGCGCGAAGACCCATGAGGCAAAACCCATCGTCGCCGGAAACGACAGGTCGATCTCGCCGCAGGTGACGACGAACACCAGCGGCACCACCACGAACAGCGCCACCGGCAGCGTCGTCAGCACCGAGCGGTAGAGATACCAGGTGGTGAAGACGGTCGGGTTCGCGATCATGAACACCGCCATCATGACGATGAACACGGCGAGCGTGCCGAGCGCGGCACGGTTGTCGAGGATGAAGCCGCGCATCCAGTGATCGGATGGGTGTTTCCACTCTTTCTGGGCACTGGGGCGGGGAATGCCGGCGGACGGCTCGTGCAGATCGGGCTCCATGGTCTTGCTCATCGTGCTCTCTGCTCCGCGTCGCCGGCATCGTGCAGCCCGGCCAATCCGCCGGGATGCGCGACCTCTTCCATGAAGTTGATGAGATCTTCGGCCGACTTGACCTCGCTGCGGTCGGTCGTCAGTGCGACCTTGCCGCGGTCGAGCACGACGAAGCGGTCGGCGATGTCGAAGACATGATGGATGTTGTGGCCGATGAACAGGATCGAGCGGCCGCTCGCCCGCACCTGGCGCACGAAATGGAACACCTTGGCGGTTTCGGTCAGCGACAAGGCCGTCGTCGGTTCGTCGAGGACGATCAACTCCGCCTGCTTGTAGATGGCGCGGGCGATCGCCACGC
This sequence comes from Mesorhizobium sp. M0239, assembly GCF_040321815.1. NCBI lineage: Bacteria > Pseudomonadati > Pseudomonadota > Alphaproteobacteria > Hyphomicrobiales > Phyllobacteriaceae > Mesorhizobium > Mesorhizobium sp. M0239. The sequence continues at coordinate 26,404 of NZ_JAMYSG010000012.1, forward strand.
CCTGGCGCTCGCCGCCGGACAGCTGGCCGACGATCGACTGCGGCGTGAACACTTTCGAGGTGAAGCCGATCTCGCGCATCAAACGGCTCGCCTCCTCGATCTCCTTGTTGACCCTGAGAAAGCCCATGAAGCCGGTCAGCTCGCGGCCCATGAAGATGTTGCGAACGATGGTCTGCTGCACGGCCAGCGCCCGGTCCTGGAACACCGTCTCGATGCCGGCCTCGCGGGAACGCGCGGCGCTCCATGCGGTGACCGGCTTGCCGCGCACGAGGATTTCGCCGCTGGTCGGCTTGACCACGCCGGACAGGATCTTGATCAGTGTCGACTTGCCGGCGCCATTGTCGCCGAGCAGGCCGACGACCTCGCCGCGGTCGACGCTGAGATTGACCCCGCCCAGTGCATAGACCTGGCCATAGGATTTGCTGATGTCGCGCAGTTCGATGAGGCGTTCTGCCATCGGATCCTCGCTTTGATTGTCTCGTGCCGGCTTCGTCGCCAGCGGTCCCGCCGCCGGGGCCTGAGATCCCGGCCGGCGGCTTGGGAGGTCAGCGCAGCGCCTGCTTGGCGAGCTCAGCGACGATCTCGTAATTTTCGGGCGTGACGAAGCCGGCGCCGGTGTCGACATTCATCGGCGCCAGCCCCAGCACCACCTGCTGGCAGAGGCTGAGGATCGGCAGGTAGCCCTGCAGGAACGGCTGCTGGTCGGCGGTCAATTGCACCCAGCCGCCCTTGAAGCCCTCGACGATCTGCGGGCTGGTGTCGAAGCCGAAGTTGAAGATCTCGCCCGCCTTGCGTCCGGCCGCCTGCATGTAGGTCGAGACATTGCCGAGCATCTGCCCGCCGGGATAGCCGACCGCCTTGACGTCGGGATTGTTGAGCAGCGCCGCGGTGATCACCGGAATGGCCAGATTGGGATCGGACGCCCATTCGCCGCTCGGCGGTGAGGACAACTGGATGACCTCGACGCCGGCTTCCTTGAGCGCTGCCACCGTGCCGCGCTCGCGCGCGCCGCGACTTTCGTTTTCGAACGGGCCGATCATGATCGCCTTGTCACCGGCCTTCAGCTTGCCCAGCTTGAACGCCTCGGCGCCGAGCGCGCGGCCCTGCTGTTCCTGCTGGGCGCCGATATAGCCGCCGCCGAATGCCGCCATCACCTTCGGCACCGGCACGTTCTGATACATCATCTTGATGCCGTCCTTGTGCGCCTGTTCGGCGAGCGGCATGATCGACGCGTCGCCCGGATGGCCCATCATGGCGATGCCGTTGGGCTTGACCGCGACGGCCTCGCGCAGTTGCTGCACCATCTTTTCGATGTCCCACTGGGAGAAGATGTAGTCGACCTTCGGCCCGAGATCGGCCTCTGCCTGCTTGGCGCCATTGTAGACGATGGTGCCGAAAGCGTCGCCCTCGGCGCCGCCGACGAAGAAGCGGATGTGGACGTCCTTGCACCATTTGGCGTCGAGCGCCTGCGCAGGCAAGGTGGAGATCGCGGCGGCAAGCACCGTGGCGGCGGCCACGACGGTCGAGCGCAGAACTGTCCTTCTCATCGTCATGCTCATGCACTTATCCTCCCTTTTTGTCCTCGCAAGCGAGGGGTTTCGACATTCGCTTCGTCAATGTGCGTTGCAGACATCCCGGCCGGCTCCTCCCGCCGGCCGATCCTCACATCGGGTTCGGCAGGTAGCTGGCCCCTCCCCGGCATTGCTTGAGATATTCCAGCGCCCGCACCTGGCCGGTGATCTCGAGGTCGCCGCGATAGACCGGGTCGTGCCAGCCTTCGATGTCGATGGCGCCCTTGTAGCCGGCCAGTCGCAATTCGCTGATCACCCGCGTCCAGTCGCTGTCGCCGAAACCGGGCGTGCGCATCTGCACGAAGGGCAGTCGGCCGAACACGCCATGCTCGCGGATCACGTCCCAACGCACCGTCGCGTCCTTGCCGTGGACGTGGAAGATGCGCGGCGCCCATTTGCGGATCTGCGGCATCGGGTCGATCAGATAGACGAGCTGGTGGCAGGGCTCCCATTCCAGTCCGAGATTGTCGTCGGGCACTTCGTTGAACATCAGCTCCCAGGCGTCCGGATTGTGGGCAATGTTCCAGTCGCCGGCGGCCCAGTTGCCGTCCATGGCGCAGTTCTCGAACGCGATGCGCACGCCCTTGTCGGCGGCACGCCTGGCCAACGGTCCCCAGACCTCCTTGAAGCGCGGCAGGCTGTCCGTCAGCTTCTTGCCGCGCAGGCGGCCGGTGAAGCCGCTGACCATCGAGGTGCCGAACAGATGCGCATTGTCGATCACCGTCTCCCAGGCCTTGAGCACGCCGCGGTCGACCTCGCCGTCTTCCAGCGGATTGCCGAACACGCCCAGCGAGGACACGATGACGTCGGCATCGCCGATCGCCTCGCGGATCTGGCCGGCGAGAAGCGGCAGGTCCTTGCCGCCAAGCGTCTGCCAGAAGAAGGGTTGGATGCTCTCGAAGCCGAGCGGCAGGATCTGTTTGACGTAAGCCGCCGGGTCGTCGAGATTGGCCCGCACCATGGTGCCGATCCGGATGTCGAGAAGCGGGTTCGGCGTCATTGTGCGTCCTCTGCGATCGCCACGCGGCGGCCGGTATCGGCGCTTTCGATGGCGCCAAAAACCATGGCCAGGCTCTTGATGTTGTCGGCGCCGCGCGTTTCCGGCTCGGTGCCGGTCTCGATGGCGTGCACGAAATCCTGGAGAATGCCGAGATGGCCGCCGACGCGATCGGACGCATCAAGCGGCGGCACCGTGATCGGCTGGGTTTTGTCGAACATTCCGTCGCGGCCCGGCATCACTGCTTCTGCCCTCAGCTCGTCATGACCGTCCCAGATGAGGCTGCCGCGCTCGGCGACGATGCGCCAGCTGCCTTCCCAGCTGGTGCGGAAGCCGGCGGCGCACCAGCTGCCGGCATAGGTGAAGACCTTGCCGCGGCCGAGATCGAAGACGGCGCTGGCCGACGATCCCTGCCGGTACCAGGAATTGGCCGGCTCCCATTCCTGGCAATGGACATTGGCCGGCTCGCCGGCGACCATGTAGCGGGCGGCGTCGAAGGTGTGGATCGCCATGTCGAGCAGCAGCACATGCGCCATCTCCTCGCGAAAGCCGCCGAAATGCGGCGCGACGAAGAAGTCGGCGTGGATGCTGGTCGGCGTACCAATGGCGCCGGAATCCAGGAATCTGCGGATGCGCCTGACATTGGCGACATAGCGGCGGTTCTGCACGACGGCGTGAATGCGCCCGGCGCGGCGCGCGGCCTCGACGATGGCGCGCGCATTTTCCGGACTGTCGGCGAGCGGCTTTTCCGTCAGCAGATGGCAATTGTGGGCAAAAGCGGAAAAAGCGACTTCGCGCCGGGCGGCTGGAACCACCACGTCGAACACCGCTTGCGGTTTGGTCTGGTCGAGCACGGCGTCGAGATTGCTGCCGATGACAGCATTGGTGAGGTCGTATTCGCGCGCCCTCGCCCGTGCCCTGTCGGCATCGAGATCCACGAGGCCGACAAGGGTGAGCCCGTGGATCTGCCTGATGGCATCGAGCCAGGCCTTGCTCATCGCTCCGCAGCCGACCAGGACGACATCGATCATCCAGCGCTCCTCCTCCGCTCGGTCCCTCCAGGCCGATCGTCACGGCATCTACGGCAGGACCGTAAACGTTTTTCCGTAAACGTTTACGAGAACACACCCGGAGGCGTAGAATGTCAATTGGCCCTTGGCGAAATTCGTCTTGCCGCCTTGGCCTGAGCGGCTACCGGTGCTAGCCAAGCAAGGGGGAGAACAGTCTCTTGGCGTCCAGCATTCACGACCTTGCCCGTCACTTGAACATATCGATCGGCACGGTGTCGCGAGCGCTGAACGGCCGCGCCGATGTAAATGCCGACACGCGCCAGCGCGTGCTCGAGGCGGCCAGGACGCTCAACTATTCGCCGAACCAGTCCGGCCGCAGCCTGAGGCAAGGCGCCACCCATTCGATCGCGTTCATGCTGCAGCCGCATCCCGGTGACCAGCAATATGGCGAGCCGTTCTTCATTCCATTCCTGATCGGGCTGCAGGCCAGGCTTGCCGAAAGCGGGCTCGACCTGACCGTGGTCATGGGGGCGCCGGGCGACTACCAGCAGGAGCGCCTGCGCCGTGTCGTCGAAACGCGCCGCGCCGACGCGGTGCTGCTGGCCTGGACGCGGCGCGAGGACGAGCGCATCGACTATCTCACGCAAGCCGGCTTTCCCTTCGCCACGCTCGGCCGCAGTCGCTCCGGGGCCAAGTCCTATCCTTCCCTCGACCTCGATTTCGAGAAGGCCGGCGCCGACGCCGTCGACCGCCTGGTGGCGCGCGGCCACCGCCGCATCGCCGCCGTCCGTCCGTCGCTCGACCTCAACTTCGGCTATTTGTTCCTGGCCGGCTACCGCAAGGCCCTGAAGCGGCACGGCATCGAGATCGACCCCGAGCTGATCGCCTCCGGCTTCATCAACGAGGCCGGCGGCTACGAGGTGACGCCTCAGGTGATGCGCTCCAAGGCCCCGCCGACCGCCATCATCTTCAACAATGATGCAATGGCGCTGGGCGGCTGCAAGGCGCTGGCCGAGATGGGCATCAGGCCGGGTCAAGACATGGCGGTGACCGTCATCGTCGACACGCCGCTCTGCCGCTATTTTTCCCCGGCGCTGACCGCCTTCCGCCCGGCGCTGGAGCCAATGGGACAACGCCTCGCCGAAATGCTGCTGGCGTCGCTTCCCGCCTTCGCCGGCCCGGAGGGGCCGCGGATCATCCGCGAGGTCTGGCCGCTGGAGCTGGTCGCACGCGACAGCGATTGATGGTGGCAGCAGGACCGCCGATGTCGTCCTCCCCTCAAACAGCACATCGGTGCCGCAGTGCACCGGCCGCAACCTTGAATGCGCGGGAGGCGCTGTAGGCTCCGGATCGCGCCACAACCAGGGCGATCAGCGAGAGCGGCCTTAAGACACCGGCGCCGCTCCGCCCTCTGCCGTGCGCCGCGCGATAAACTCATCCAGCACGCCGGCGGTGGCGGCAGCCGTTGCCGGCGGCGCGAAATCGGCAAGCACCCGCCTCCAGACACCGGTGGCGCGCTCGCTCGCCGTCTTCGAGCCGCTCTGCGTCCAGTTGCCGAAATTCGACCAGTCGGCCACCAGCGGTTCGTAGAAGGCGGTGCGGTAGCGCGCCATGGTGTGGCCGGCCGAGAAGAAGTGGCCGCCCGGCTGCACCTCGGCGATCGCCTCGAAGCCGATCGTATCGGTGTCGCCGGGCGTCGCGGCACAAAGTTCAGCCACCGTCTGCAGCGCCTCGATGTCGGTGATCAGCTTCTCGAAGGAGACACTGAGGCCGCCCTCCAGCCAGCCGGCGGCATGGATGCACATCGTCGCCCCAGCCAGCACCGAACCCCACAGCGCGAACTGCGTTTCGTGCGCGGCCTGCGCATCCGAGATGTTTGCGGCACTGCCGCCGCCGGACCGCCACGGCAGCCCGGTGAAGCGCGCCAGCTGACCGGCGCCCAGCGTCGCCTTGACATGCTCGGGCGTACCGAAGGCTGGCGCGCCGGATTTCATGTCGACATTGGAGGAGAACGAGCCATAGACGACCGGCGCACCCGGCCGCACGATCTGCGCCAGCGTCAGCCCGGCCAGCGCTTCGGCGTGCTGCAGCGTCAACGCGCCGGCCACCGTGATCGGCGCCATGGCGCCTGCCAGGCAGAACGGCGTGATGACGGAGATTTGGCCCGCGCGGGCGAAATCGATGATGCCTTGCGCCATCGGGATGTCGAGCTGGCGCGGCGAGTTGGTGTTGATGACGGTGTAGCAATATGCATTTGCCAGAAACTCGTCCTGCGACAGGCCGCGCGCCAGACGAAGCATCTCGAACCCGTCCTCGACTTGCGGCGTGCCGCGCGCGAAGACGAACGGGAGCTTGTCCGACAGCGTCAGCTGCGCGCGGTTGACGGCATAGTGCCGAAAGCGGTTGTCGACATCCTGCGGTTCGATGCAGGGCCCCAGCATATGCAGCACGTCGAAATGCTGCACCAGCCGCATGAGATCCTCGAAATCCGCCAGTGTTCCCGGCCGCCGGCCGCGCTCGAGATCGGTGACGTTCGGCGCCCCGCACCCGGCCAGGAAGGTCATCGAGCCGAGCTCCAGCATCAGATCGCGGGCGCGCGAACCGGCATGAGCGTGGATCGATCTCGGCGCCGAGGCGAGTGCCGCCGTCACCATGTCGCGCCCGATGCGCACCATGTCGGTGTCCGGATCGACCAGGGCGCCGGCGCTGGCGAAAAGCTCACGCGCCTGCGGCAGCAGCACCTTGATGCCGAGCTCTTCCAGCACCCGCAGCGCGGTGTCGTGAATCGCGGCCACCTGATCGTCCGAAAAGATCGGCTGCGGCAGGAACGGGTTCTTCAGCGAATGGTAATTCGGCCGGCGGCTGCTTTCGCTGCCGGCCTCGCCCGTGCGTCCACGCCGGCGTTCGCGCCTGCCATCCCGTGCCGCGTCATCGACCATCGGAAATCCTCCTCATTGCCGCATTGCCTTGCCCTCGGGATCGTAGGGCGAGGCCGCGATGACGCGTGCCGGCCGCTCGACGCCCACAATGTGCACCGAAAGCGCCGTCCCCTCCTCGGCAAAATCGTCGTCCACCAACGCCAGTGCGACGCTCTTGCCGATCGTGTAACCAAATCCGCCCGAGGTGACGAAACCGACGCGCCGACTGTCATGCCAGACTGGCTCGAAACCGCTGGCATCGGCATCAATAGCGTCGATCTCCAGCGTCACGATCCGTTGCGAGGCACCGGCGTCGCGCTCCTTCAACGCCGCTTCGCGACCGGTGAAGTCACCCTTGCCGAAAGCGATGAAGCGGTCGAGACCGGTCTGGCCTGGGGTATAGCCCTGCGTGAATTCCCGCGACCAGATGCCGAAGCTTTTTTCCAGTCGCAATGCGTTGAGCGCGTAATAGCCGATTTCGGCCAAGCCGAGATCCTCGCCAGCGCCCAGCAGCGTGTCGCGCAGAGTGGCATGCATGGTCACGGGGCAACTGATTTCGAAGCCGAGTTCGCCTGATATCGACAGCCGCGCAACACGTGCCTGCACCATGCCGATATCAAATGCGCCGCAGGCCATGAACGGCAGCGCTGCGCCGGAAACATCCTGATGCGTCGTTCGCTCCAGTATTTTGCGCGCGTTCGGCCCGGTCAGCAGAAAGCCGCTCATCGTGTCGGACAGGTCGGCGACGGTGACGCCTTCAGCCGCATGGCTCTCGAACCAGCGCATGTGGAATTCCCGGAGATAGTAGGAGCCCATCAGCCAATAGCTGCCGCCGCCCCAGTTGAAGACGGTGAGGTCGCCCTTCAGCCGTCCGTCAAGACCGAGCATTGGCGCCAGGCCGGCCCGTCCGGGTTTCGGCAGCTTGCAGGCGAGCAGCCGGTCGAGCCAGGCTTCCGCACCTGGCCCCGCCACCGCATAGCGCGAATAGGCCGAGATATCGACGAGACCGGCGGCGCGCCGCACCTGCAGCGCCTCGTCGCCGACGATGTCGAAGGCGTTGGAGCGCCGCAGCGTCGTGTTCTCGGCAAATCCCATCGGCGCGAAATAGGCCGGGATTTCCAGCCCCCAGGAAGCCGTCCATTCGCATCCCGCGGCCGTCATGCCGTCATAGGCGCCGGGGCGTTTCAGCGGCCGGCCGGCGGGCAGCCGTTCATTGGGAAAGGTCATGACGAAGCGGCGCGAATAGAACTGGCGCGTGGTCTGCTTGAGATATTCCCGGTTGGCGGCGAAGGCGCCGTAGCGGGCGATGTCCATGCCAAAAATGTCGGCCTGCGGTTCGCCGTAAATCATCCATTCGGCCAGCGACTTGCCGACGCCGCCGCCCTGGCTGAAACCGGCCATGACGCCGCAGGCGACCCAGTAATTCTTCAGCCCCCGCACCGGCCCGACAATCGGATTGCCGTCCGGGGTGAAGGTGAAGGCACCGTTGACCCATTTGCGGATGCCGGCAGTCGCCAGGCAAGGGAAGCGCTCATGCGCCTTGGCGAGTTCCGGGCTGATGCGATCGATGTCTTCCGGGATCAGCTCGATGCCGTAGTCCCATGGCGCACCATCCATGTTCCAGTGCTTCGGATTCTGCTCGTAAACGCCCAGCAGCACGCCCTTGCGCTCCTGCCGGAGATACGAAAAGCCATCGAGATCGACGGCGATGCCGATTTCCCTGTCCAGCGCCGCGATCTCGGGAATGTCCTCAGTGATGAAATAATGGTGCTCCATCGGCGTCACCGGCAGGTCGACGCCGGCCATGCGGCCGAGCTGCTTTGCCCACAGCCCGCCGGCATTGACGACATGCTCGGCGATGATGGTGCCCTGCTCCGTGATGACATCCCAGCGACCGTCGGCGCGCGGCTTCAACTCGACGACCCGGTTGCGCAGGATGATGTCGGCGCCGCGCTTCTTCGCAGCACCCGCATAGGCATGCGTCGTGCCGTACGGGTCGAGATGGCCTTCGTTGGAATCATGCAGCCCGCCAAGCACACCGGTGACGTCGACGATCGGGCAGATCGTCTTGATCTCATCGGGCGTTACCAACCTAGCGGTCTCGATGCCGACCGACTGGAACACCGCCCAGGCCGATTTCAGCCACTCCCAGCGCGCGGGATCGCTGGCGATGTTGACGCCGCCCTTCATGTGCAGGCCGATATCCCAGCCGGATTCGGCCTCGATCTCCCGGTAGAGATTGATGGTGTAGTCCTGCAGCGCCGCCACGTTGGGATCCGCGTTGAGCGAATGGAAGCCTGCCGCCGCGTGCCACGTCGAACCGGCCGTCAGTTCGGCGCGCTCGATCAGCGCCACATCCCTCCAGCCGAACCGCGTCAGGTGATAGAGCACCGAGGCTCCAACCACGCCACCTCCGATGACGACTGCGCGGTAGTGCGACTTCAAGGCTTCCCCTCCACGGTTAGTCCGAAGGCTGGAGCATATATTCACTGGACATAAGTGTCTAGTGCCGCGCGCGCGCATCGTTTTTCGTCGACCGCCGGCATGCACCGCGCGCTGTCACGTAAGCATCATGTTCGCGCCGTAGACCGCGTTTCGGGGAGGCCTGCGCGGCATCATCGATGTCGCGCCTCGCGGCACATCCGTCACAAAGAGGATTATCCATGAAACACCTGTACCGAACCGCGTCGCTCGGCGTCGCGCTGGCCTTGTTCACCGCCTTGACGCCGGCGCTCGCCGACAGCACCGCGACCGTCGGCGGCCTCGTCAACAAGGGGCTGGTCGGTGTCGGCCGCATCCCGGCCGCTCAGCGCGACAAGTTCGGCGAGACCTTCGGCTCGGGCTCCGGCATGGCGATCGACACATCAGGCTGGACGCACGGCGCCGATGGTTACAAGGGTTCGCTCTGGCTGCTGCCCGACCGCGGCTACAATGTCGTCGGCACCACCGACTACCGGCCGCGCCTCAACACCATCGGCATAGAATTCATGCCGACCGCATTGGGTGCCGCACCCGCTGCCGGCCAGGAGCAGACGGGCGTCAAGGCGACGCTCGCCGACACCATGCTGCTCACCGACGACAAGGGCGCTGATGCCACCGGCCTCGACCCGCTCAACGGCGTGCGCGCGGCAAGCGGCGACATGCCGATCCTGCCGCAAGCCGACAATGGCAAGCTGGCGCTCGACAACGAGGCGATCGTGCGGCTGCCCGACGGTTCGATGTTCATCTCCGACGAATACGGCCCGAACATCTATCGGTTTTCCGCCGACGGGCATCTGCTGTCGGCAACCCAGCCACCGGCCGCCCTCGTGCCGATGCGCCACGGCACGCCGAACTTCGCCTCGGACAATCCGGGACCCGGTGCCGCCGAGCCCGATCCGAAGGATCCCGAAACCGGCCGCCAGAACAACCAAGGCCTCGAAGGCATGGCAATGACGCCAGACGGCAAGTTCCTGATCGCCGTGCTGCAGTCGGCGCCCCGGCAGGACGGCGGCGATTCGCCCGCCACGCGCCAGAACACCCGCGCCCTGGTCTACGACGCATCCGACCTCGGCCATCTCAAGCTGGCGCATGAGTATGTCGTGCCGCTGCCGGTGTTCAAGGATGCCAAGGGCAAGACCAAGGTCGCCGCGCAGAGCGAGATCGTGGCACTGTCGGATCAGACCTTCCTGATGCTGGCGCGCGACAGCGGCAACGGCCAGGGGCTGAAGGGCCACACCTCGCTCTATCGCCAGGTCAACGTCGTCGACCTATCCACCGCGACCGACATCGCCGGCGGCGCCTTCGACGCCGCTGACAAGCCGGTCGCCCCCAAGGGCGTCGTCGACCCATCGGTGACACCGGCCAAGCTGACGCCATTCATCGACATCAACGACAGTGCCGAGCTCGGCCGCTTCGGCCTGCACAATGGCGCGCCCAACGACCAGGATAACCTGTCCGAGAAGTGGGAGGCGATGTCAGTGGTCAGCGTTCTGGATCCGAAGCTGCCCGACGACTACTTCCTGTTCGTCGCCAACGACAACGACTTCCTCGCCCAGGACGGTTTTCAGGTCGGCGCGCCCTACAAGGCCGAAGACGGCGCCAATGTCGACACCATGTTCCTGGTCTATCAGGTCACGCTGCCGGGTCTGGCCAAGAAGTAACCACCACTGCCCGGGCGGGCGCGCTTGGCGCGTCCGCTGGGGCTCGCGGCTGGGCATGAACGGGGCAGCGGCCTTTCAACCGTGCGGCGCGTTCGCAAGGGTGCATCTCGGTCCCGCCTGCGATATCATCGTGGACTGGATCCCAAATCACCATCTGCCGAGCTGCCCGCCATGGACGAAAAAATGCCCGCGCGCCGGCGCACCGGCGACCTGACCAGCGGCCCGATCCCGCGCACGCTTCTGCTGTTCGCCTTGCCGGTGCTCGGCTCCAACGTGCTGCAGTCGCTCAACGGATCGATCAACGCCGTCTGGGTCGGCCGTTTCCTCGGCGAATCGGCGCTGACCGCCACCTCCAACGCCAACCTCGTCCTGTTCCTGATCCTCGGCACTGTGTTTGGCATCGGCATGGCGGCCACCATTCTGGTGGCCCAGTCGGTCGGTGCCCGCGACCTGCCCGAGGCGCGCCGCATCGTCGGCACCAGCGCGACGTTCTTCTTCCTCGTCTCGGTTATCTTCGCGGTCTGCGGCTGGATCTGGGTCGACGCCATTCTCAACACGCTCGGCACACCGGCCGATGCCTTGCCGCTGGCCCGGTCCTATCTGCGCATCATCTTCGTCGCCGTGCCGATGATGAACCTTCTGTCCTTCGTCATGACCGTGCTGCGCGGTGCCGGCGATTCACGCACGCCCTTCTTCTTCATGGCTCTGGCCGTCGTCCTCGACATCGTGCTCAACCCATTGCTCATCCGCGGCATCGGGCCGTTTCCCGAGCTCGGTATCGCAGGCTCCGCCACGTCGACGCTGATCGGCCAGACGGTAAGCGTGATCGCCATCCTGATCGTGCTCTATGTGCGCAAGCATCCGCTGCGGCTGGCCGGCGCCAACCTCGCTCTGTTGCGGCCCGATCCCACCTTGCTTCGCATCGTCGTCTTCAAGGGCGTGCCGATGGGTCTGCAGATGATTGTCATCTCCGCGGCTGCATTGACAGTGATGGGCATGGTCAACTCCAACGGCTCGCAGGTCGCCGCCGCTTACGGCCATCGCCGCCCAGCTGTGGACCTATATCCAGATGCCGGCGCTCGCCATCGGCGCCGCGGTGTCCTCGATGGCGGCGCAAAATGTCGGCGCCGGGCGCTGGGACCGGATCGGCCGCATCGCCGCCTCCGGTGTAGGCTTCAACCTGGTCCTGACCGGCGCGCTGGTTGCCGTGCTGTCGGTTTTCGACCGTTCGGTGCTGAGCCTGTTCCTGAGCAGCGACAGCGCGGCGATCGACATCGCCGTCCACATCAACAATGTCGCCTCGTGGTCGTTCATTCTGTTCGGCATAACCATCGTGCTGTTTGCCACCGTAAGAGCCACGGGTGCCGTGATGCCGCCGCTGATCATCCTGGTCATTTCGGTGCTGATCGTGCGCACCGGCTTTGCCTATTTCATGCGTGGCGTGATCGGCGAGGAAGCGCTGTGGTGGAGTTTCCCGGCCGGTTCAATCAGCTCGCTTATACTGGCCTCTGCCTACTACCGTTTCGGCCGCTGGCGCACCACGCACATGATCGAGAACAGGCCGGCCGCCGGCGAGCCGCCGGACACCGGTCTTGGCGTGCCGCGCGGACGCGCGCATCTTTCGCCTGAAACACCGAACGGCTGAAGCCAACCCGGTTCCGCTGGACAGCTCCAGGGCTCAACGCCCGTGTTGTTTCAGCTCAAAAGCCAGTGCCACCAACGCAAACGCCACGATCACGCAGGCGAACGCCAGGCTGGCGGCGATGGGACTGGCATAGGTCGAAACGATGCCGATGCCGATGACGGGCAAGGCGTTGCCGACAAAGCAGCAGATGAAGAAGCTGGACACCACTTCGGCGCGACGAGCCTTCGGCGCGATCTCGTTCACCACTTGCAGCCCGCCACGGTAACCAAGCGCCGCCGCAACGCCGCAACAGGCCGTCGCAGCAACCATCAGTGCCATCGAGGCCAGTGTCTGCGCCGCCACCACCAACGAGACGCTTGGGATCATCAATGCCAGCGCAGCCAGCATCGCTTTGTTGCTCTTCATGTGCATCAGAACGACAATGCTGATCGCGGTGACGATCGCCAGTTCGAAGAACAGCGCGCCGGCGACGGCGTGGTTGGTCACATGCAGCTGCTGCGCCAGGATGCTCGGCGCCAACGCGGCGTAGAACCCGACCAGCGCCATCGCGCCGAAGCCGGTCACCGCCGGCGCGACGAAGCGCGCACGGATTTCCTCCGGGACGGAAAGTTGCGGCCGCAAGGAAAGCCGCCGCAGGCCGCCCGGCTTCGCCACCGTTTCGCGAGTGCGCCAGACCAGGATCGTTACCACCAAAAGTGCTGCCAGATAGACGATGAAGATCAGCCGCAACGGCCATGGCTCATATTCAGCCAGAAGTCCCGAAATCAGTGCGCCGAAGCCGAGGCCGAGGAAATTGGTGCTGGTGGCGATCACACTGGCGCGCGACTTGTCCGCGCCGGGAAGAAGCTCGGCAATCCACGCGGTTCCGGTCCCCGCGCCGACGCCGATGCCGAGCCCGCTCAGGATGCGGGCGACGTCGAGCGAGACGACGTTTCCGGCAAACAGGAAGACAAGCGCACTGACGATGGCGACAAGCATCGCCGCCAGGCTCGCGGGCCGGCGCCCGACGACATCGGAGACCCCGCCGAACATCACCAATGCCGCCAGATTGCCGACGACATACACGGCGTAGATCAGCGTCAGGGTGATTTGTGAAAAGCCGAATTGCTGCTTGTACACGATATAGAGCGGCGTCAGCACCGTGCTGCCGGCAAACAGCACCGCAATCATCGCGGCGACGGTGGGGATTGCAAGAGCGTCGCCACCTGCTCCTTCGTGCGTATGCGCAAAATTGCGAATGGCCATGGCCAACCTCGTCACCATTTTCGGGGATCGAGGATTTTAACGCGGTTTCATCCACGACGTTCCAGCCGACAGGGAGGCTCCTGACAGCACCGTGGACATTGCTTGAGCGAGATATCTGCCGGCTGAACAGGCTCGGATCGGGGCCAGCGGCTCCGATCCGTCATCTATCGCTCAACCGGTCGGCCTCACCTGCAGGGGAAGCCGGGCGCGATCTTGCACTTGCCGGGGCGCGGCTTGTGCGGCGGGCGATGGTGTGGAGGACGGTGCGGCCTGTGCTGCCAGTGCGGCCGATGCGGCGGGCGCACGATGATGATCGGCGGGCGAACGATTTGGGAGCGTTCGAGATAGCCGGCGCTGGCCCAGCCGCTCACGCCGCCGCCGTGGATTCTACACCAGCCCGGCTGGCAGCCGGTGACATTGACCCTGAAGCCGGCGGGCAGCGTTCCCACCCTGGCGTATCCCGCTCCCGGCCCGCTGCGGACGTTAAGGTTGGTCGAGGTGTGGGCGCTGTAGGCGAAGGCCGCGGCCGACGTCCCGAAGACCGCGGCCAGGATGGTCGCGACCACAAGCAGAAAACGAAATCTCATCAGTCCCCTCCATTCGAATCCCGGCCGTACATCTGCTTCGGCCAAGACTGCCCTGCAAAGGAGCGGCCAAGCCAAGAAAAGTCAACGGTGGGCGGCCGTAATCGTCCTGACCAGCGGGACTGATGCCGGATTTTCCTTGGACATGGTTGAGGAATTCCCCGGTTGCCATTTATTGGCTCCCCAACATCCGCTAGCGTTTACTCTCTCTTTCGACAATTCATCGCGGGCAAAGGTGGGATCCATGGGCAAAGGCAGGGTCGAGGCATTCACCGACGGCGTCGTGGCTATCATCATCACCATCATGGTGCTTGAGTTGAAAGTGCCGCATGGCGAGGATTTCTCCGCCCTGGTGCCGTTGTGGCCGATCTTCTTCTGCTACGTGCTGTCCTTCATCAATGTCGGCATCTACTGGAACAATTTGCACAACATGTTCCACGCCGTGCAGCGGGTCGACGGGCGCGTGCTGTGGGCCAACCTCAATCTGCTGTTCTGGCTGTCGCTGATGCCGGTGACCACAGCCTTCATGGGCGAGAACCACTTTGCGCCGGTGCCGGTCGCCGTCTATGGCACCGACCTCGCGCTATGCGCCATCGCCTACACCATACTCGCCGCCGCGCTGCATCGGCTTCACGGCAATTGATACCGCCTTTGCCAAGGCGCTGGGTACTGACCGTAAGGGGAAGCTCTCGCTGGCTGTCTACATCGCAGCCGTCGTGCTGACCTTCGTCAGCCAGTGGATCGGCGTCGCACTCTATGTGCTGGTCGCGATGATATGGCTCGTACCGGATACGCGCTTTGCGCGGGTGATTGAAAAGTAGCTGTCTTCACGCATTTTCAAGGCAAAGCGTTGCACGTCTTTCCCAGAGTTGCGCTACTTGCGCATCGCTTTCAGTTTTTCCGCCACCGATGCGGCAAGGTCGGCATAGCGCTCCTCCAGCCGTTCCGCGGCCTTGATGATCGAGAAATCATGGCCGAACTTTTCCAGCGCCATGCGCAGCTTCTCGACGAACTCGGCTTGTTTCTCCAAGGCGGAAAAGAGCGTCTTCACCTGCGTTTCGCTGATGTCGGGATTGGCCAGCATCTGCGGCACCTCGCGGCCCATCTGGTCGCCAATGGCGGTCTGTTCTTTCAGGATTGCAACCCAGTCCGTCAATCAGGAAATCTCCGTTTGTCCCCAGGGCTAAAGTTTGTTTTGTCCCCAGGGCAAAATCTCTTTTGCGGAGGCAAAGGGCAACATGCGCAGCCTCGACCGAACTGGTCAACCCGACAAGGCGAGCAGAGGCTTGCACCGACCGGTTCCGGCGCTAAGTTCGGCGCATCGAACAAGGAACCCATCGCCCATGATCACCGACGCCGAGATCCAGACCGCCCTGCCCGCGCTTGCCCCAGGCAATGCCGCCGTGATCACCGGCGCCGCCAGCGGCATCGGTCTGGCGGCCGCCAAGCGGCTTGCACTGATGGGCATGAAGATCGTGCTGGCCGACATTGGCGGCGCGCGGCTTGACGACGCCTCGCGCGCCGTTTCTGCGATTGCCGGCGACGATGCCGTGCTTGCCGTCGCCGCCGACGTTTCGAAGGCGGATGAGGTGGACCGCCTCGCCGAGAGGGCGTTCGGCGCCTTCGACGGCGTGTCGCTGCTGATGAACAATGCCGGCGTCGGCGACAATCCCGGAAAGCCATGGGAAAACCGCGACGCCTGGAAACGGCTGCTGGACATCAATTTCTGGGGCGTCGTGCATGGCGTGGAGGCCTTCGCGCCGCGAATGCTGGCCTCGGCCGGGCCGGGTTTGATCGTCAACACCGGCTCCAAGCAAGGCATCACCACGCCGCCCGGCAACCTTGCCTACAATGTCTCCAAGGCAGGGGTGAAAACCTTCACCGAGGGCCTGGCGCATGCGTTACGCAACGAACCCGGCGCCCATGTCGCTGCCCATCTGCTGATCCCCGGCTTCACCTTTACCGGCCTGACCGAGGGCGCGACGGAAAAACCGGCCGGCGCCTGGACCGGCGAACAGGTTGTGGATTTCATGCTGGAATCCCTGACCAGAGGCGATTTCTACATCCTGTGCCCGGACAATGAGGCGGCCCGCCCGCTGGATGAAAAGCGCATGGCCTGGGCGATCGGCGACATCATCGAAAACCGCCCAGCCCTGTCGCGCTGGCACCCGGACCACAAGGACAGTTTCGCGGCGTTCATGAAAGGCTGATTTTCAGGCCGCCTGCTTTTTCGACCCTCGCTTCCTCGCCACAACCTTCTTCGCCGCCGTGTCGGCGATCTGTTCGTCATGCCGCTTTGCCGCACGCTCGCATTTGGCGCGGATTTCCTCGACTTCGGATTCGGTCAGATGCTCGATGCCTATGAAGTGGTTGTGGCCCTTGCCGACCCGGATCAGTTCGTCGAGTTTGGCCTGGATCGCCGCGCCGTCGCGGTTCTGAGTGTTCTGGATCAGGAAGACCATCAGGAAGGTGATGATGGTCGTGCCCGTGTTGATGACGAGTTGCCAGGTGTCCGAGAAGCCGAAGAACGGACCGCTCACCGCCCAGACGATGATGATCAGGCAACAGACGGCGAATGTCGGCGGCAGGCCGGCTATGCGGGCGACCCAGTTGGCGACCTTGGTGAAATGCTTTTCCATCTATCGAATCCTCGACGCTGCGGCGCGATGAGAAACAACCAGCGACCGTTTCAGGTTCCCGAGTCAGACAAATACCCAGCTGCAATTGAGTACACGCATAGGGAGAATAGTCAGGAAAACACACCTTATGTGTTCAATGCCACAGTGATCCTGCAGGCAAGAGTGCCTGTTCCTTCCGCTTCACAGCGGTTTACCTCCAGCCCCTTCCGCTGCGCCACCCCCGCATGGCGGAAGGGGTTTCAGTCCGGCGGGCCTTGAAGCGCGTCGCCCGACTCCGTCTCAACGCTACGCACTTGAACTGGTCAGACGGCGTCGTTTTCCCAGCGGTCGAGGAACGCTTCGATCGGCATTGCCTGCATGTCGGGAACCGCTCTGGCGAGCTTTTCGACCGGCCAGTCCCACCAGGCGAGAGCTTCGATCCGCGCCGCCATATCCGGAGCGAAGCGTGGCCGGAGTGCCTTCGCCGGCACGCCGGCGACGATCGCATAGGACGGCACGTCACGCGTCACCACGGCGTTGGCGCCGATGACGGCACCGTTGCCGATGGCGACCCCAGGCATGATCACCGCGCCGTGGCCGATCCAGACATCATGGCCGATGGTCACCGCTTTCGCCCGCCGCCGCTCGCGGAAGGCGGCATCGACGCCCAGCCAGCGAAAATACTCGTTCGGCCGGTAGCTGAGCTTGTGCTGGGTCAGCCGCTCTATGGGATGCTCCAGCGCATTGATGCGGCTGTTGGCGGCGATCGAGCAGAATTTCCCGATCGTCGTGTAGATCGCTTCACAGTGGCGTTCAAAATAAGAGAAGTCGCCGACATTCACCTCGCGCAGCACCACTCGCTCGCCGATCGAGGCATAGCGACCGAGCTTGCACGCCTTCAGCTCCGCGGTCGGATGGATGCGTGGCTCGGGGTCTTTCGGGACGAGGTTTTCGGAACGGTCCATGCCGGCGGCTTTACCCCCAGGCGATTGGTCCCGCAAGCGGGGCCAATCGTCCGTCAGATCCTTTCCAGCAAGGATTCGCCGAGCGAATGGTCCCGCAAGCGGGACCATTCGTCCGTCCGGCCAGTTCCGGGAAGGAACTGGGCCGCCTGTTACGGCTTGCCTTTGCTCCACACCACGTTCTGGCCGTAGAGCGGCACGGTGGTGACCGACATTTTGGCCGAGCCGTTCTGCACCTGGCGCGAATGCGAGAGATAGATCAGCGTCTCATTGGGCTTGTCGTAGATGCGGTTCACCACCTGCTTCTTCCAGATCAGGCTGATGCCTTGCTTGAACACCTCCTCGCCGCCCTCGCTCATGTCGATGTCACCGATGGTGATCGGACCGGTCTGGCGGCAGGAGATCGAGGAATCGGACGGATCCTCGAACCAGTTGCCCTTGTGCAGGCGATCGATGATGCCGCGATCGAAATAGGAGACATGGCAGGTCACGCCTTCCACTTTCGGATCCTTGATCGCCTCGACGATGATGTCGTTGCCAAGCCAGTCGACGCCGACCTTGCCGACTTCCTCGGCGACAGCAGCACCGGCGCCAAGGACAACGCAGGCGGCCAAGGCGCCGCCGATCAGTTTCCGCCCAATCAGTCCGTGCCCAAGCAGCCGTCGCCCAACCAGTCGTCGCAAACTAGCCTCCTGCGGTTCGAGTTGCCGGTCACAGGTGGGGCGAGCAGCCCGGCTTTGCAAGCAGATAGGTCGACACCGCCGCGGTTGCGGCAACGCGGCACTTTGCCTGTGCGAGGCCGAACCGCTAAGACTGTCGCACAGGCGCGGCATTGAGCCGGCGCGGCGATTTCTGCAGACGGACTTTTGATGATGATGCGTTCTATCCTGGTCGGCATTCTCGTCCTGATGGCGGCCGGCATCGGCTGGCTGACCTTCGACTGGTACCGCGGCCACTATGGCGGCGAACCGTTCGGGGCCGCCTTCACCCTGGTCGACCAGAAAGGCACGCCGATCACCGAAGCCGCCTTCAGGGGGCAGCCCAGCGTCGTCTTCTTCGGCTTCACCCATTGCCCCGAGGTCTGCCCGACCACGCTGTTCGAACTGGCCGGCTGGCTGAAGACGCTCGGCGACGACGGCAAGAACCTGCACGCCTATTTCGTCTCGGTCGATCCCGAGCGCGACACGCCGGAAGTGATGAACGCCTATGTCAGCAATTTCTCCCACCGCATCGTCGGCATCACGGGCGCTCCGGACAAGGTCCATGCCATGGCCAAGTCGTTCGGCATCTACTGGAAGAAGGTCGACACCGGCGACGGCGACTACACGATGGACCACACCGCCTCGGTGCTGCTGCTCAACGCCAAGGGCGACTTTGCCGGCACCATCGCCTACGGCGAAAGCGCCGATACCGCCATCGCCAAGCTGAAGCGGCTGGCGGCGAAAGGCTGATTACCATTTCATGACCCAGACGCGCCTTTACTTCACCACCGGAAAGACCGAGTCCGTCAGCATTTTCGCAGCGCTTGAGGCAGCCTTCGAGGAAGAAGGGCTGCCGATCGCCGTCCTGGAGGTCGACGAGGACAAGGACATCCACGAAGTGTCGCTCTATGCCGATGGCGACGTCGATGCGGTCGAGACCCGCTTGAAGGACATCCTTGCCGGCCTTTCCCTGTCGAAGCCGATCAAGCGCGAGGCCCTGCCCGACATCGACTGGGTGGCGCATTCGCTGGAAGAGCTGAAGCCGGTGCGTGCCGGCCGTTTCTTCGTCCACGGCGCGCATGACCGCAGGAAACGCCACAGCGGCGAACTCGCCATCGAGATCGAGGCTGGCCTCGCCTTCGGCACCGGCCACCACGGCACCACCGCCGGCTGCCTGGAAATGCTTGAAAGAGTGGTTCGGCGCGAGCATCCGCGCAATGCGCTCGACCTCGGCACCGGCAGCGCGGTGCTGGCGATCGCCGTCGCCAAGCTGGCGCATATTCCTGTGCTGGCCACCGACATCGATCCGGTGGCGGTGCGGGTGGCTGCCGCCAATGCGCGGCTCAACCACGTCAAGGCACTGGTGGAAACAGCAACCGCGCCTGGCTTTCACCATCCGATCTTCGGCAAGCGCGCGCCCTTCGATCTCATCGTCGCCAACATATTGGCACGGCCGCTGATGCGGCTGGCGCCGCAAATGGCTGGTCACATCGCACTTGGCGGCTCGGTCGTGCTGTCAGGCATCCTCGAGCGCCAGCGGGACGCCGTCATCTCGGCCTATGTCGGCCAGAATTTTCGCCACGTGCGCACCTTGCACCGCGAAGGCTGGGTGACGATCCATCTGAAGCATTGAGGCATGCAGGCCGGCAACGACCGAGCTTGGACCAAGTTCCGCCGATTGTCAGCCAAGCGATGCTGTAGCAGGTTGCGCGCAGCCGGAAATCGATTCCGATTTCCGCGACCGTACGCTACGGTTGCGCTGACCGCAGGAGGCCCACAATGTTCCAGACCTTCGATTCCGCCGGCGACCCGGCCGTCGGCAAACCGCGTGTGGCGTTGCTGCGCCAATGGCTTGAAGCCAACGAGCTGGACGGCTTCATCGTGCCGCGTGCCGACGAGCATCAGGGCGAATATGTCGCCGACCGCTCGGCGCGGCTGAAATGGCTGACTGGCTTCAGCGGCTCGGCCGGTGTCGCCATCGTCCTGCGCGACCGCGCCTTCGTCTTTGTCGACGGGCGCTACACGCTGCAGGTGCGCAGCGAGGTCGATCTCGACGTCTTTTCGATCGAAAGCCTGGTCGACAATCCCCCGGCCGTCTGGCTGAAAGACAATCTTGGCAAGGGCGCACGGCTCGGCTTTGATCCATGGCTGCACACGATCAGCGAGGTCAAGGCGCTGCAGGCTTCGGCCGACAGATCGGGCGCTGTGCTGGTGCCGCTCGACAAGAACCCGATCGACATTATCTGGAAGGATCAGCCCGAGGCGCCGGTGGCTCCCGTCGAGCTTCACCCGATCGGCTTTGCCGGCGAGCTTGCCAAGGACAAGCTGGCGCGGCTGGCGGCGGCGATCGCCAAGGATGGTGCCACCCATGCGGTGCTGACCGACCCCTCCTCCATCGCCTGGGCCTTCAACATCCGTGGCGGCGACGTGCCGCACACGCCGCTGGCGCTCGGCTTCGCCATCCTCGCCGCCGATGGGTCGCACCAGCTTTTCATGGATAAGCGCAAGTTCTCGCGCCAGGTCGCGGCCTACCTCACCCAGCTCGCCGAGCCGCATGAGCCCGGCGAATTCGAAGCGGCGATTGCGGCACTTGCCAAGAGTGGCGCGAAAATCGCGCTCGATCCGGTGCTGGCGGCCGACAGGCTGCGCATGCTGGTCGAGGCCAATGGCGGCGTCGTCGTTGCAGCAGCAGACCCCGCCCGCATCCCGCGCGCCACCAAGAACCAGGCCGAGATCAACGGCTCGCGCGCCGCGCATCGGCGTGACGGTGCGGCCGTGGCGAAGCTTCTGTGCTGGCTGGAGCGGCAAAAACCCGGATCGCTCGATGAGATATCGGTGGTCACCCGGCTGGAGGAACAGCGCCGGCAGACCGGCGAGGAAACGCAGATGCCGCTGCGCGATGTCTCCTTCGACACCATTTCGGGCGCCGGCCCGAACGGCGCCATCATGCATTATCGCGTATCGCGCGCCACCAGCCGCAAGCTGCAGGCCGGTGAACTGTTCCTGCTCGATTCCGGCGCACAGTATCAGGACGGCACCACCGACATCACCCGCACCGTGCCGATCGGCCAGCCGACACAGGAGATGCGCGAACGCTTCACCCTGGTGCTGAAAGGCATGATCGGCATTTCCACCTTGCGCTTTCCCGCCGGCACGCGCGGCTCCGAGATCGATGCCGTCGCGCGCATGGCGCTGTGGAAGCACGGTTGCGACTTCGCCCACGGCACCGGCCATGGCGTCGGCTCGTATCTGGCCGTGCATGAAGGGCCGCAGCGTATCGCCCGCACCGGCACCGAAAAGCTGCTCGAAGGCATGATGCTGTCCAACGAGCCGGGATACTACAAGGAAGGCGCCTACGGCATCCGCATCGAGAACCTGATCCTGGTGACGTCGGCGCAAGAGATCGAGGGCGGCGATATCGCCATGCACGGCTTCGAGACGCTGACGCTGGCGCCGATCGACACAAGACTGGTGCAGTCGGACCTCCTGACGCGCGACGAGTTGCACTGGCTGGACACGTACCATGCGCGCGTGCTGACCGAGATCGGCCCGATGCTCGACGGCGAAACGCTGGCCTGGCTGGAGAAGGCGACGGCGCCATTGCCGCACGACGCGAAGATCTGATTTTCTGAGGCGCCGAGGGCGTGTCGAGATTCAGGTCAGGACGAGCCGAAAACGATGGGTTCCGAGAACCGGAGCGGAGCGTACTTTTGGGTACGTGAGCACCGGAAGCGCAGGAAGCCGCCGTTTGCAGGCCGTCATCACCTGAATATCGATACGCCCTACCCGACGAACTGCCGCGCCACGATCAACATCGCCGCACCCGCCAGAAACATCGCCATCAACCCACCGCGCAGCGAGACGACCGCGGTGACCACCAGAGCCGCCCATTCCGCCGGCCCGGCATTCAACAGTTCCGGCGCCACCAGCGTCGTCAGCACCGCCGCCGGCACGGCGTTGAGACCGGCCTCGACGCGCGGATGGATGGTTTCGAAGCGGGAGATGACCAGATGCCCGCCGATTCGCGTCAGATAGGTCGCGATTGCGCCGGCGATGATGATCCAGAAGGTCGTGCTCATGGCCGTGCCTTTACGCCGCTGTGATGGGGAGGCAGGATGACCGCCAGCAGCACACCGGCAACAGCGCCAATCGAGACATGCCAAGGCGAGCCCACCGTCTTGTAGGCGATGATCGAGGCGGCGGCGCTGGCGACGACCACCGGCAGCCACAGCGGCCGCTTGCGAAAGCCCAGCACGAGACCGAGGAAATAGATCGGCAGCAGGAAATCGATGCCGAGCGCATGCGTGTCGGGGATCAGCTTGCCGAACAGCGCGCCAAGCGCGCTTTCGACGATCCAGAACAGATAGACCGGCAAGCCAAGCCCCAGATACCAGGCAAAGCCGACTGTCTGGCCCGATTGCGCCCGCGCTTCGGCTACCGCGAATTGCGGATCGGTG
The DNA here is from genome assembly GCF_040321815.1 of Mesorhizobium sp. M0239. NCBI lineage: Bacteria > Pseudomonadati > Pseudomonadota > Alphaproteobacteria > Hyphomicrobiales > Phyllobacteriaceae > Mesorhizobium > Mesorhizobium sp. M0239. The sequence goes on from NZ_JAMYSG010000012.1 coordinate 49,254, forward strand.
AGGATGAAATAACCAAGTGCCTGCTGGGTGACAGGCCAGTGCGCGATGCGCCGGCCGATGCCTGCGGAATAGAGCACGTGGCGGAAATTGACGGCGAAGATCGACAGCACGATCAGCCACGGCGCCACATGCTGGCCGAACAGCTGGATGCCGACCATCTGGCTGGCGCCGCCATAGACCAGCGCGCTCATCAGGAAGGCTTCCAGGACCGAGAAACCATTGTCGACGGCGAGCGCACCGAACAGCACCGCAAACGGCGCCGACGCCACCACGACAGGCATCGACAGCCGCACGCCCTGCCAGAAATCGCTTCTTTCGCTGCTCTCCGAAATTGCGTCCGTCGCCATCAACCACTCCTGATACATGTCGCCCAAAAGTGCGTAGCAGGGATAACGACATGCACAACAACAAGGGAAGCGCGGTATGTAGGTGGCGCGCCTCGCCGTGTCACACGAATTCGCTTGAGCCAAACGATCAGCGGAAATGATCGCTGGATCGGCTGAGTTAGACGCTTATTCCTTCGGGATCTTGCCCTCAATCGCCCTGCCCCAGTCGAGCAGCGGCTTGGCGCGCAAGGTGAAATCGACGAGTTCATCGACCAGATCAGCCGTATGGATTCCGGCCGGATCGATGACATGCTGGACATAGAAATGCCGGTGGCGGATGGCGGCGACCAGATCGGGATCGCTGATTTCCTCGAAGCCGCGTGGCGTACGCTTCATACGGCCTTCGGTCTCGAGTTCAAGCCGGTTCTTCTTCAGCGCCGCCACCAGGGCGCGAAACTTGTCCGGCTTCGTCGCGACGGCTTTGCGCATCGCCAGCAGCAGCGCAGGCTCCGGCTGCCACCAGGCAATGTCGGCAAAGCAGCGCTCAAGCCCGATATGCACGTAGAACACGCCCTGCTCCATCTTGGTGCCGTCGGGCGACAGGATGGCCGACAAATGCCTGTTGTAGGGCCGCTTATCCCTAGCGAAACGCACGTCGCGATTGATCCGGAACAGCGACTTCTTGCGGTCGCCGCGCAGGCCGAGACCTGCCTCCGCGAAGCGCGCGGTCAGCGTCTCGACGAGATCACCGAATGGATCGCGCAAATCCTTTTCGAAGAGGTCGCGATTCTCCAGGAACCACTCGCGGCTCTGGTGGAAATCCAGCGCCTTGAGGAACGGAATGGCTTTGGGGCCGAAGCCGCTGAACGGTCCGGTCATGCCTTGCCGATCCGCACCAGCCAGGCATCCTCGTCGATCACCTCGACGCCGAGTTCGCTGGCGAGCTTCAGCTTGGAGCCGGCACTTGGCCCGGCCACGACAAGATCGGTCTTCGCCGAAACCGAGCCCGCGACCTTGGCGCCGAGGCGCTCCGCCATCGCCTTGGCTTCGGAGCGTGTCATCTTCTCCAGCGAGCCCGTGAACACGACCGTCTTGCCGGCGACCTCGCTGTCGGCCGAGACGTTGACGATATACGGCTTCGGCTTGACTTGGCGGAGCAACGCGTCAAGCACGTCGTCATTGCGCTCATTGCCGAAGAAGTCGCGCAAAGCATCGATCACGGTATCGCCGATGCCGTTGACCGAGGGGAAAACCGTATGTGGATTCTCCGCTGCCGCTGTCTCCTTGCCGACGCGGATCAGCTCCTCGATGGTCGAGAAGGTGCGGGCAAGCACGGCGGCCGTCGTTTCACCGATATGGCGGATGCCGAGCGCGAAGATGAAGCGGTCCAGCTCCGGCTCGCGGCGCGAATCGATGGCGGCGAACAGCTTGTCGAGGCCCTCATAGTTGCGATCCTCGACGCTGCGCACATTCTTGCGTGTCTTGCCCGATGCGGCCTCGCGCTGCCTTGCCTGCTCCTCACGGCGCTCGGCCAGCGCCCTGGTGACAGCCGGACGGCGGTCCCTGAGCGTGAAGATATCGGCGGCGGTCTTGATCAATCCCGCATTGAAGAACGTGTCTATGTTTTCCGCGCCGAGCCCTTCGATGTCCAGGGCGCCGCGTGACACGAAGTGGCGCAATCCCTCCACCGCCTGCGCCGGGCAGATCAGTTCGCCGGTGCAGCGCCGGCGGGAATCTTCCTTGCCGGTCTTTTCGTTGATCTCGCGCGTCGCCGGCGAGCCGCAGATCGGGCAAGTGTGAGGGAACTCGTAAGGCACCGCATCAGCAGGCCGCTTGTCGATGACGACGCTGACGATCTGCGGAATGACATCGCCTGCCCGCTGGATCACGACCGTATCGCCGATGCGCACATCGATGCCATCTCGGATCGGCTCGCCGGTACTGTCCAGGCCCTTGATGTAGTCCTCATTGTGTAGCGTGACGTTCTCGACCACGACGCCGCCGACAGTGACCGGCGCCAGCCGCGCAACCGGCGCCAGCGTACCGGTACGACCGACCTGGATGTCGATCTTCTGCACGGTCGTCATCGCCTGTTCGGCCGGGAATTTGTGCGCGACCGCCCAGCGCGGTTCGCCGGTGACGAAGCCCCATCGGCGTTGCAATTCCAGCTGGTCGACCTTGTAGACGACACCGTCGATATCGTAGCCGAGCGCCGAGCGCTGCTCCTCGATCCGATGATAATGCGCGATCAACTCCTCGGCCGATTTCGCCCGCACCATCAGCGGACTGATCTTGAACCCCCACTCGGCGAATTTCTGTACCGAATCATATTGGGTCGGAGCGGGATCCGCCGAGGTGTAGCCCCAGGCATAGGCGAAGAATTTGAGGTTGCGGCTGGCGGTGACGGACGGATCCTTCTGGCGCAGCGACCCGGCCGCCGTATTGCGCGGATTGACATAGTCCTGGCCGCCGGCCGCTGCCGAGCGTTGCTTCAGCGCCTCGAATTCCGCATAGGTCATATAAACCTCGCCGCGGATCTCGATGGTTTCGGGCCAGCCCGAGCCTTTCAACTTCGCAGGGATGTCGGCGATAGTCTTCAAATTGGCGGTGATGTCTTCGCCGACGGCGCCGTTGCCACGCGTCGCGCCCTGCACGAACACACCGTTCTCGTAGCGCAGCGAAGCCGACAGCCCGTCGATCTTCGGTTCGGCGGTGAAGGCGATGTCGAGCTCCTTGTCGCGATCGAAGAACCGCCGCCCGCGTTCGATGAAATCCGTGACGTCATCGTCGGTATAGGCCTTGGCAAGGCTGAGCATCGGCACGGCGTGGCGCACCTTGGTAAAGCCTTCCGCGGGTGCTGCACCAACCCTCAGCGATGGCGAGTCCTCGCGAACCAGCGCTGGAAAGCGCTCCTCGATGGCAAGGTTGCGCCGTGCCAGCGCATCATATTCTGCATCGGTGATAACTGGCGCGTCTTCGGTATGGTAGCGCCGATCGTGCTCGGCGATCTCTTCCGCGAGGCGCTTCAGCTCGGCTTCGGCCTCGCTTTCGGTCAGGGCATCGACTGGTTTTTCGGACATGGTTTTGCACCTGGCTGCTGTTGGCCCGGGACAATAGATCAGGATTCGGATGGAAGGGAGCTGAATTCTGACAAAACCACGCCGAAACAGCAGGATGGAGCCATATGCTGACTCTGTTCGTGCGTCGAATTTCACCAGTTAGAGGCACCCCCGATCGGGAAGCAGCGCCATCAGGAAACGGCGGTATTCTCACGCAGCAGCCGCTCCGCGGCGGCGCGCGCCTCGTCGGTGATGGTGGCGCCGGCCAGCATGCGTGCGATCTCTTCCTGCCGCGCCGGCCGATCCATTTCGGCAATGCCTGTGGCGACACGGTCGGTGGTGCCGGATTTGGAGATCAGGAAATGCGTCGCCGCGCGCGCCGCCACCTGTGGTGCGTGCGTCACCGACAGCACCTGCACGCGCTTCGACAGCCGCGCCAGCCGCTGGCCGATAGCGTCGGCGACAGCGCCGCCCACACCGGTGTCGATTTCGTCGAACACCAGCGTCGGTGCCGAGCCGCGGTCAGCCAGCGCCACCTTCAGCGCCAGAAGGAAGCGCGAAAGCTCCCCGCCGGAGGCCACTTTCATCATCGGCCCGGGCCGCGTGCCTGGATTGGTCCGCACCCAGAATTCGATCTGATCGATCCCCTCTTCCATGCGGCTTTCGACCTCGCTCTTCATTTCCACGATAAAGGCGGCGCGTTCGAGCTTCAGAGCCGGCAATTCCGCCATCACCGCCTTGGTCAGGCCGACCGCCGCCGTATGACGAAGCGAGGACAGCTGCGCGGCGGCAATGTCATAGGTCTCGCGCGCGGCAGTGGCCTGCTTTTCCAACCCGTGCAGGCGCTCCTCGCCGGCATCGAGATCGGCGAGATCGGCCGACATCGTGTCGCGCAGCTGCGCCAAATCGTCGACGGCGACGCTGTGCTTGCGCGAGGCCGCACGCAGCGAAAACAGCCGCTCCTCCGCCTTCTCCAACCGCTGCGGATCATATTCGGTGGCGCGCAGTGCAGCCTCGACCCCCGATTGCGCCGCGTCGAGCGAAAGCATCGCCTCATCGAGCGATTTGACGACATCGTCGAGCAGGCCGGGCGCCTCCGTCACTTTGCGCTGCAGCCGCCGCAGCAGGCTGGCAAGTTGCGGCAAGGGCGAGGACGGGCCGGACAGCACATCCTGCGCATCATGGATTTCGGAAGCGATCTTCTCCGCTCGCATCATCGACGCCCGCAGTTCGGCGAGATCGGTCTCCTCGCCCGGCTGCGGATCGAGCTTCGTCAGTTCCGCCACAGCCGCGCGCAAATAATCAGCCTCGCGCGCCGCCGCCGCCACCTTGGCGCGGTGTCGCGACAGCTCCTGCTCGCAGGCGCGCCAGTGCCGCCATGCCTCGCCGGTCGAGCGGACGGCGCCGAGATGGCCACCGAAAGCGTCGAGCACCTCGCGGTGCGCTCCGGGATCGACCAGCGCGCGCTCGTCATGCTGGCCGTGGATCTCGACCAGCGCGCGCCCGACATCGCGCATCAGGGTGACGCTTGAAGGCTGATCGTTGACGAAGACGCGGGTGCGGCCGTCCGCCGTCTGCAGGCGGCGCAGGATGATGTCGCCGTCATCCTCGATCGCATTGTCGGCAAGCAGCGTACGCGCCGGATGGTTACGCGGCACGTCGAAGACGGCGATGACCTGCCCCTGCGCCGCGCCATGGCGCACCAGCGAAGCATCGCCGCGCGCTCCGAGCGCCAGCGACAAGGCATCGAGCAGGATGGATTTTCCGGCACCGGTTTCGCCGGTCAGCACCGAAAGACCCGGCTGGAAGTCGATATCCAGCTTCTCGATCAGGACGATATCGCGGATCGACAGTCTGGAAAGCATCAGAACCCAAATCTAGAACGGCACGCGACGGTTTGGAGTCGCAGCGCCGCACTATCTTTTTGTTTGAGCACCGGATCAATCCGAAAAAGCGCACGCTTCGATCCGAGTGCTCCAGGCAGGTTCCGCAAAAGTGTCGTGCGGTTTTGCGGCTAGAACCCGCGACAAGCAACAAAACCAGGCAGACGGCGCGTTGGTGAAGCCTGCAACGTCTGCTTGGGATCAGGCGCCAGTGATCATCTTTCCGGCCTTGGATATCCACGACCCGGCATTTTCGCGCGGTGCAAGCCCATTGCTCTGCAAGAGCTTGTATGAATCCTTGTACCATGAACTGTCAGGGTAATTGGTGCCGAGCACGGCGGCGGCGGTCTGCGCCTCCGAGGTCAGACCCATCGCGTAATAGCTTTCGGTCAGGCGGGCGAGCGCCTCCTCGACATGGCGGGTGTTGGAATAGTTCTCGACCACGGTGCGGAAGCGCTTGACGGCGGCGATGTATTCACGCCGCTCGAGATAGTAGCGGCCGATCTGCATTTCCTTACCGGCCAGCTGATCGTTGGCGAAGCGGATCTTTTCCTTGGCGTCGTCGACATATTCCGATGTCGGCCAGCGCGTGACCAGATCCTGCATCGTCTGGACGGTCTGACGCGCTTCCTTCTGGTCCTGCGTCACGTCCTTGATCTGACGGTAGTAGCTCAAGCCGATGATGTACTGCGCATAGGCGGCGTCATCGGTCGACGGGTAAAGCGTGAGATAGCGCTTGGCCGAGCCGATCGCCTCATCGTAATTGCCCTGGCGATAGTCGGCGAAAGCGCCCATCACCATCGATTTGCGGGCCCATTCTGAATAGGGATGCTGGCGGTCGACGGCGTCGAACTTCTTGCTCGCCTCCTGCAGGCGCCCGGCATTGAGATTGGCAAGGCCCTGATTGTAGAGAACATCGGCCGGCTCGGTCTGGTCGACATAGGTCGACAGGTCGATATCTTTCTCCGACGACATGCAGGCCGACAGAAAGAGCGATGGAACAACTACTGAAAGCGCCAGGAAAACAGCCCTCTGCGGTGCTTTCAATTGACCAACTCGCTTGAAGAACATGATTGGATCTCGCCCTTTCGGCGCCATTTCAATGCCAGTTGCATGCCATTGTTTCAAAACTGGTCCCCACTTTTGAACGACATGCATTAATCGACGGCAGCAGCCATAAACCATAACCGCCTTGCCCGACAACGCTATCTCCGGCCAATCGCACATTTTTGTGGCGGCCGGACGCAGCTTGGACGTCAATGCAATTTCACTGGCGAGTGGTGCATTCCTGCCACATGCGCTATCGCCCATGGAACCCGAAAAACCCGGGAAATCAGATCATCCAGGGCGCGTAGAGTGGCGCATTGACGGCGTTCATCTCGGCGCTGCGGCCACGCTCGCGGCGTGTCGTCTCGACGATTTCGAATGCCGTGCGGTCCGAGAGCAGACGGCGCAGGGCCGCGGCATTCATCCTGTGGCCGCCGCGATAGGAGCGGAAGCAGCCGATGAAGCGGGCGCCGGCCAGCGCCAGGTCGCCCATGGCGTCCAGCGTTTTATGGCGCACGAATTCGTTGGGATAGCGCAGGCCGCCCATATTGATGACGCGGTTGTCGTCGCCGATGACCAGCGAGTTCTCCAGCGAGGAGCCGAGCGCATAGCCTGCAGCCCACAGCCGCTCGACATCCTTCATGAAGCCGAAGGTGCGGGCGCGCGCGATGTCGCGACGGAAAATATCGGCATTGAGGTCGGAGGCAAACAGCTGACGGCCGATCGCCGGACTTTCGAAGTCGATCTCGATCTCGAAACGGGTCCCGTCATAGGGGCGAAACTCCGCCCACGAGGCGCCGTTCTCGATGCGGACCGGCTTGATGACCCTGATATAGCGGCGCTTGACCGAAAGCGTCTCGATGCCCGCCTGATCGATGGCTTCGACGAACGCCATGGCGCTGCCATCGAAGATAGGAACCTCGGAACCATCGATCTCGACAGCGACATTATCGATGCCGAGCCCAAACAGCGCCGCCATGATGTGCTCGACCGTGGCGATATGCTCGCCGGCGGGATCACCAAGCATGGTGCACAGGTCGGTAGCGCCGACTTCCGAAACCAGGGCACGAAACTCGCGGCCCTGCTCCGCACCGTTGAAAAGCTGGAAAACGATGCCGGTGTCAGCATCCGCGGGCACGAAGCTGATGGACACTTCCTTGCCGCTGTGGACGCCGGTGCCGGTAAGCGACGCGCGCGTCTTCAATGTCGTCTGATAGTCGTGCAAGACAATCCCCATAAGCCCGTAATGCCTAGGTCCGCTTCTCCAGCCCGAGGGCGCGGCTCTTGTGTGAATCGGCTGGCAGGGTGACTTCCCCCGAAATCCCGGCAAACCGATGATGGTAGGCAGCGAAGATAATGTCCCGTCAGGGAGACTCCAAATCACGGTTTCTTACTCTGTGTAACCGCGAAATGGAATGAGTACGAATTGGTAAGTCGTTGAAATCCCACCATTTAAAACGTTAACAGGCAAGCGATTCCTCGCTTGCCTGTTAACAAATGTTACAGTCCGTTTACCAATCAGTTGGCCTGGCGGCGCAGGAACGCCGGAATCTCCAGCTGATCGTCTTCCTGAGTCGTCCTCACCTGCGGCGTCAGGCGGCCCTGATCATCGAGCTGGCCACGGCGCGGCGCATACAGCTGCGCATCCTGACTGGCGAGACGGCGTACTTCGGGCGCTGCCTGGCGCAGCTTGGGCTCGCGCGGCTGCGCCGGCTGCAGCCTTGCGGGTTCCTCCTCGCGGCGGGTCAGGCCATTGGTCAGGCGCTTCAGCAGGCCCATCGGTCCGCTGTTGTTCTCGTGGTCGACCGGGCGGCTCTTGGCGTCCACCTCGGCCTTGACGACCGGCGGAAAGTCCTCGACGCGCGGCATACGCTGCGGCGCCATGGCAACCGGCTGCGGCGCTTCGCGCTGCAGCATCTCGCGCGGCTGCGGGGCCGGCTGCATCTGCTGGACCACCGGCTGCGGCATCGGCTGGGCGGGCGGTGCCTGGAAGATCTTGCTCTGCGGGCGGAAATCTTCAGCGTGGGCGACCGGGGCCGGGCGCGCCTGCGCCATAGCCGCGGCATTAGCTTCGGCCAGATGGATGGCTTCCGCGACCGGGTCGACAGCGCGTGGCTCGTATGCCGCCTGCTGGACAGGCGCCGGACGAACCTCCGCGATTTGAGCCGCCGGGCGGCTGGCCGGCTTCGGAGGCGCCGTGCGGATCGAGATCGGCGCGGCGGCGATTTCAGCCGCCGACTTGTCGATGCCGGTGGCAACCACCGAGACGCGAATGACGCCTTCGAGTTCCTCGTCGAAAGTGGCGCCCAGGATGATGTTGGCGTCCTGGTCGACTTCCTCGCGGATACGGGTCGCGGCTTCGTCGACTTCGAACAGCGTCAGGTCGCGGCCGCCGGTGATCGAGATCAGCAGGCCCTTGGCGCCCTTCATCGAGGTCTCGTCGAGCAGCGGGTTGGCGATCGCCGCTTCGGCGGCGGCCATCGCACGGCCCTCTCCGGAAGCCTCGCCGGTGCCCATCATCGCCTTGCCCATCTCGCGCATGACGGAACGGACGTCGGCGAAGTCGAGATTGATCAGGCCTTCCTTGACCATCAGGTCGGTGATGCAGGCGACACCGGAATAGAGCACCTGGTCGGCCATGGCGAAGGCGTCGGCGAAGGTGGTCTTGTCATTGGCCAGCCGGAACAGGTTCTGGTTGGGGATGACGATCAGCGTATCGACGCATTTCTGCAATTCCTCGATGCCGAAATCCGCGGTCTTCATGCGGCGCTGGCCTTCGAAGTGGAACGGCTTGGTGACGACGCCGACGGTGAGGATGCCCTTTTCGCGCGCCGCGCGGGCAACGACGGGAGCAGCACCGGTGCCGGTGCCGCCGCCCATGCCGGCGGTGACGAAGCACATATGGGTGTTGGTCAGGTGATCGAGGATTTCATCGATGCACTCTTCCGCCGCCGCACGGCCGACTTCCGGCTGCGAGCCGGCGCCAAGGCCTTCGGTGACATGCGCGCCGAGCTGGATCAGGCGGCCCGCCTTCGACATGGTCAGCGCCTGCGCGTCGGTGTTGGCCACCACGAACTCGACACCGCGCAAACCGGCGGTGATCATGTTGTTGACGGCATTGCCGCCGCCGCCGCCGACACCGAACACGGTGATGCGCGGCTTAAGCTCGGTGATGTCCGGCTTCTGCAGATTGATGGTCATTGTCTCCGTCCTTTGCCTTTCACGCCGCTTCGCCGCCGCGGCCGCCTATGGGGCTGTCCCCGTCAATTTTAGAAACTGTCTCTCAACCACTGACTCATGCGATGCAGTTTTCCGCCCGTTCCGGTCATTTTGAGACCGGAAATTCCTTTCGCAGGATGGCTCTCGAAGCTCGCCATCTGCGGATAGATCAGAAGCCCCACCGCGGCCGAGAAGGCCGGCCCCTTCGCCGCTTCCGGCAGGCCGGCCACGCCGAGCGGGCGGCCGATGCGCACATTGCGTCCCAGGATGCGGCGCGCCGCCTCCGGCAGGCCGGCAAGCTGGCTGGCACCGCCGGTAAGAACCACACGCTTGCCCACTGCATTGCCATAGCCGGACCTGTTGAGCCGGTCGCGCAGCAGTTCGAGCGTCTCGTCGATGCGGGCGCGCACGATGCGCGTCATCACCGAGCGCGGGATCTGCAAGGGCACGTCGCCATCGTCGCCGATCGGCTGGACCGAGACCAGGTCGCGGTCGTCTGCGCTGCCCGGCAGCGCCGAGCCATGCATCACCTTCAGCCGTTCCGCGGCATCGAGCGAGGTCGACAGCCCCTTGGCCATGTCCAGCGTGACGTGGTTGCCGCCGATGGCGATGGCGTCGCCATGGACGAACTTGCCTTCCGAAAACACCGAAATCGTTGTCGTGCCGCCGCCCATGTCGATGCAGGCCGCACCCATTTCCAGCTCGTCGTCGACCAGGGCCGCCAAACCGCTGGCATAGGGCGTCGCCACCATGCGCTCGACCGACAGATGCGAGCGGTTGATGGAAAGCTCCAGATTGCGCATCGGCGCGGCGTCGCCGGTCAGCACATGCATGTCGACGCCGAGTGCGTCACCGACCATGCCGCGCGGATCGCGCACGCCGCGTTCGGCATCCAGCGAGAAGCCGACGGGAAGCGAATGGATCACCTCGCGCTCGGCCTTCAGCGCCTGCTTGGCGCCAGCACCGAGAACGCGCTTGATGTCGGCCTCGTCGGCCTCATGGCCGCCAAGATTGATGGTGGCGGAGAAGGCTTCGCTCTTGAGCCGGCCGGCCGTCATGTTGACGATCAGAGAATCGACCGTCAGCCCGGCCATGCGCTCGGCCGCGTCGACGGAAAGGCGGATGGCGTGCTCGGCGCGGTCGAGATCGACGATGACACCCGACTTCACGCCTTGCGACTTCTGGTGACCGATGCCGATCACCTGGATCCGGTGCGAGCGGCCGCGCAGCAGCTTGCCGTCATCGCACGGCTTCAGCTTGGCCACCATGCAGCAGACCTTGCTCGAACCGACATCCAGCACCGTCAGGGTGCCGGACCGGCGCGACGCGGCATCGCCAGGACCGCCAAGCCAGTTCATATCTTCGTCTCCGGCTTGCGCTTCAGGCTCTTGGGTTTCTCGTTGAGGGCGGCTTCGCGCTGCGTCGCCGCTTCCGCCGTCAACTGCACGACCAGCCGGTCCGTCAGGCGCATGTCGACGGCGGCGATGTCGCGCGACAGCAAGCCGCTGTCATGATCCATCTTCACGAGTTCGGCGAGCGCCTGTTCCTCGTCATCCTCGGGAAGCTTGATGGTGATGCCATTGTCCAGCTTCAGGTCCCAGCGCCGCTCGCCTACGCGGATATACCCTTTGATCCGGCTCGCGAGCTCGGGATATTTTTCGACCTTGGCCAGGAAATCGGGCGCGCTCGCCGGCGCGCCGGCGCCGATCAGCAGCGGCAGAAGCACCTGCTTGCCGCCCGAGAACGGCGCGATCATGGCACCATTCCTCTCGATGACCGAAAGCTCGTCGCCCTGCTGCCAGAGCGCGAAAGCCTCGCGCTCCTCGACACGTACTTCCAGCGTATGCGGGTAGACCTTGCGCACCGCCGCAACCTCGATCCACGGCAGGCCGGAGATCCGTTCGCGCGCTGCCTCGGCATTAAAGCCGATCAGCGACGTCCAGCCATCAAGTTCAAGCCTGTCGAGTATATCGATTTCCGAGGTCTGGCGATTGCCGACCACCTTGACCTGATCGACGGCAAAGCCGGTACGGGCGGTGATGCTCTGCACGATACCGTCGACGTGACCGCCAAGGTAGGCACCATAGGCACTGCTCGAGAAAATCAGCACGGCCGACATCATGGCCGCGGAAAAGCGCGGCGCCTGGAATTCCCCAACGCCCAGGCGCGCCAGAATGCGCACCGGGCGGCGAAGCATGCGCGGCAGTACGAAATGGTCCAACGACAATGACAGGCCGAACAGCGCCGGCCCGGCCGCGCCCCTCTCCCTACCTTGTCCCCATTTCAACGCAGACACGAAGCGTCCTCCACCATCCAACTCAACAAATCGCCAAACGAGTGCCCGGCTTGGGCGGCGATTTCAGGCACCAAAGACGTCGGCGTCATACCCGGCTGGGTGTTGACCTCGAGCCAGACAATCTCGCCGTTTTCGGAATGACGATCGTCATAACGGAAGTCCGAACGGGAAACGCCTCGACAGCCGATCGCTTGGTGAGCCTTGAGCGCCAGTGTTTGTATTTTTTGGTAAATATTCGGTGAAACTTTTGCGGGGCATTCGTGCTTTGATCCCCCGGCGACATATTTTGAATCATAGTCGTAGAAGGAATGGCCGGTCGGGATGATCTCGCAGACCCCCAGCGCCACATCGCCCATCACCGCGCAGGTCAGCTCCCTGCCGTGGATGTAGCGCTCGACCATGACGGTATCGCCATATTTCCACTCCGACGAGCCAAGAACCTGCGGCGGATGCGACTGGCCCTCATGCACGATGACGACACCGAAGCTCGAACCCTCATTGACCGGCTTGACCACATAGGGCGGCTTCATCGGATGCTTGTTCTGGATGGCAAAGCGGCTGGCGACCTTCGATTCGGCGACCACGATGCCGACCGACTTGGCAACCCGCTTGGCCTGCTCCTTGTTCATGGCCAGAGCCGAGGCGAGCACGCCAGAATGGGTGTAGGGAATGCCGAGATATTCAAGGATGCCCTGAATGGTGCCGTCCTCGCCAAAAGGGCCGTGCAGCGCATTGAAGGCGACATCCGGCTTGAGCTCGGCAAGCACGGAGCCGACATCGCGCCCGACATCGACACGGGTGACCTGGTAGCCTTCCTTCTCGAGCTCATCGGCACAAGCCCTTCCCGACGAAAGAGACACGGGCCGCTCGGACGAAAAACCACCCAGCAGGACGGCCACATGCTTGTTTTTCATTCCCCGGCATCCCCTCTCTCACGGCGGACCAAAACCAGATTTTCCGCAACATTGAGTCAGAGTCTCCCGGCAGGTTGCCCCCCAGACGGAAAACGCTGAAAACGCGTCGAACGACTCAAATCAGGAAACGCTTTCGAGCAGAGAATCAGAGAGTTGATTCACTGGCAAGTGCTTACGATTCCGAGAGATTCACTTTCTGAGAAAATGGATGCGAAAAGCGTGTCGTTGAGTCTTTGCGGCAACGGTCGCGGACCGTTTCGGCCTCGTTGAAGTTCATGCATCACATGAACTTCAACGCGCGCCAAAGTGCACCTTAAAGGAGCTGCCCGAGAAACTCCTGCACGGCATGCCCCGGCCGGAAATTGCCGATTCGCTTGATTTCCCATTGCAACCGGATACCGGAATTCTCCAGCACCCGCGTGCGCACCGTCTCGCCGAGATATTCAAGGTCGTAGCCGGTCGCGGTTCCCGTGTTGATCATGAAGTTGCAATGCATCGGCGACATCTGGGCCCCGCCGATCATCAGGCCGCGGCAGCCCGCTCTGTCGATCTCCTTCCAGGCCGACGTGCCTTCCGGATTCTTGAAGGTCGAGCCACCGGTCTTCTCGCGGATCGGCTGCACGGTCTCGCGATGGTTCTGCACGGCCTCCATCGCCGCCTTGATCGCCGTTTTCTCCTCGGCAAAGCCTTCGAACACGGCCGAGGTGAAGATCAGCCCGGAGGGCGCCGCTGAATGGCGATAGGCGTATCCCATATCGGCATTGCTCAGCGTCTGCACATTGCCCTTGCGGTCGAGCGCCCGCACTTCGACGACGCGCTCGCGCGTCTCGACACCATTGGCGCCGGCATTCATCCGCAGCGCACCGCCGATTGCACCCGGAATGCCGTGGTAGAAATGAAAGCCGCCAATGCCGGCCTCGAGCGCCACCGCTGCGACACGCTTGTCGGGGGTCGCAGCTCCCGCCTTGATCCTGATCGGCGAAATCACCTCGGCCTCGCCGAAGCCCTTGGCCGAAAGGCGGATGACAAAGCCCTCGATGCCGCCGTCGCGGACCAAAAGGTTCGAGCCGACGCCAACGACGGTAAGAGGTATTTCTTCAGGAACGGCTTTGAGGAACACCGCAAGATCCTCCTCATCAGCCGGCTGGAACAACGCTTCAGCCAGGCCCCCGGCACGGAACCAGGTGATCTTGTCCATCTCGGCGTTCGGCGTGAGGCGGCCGCGCAGGCCGGCAAGCCGGTCGCCAAGTCTGTCGATCAGGGCCTGGCCGTGCATCATGAGACGGTCCCGCCAAGCTCCTTGGGCAACGCATAGGCCCATTGGGTGATGTTGCCGGCGCCCAGGAAGACGACGAAGTCACCCGGCTTGGCCAGATCACGGATGACGGGCGCGATCGCCGCCGGACCCTCGATGTAGCGCGCGTCGCGATGGCCGCCGGCGCGGATGCGCGACACCAGCGCGTCCGAGCTGACGCCGTCGATCGGCTCTTCGCCGGCCGCGTAGACCGGCGCCACCATCACTGTGTCGGCGTCGTTGAAGCAAGTGGAAAACTCGTTGAACAGATCATGCAGCCGGGTGAAGCGATGCGGCTGGGCAATGGCGATGACGCGACCCTGGGTGGCGCTGCGCGCCGCCTTCAGCACCGCCGAGATCTCGACCGGATGGTGGCCGTAATCGTCGAATATTTCGACGCCGTCCCACGAACCGGTATGGGTGAAGCGGCGCTTGACGCCGGCGAAGGACGACAGGCCCTTCTTGATCGCCTCGGCCGACAGGCCGAGCTCATGCGCGACCGCGATCGCTGCCGTCGCGTTGGAGACGTTGTGGCGGCCGGGCATCGGCAGGCGCAGGCCTGCTATGACAGTCTGGCCGCCTGTCTTGCGGTCGCGGATCACCACGTCGAATTCCGAAATGGCACCTGCCATGCGGTGATTGGTAAAGCGCACGTCGGCCTGCGCATTCTCGCCATAGGTGATGACCCGGCGGTCCTCGATGCGGCTGACCAGCGCCTGCACCTCGGGATGGTCGGTGCACATCACGCCAAAACCGTAGAACGGCACGTTCTCGACAAACTGGCGGAACGCCTCCCGCACCTTGTCGAAGCTGCCATAGTGATCGAGATGCTCGGGATCGATGTTGGTGACGACCGCGATCTCGGCCGGCAGTTTCAGGAAAGTGCCGTCGCTTTCGTCGGCCTCGACCACCATCCATTCGCCGTCGCCCATGCGCGCGTTGGTGCCGTAGGCATTGATGATGCCGCCATTGATGACGGTCGGATCGAGCCCACCGGCATCGAGCAAGGTCGCCACCATCGAGGTCGTGGTCGTCTTGCCATGCGTGCCGCCGATCGCCACCGCCTGGCGAAAGCGCATCAGCTCGGCCAGCATTTCGGCCCGGCGCACGATCGGCAGCAGCTTTTCGCGCGCGGCCTTGAGCTCAGGGTTGGATTTCTTGATCGCCGTCGAGACGACGACAACCTCGGCATCGCCGAGATTCTCGGCCCTATGGCCGACGAAGCATTCGATGCCCTTGTCGCGCAGCCGCTGCACATTGGCGCTTTCGGCCTGATCGGACCCTTGCACCTTGTAGCCGAGATTGTGCAGCACTTCGGCAATGCCGCTCATGCCGATGCCGCCAATGCCGATGAAATGCACAAGGCCGATGGTCTGCGGCATCTTCATGCTTGCGTCCCCTTCCTGAAATCCGAAATGGTTTTTTTGGACGCAATAGCCTCTGTAAGATCAGCGAGCAACCGTGCCGCGTTCGGCCGGCCGGCCGATTTCGCGCCCGCCGCCATCGCCACAAGCCGCTCAGGCTGGTCGATCAGCCCGCCGAGGAGCACTGCGATGCGTTCGGGCGAGAGCGAGGATTGCGGGTGCACTTCGCCGCCGCCGGCAGCGGCAAGGGCCGCCGCGTTCGCCGCCTGGTCGTGGTCGAGCGCGTAGGGGTAAGGCACCAGCAGCGCCGGCCGGCCGATGACGGCGATCTCCGAAACGGTCGAGGCGCCGGAGCGCGAGATCACCAGGTGCGCAGCCGCCATGCGCTGCGCCATGTCGGTGAAGAAGGGTGAGACCTCGGCAGCAACGCCCAGTGCCGCATAGGCCGCCTTGACCCGCGCCACATCATCGGCGCGAGCTTGTTGGGTAATGACCAGCCGCTTGCGCTGAGCATCGGAAAGCAGCGCGATCGCCCCCGGCACGGCATCGGAAAAGAACTGAGCGCCCTGGCTGCCGCCGAACACCAGCAGGCGGAACGGCTGTTCCCCGGTCGATGCCGCATAATTCGTCCTGGCAGCTTCCAGCACGGCCGGCCTGACCGGATTGCCTGTCGTCACCGTCTTGACCCCGGCAGCACTGGTGTCCTGCGGCAGGAAGCCGCCGGCGATGGCATCGACACGGCCGGCCAGCGCCCGGTTGGCGCGCCCCATCACCGCGTTCTGCTCATGGATCAGGGTCGGCACCTTGCGCCGTGTCGCCGCGTAGAGCGGCGGCAAGGTCGGATAGCCGCCAAAGCCGACGACCGCATCCGGCTTGATCCTGGCGATGACGGCGGAAGCCTGGCGCACGCCGCGCCAGATTTTCCAGAAGGCACCAAGCAGGGCAAAGGGGTTTTTCGAGCCCATCGTCGCCGACTGGATCGGATGGACGGCTGCGGCCGGGAAATGGCCGGCGAAACGCTCTGCACGGTCGTCGGTCGCCAGATGCACTGACCAGCCGCGCTCGTTCAGCTCATGCGCCAGCGCTTCGGCCGGGAAAAGATGCCCACCGGTGCCGCCTGCCGCGAGAAGGATGACGCCTCTGGCCATATCACTCCGCCGGCAGGGCGCGTTGCGACAGGCCAAAGCCCATCTGCTTGCGCTTTTCCGGCCGCTTGCGTGTCAGCGCCAGCACCATGCCCATCGAGATGGCGATGGCGATCTGCGAGGAGCCGCCATAGGAGATGAACGGCAGCGTCATACCTTTGGCCGGCACAAGCTGGAGATTGACGCACATGTTGATGACCGCTTGCAGGCCAAACACGGTGACGAGGCCGCCGACCGCATAGCGGGTGAAATCGTCATGCTCCTTCAGCGCCGTGTTGAGGCCGCGCAGCACGATGAAGGCGAAGATCGACATGATGAAGAAGCACATGATCAGCCCGAACTCTTCGCCCGCGACCGAGAAGACGAAGTCGGCATGGCTATCGGGAATGACGCGCTTGACTGTGCCCTCGCCCGGCCCGACACCGAACCAGCCGCCATTGATCAGCGCTTCGCGCCCCATGTCGACCTGGAACGTGTCGCCCTCGCCGGTGAGGAACTTGTCGATGCGCAAGGCAACGTGCGGGAACACCGTATAGGCGGCAAAGACGCCACCGACGCCGGCCGCGCCGAGCGCGACGATCCACAGCCAGGGCAGCCCGGCCATGAAGAACATGATGCCCCAGGTGCCGGTCGTCAGCATGGTCTGGCCGAGGTCCGGTTGCGCCACCAGCAGCGATACGACCAGCACCAGCAGCAGCATGGCAAACAGATTGCCCGGAATGTCAGGCTGGCGCTTGTGCTCGGCGAACAGCCAGGCGCACATGATGACGAAGGCCGGCTTCAGGAATTCCGACGGCTGGATCGACAGGCCTGCAAGCGACACCCAGCGGCGCGCACCCTTCACCTCGACGCCGATGTAGAGCACCGCCACCATCAGCACCAGCATCAGGCACAGGATGACCAGCGCCATGCGCCGGATCTGCCTGGAATCGAGGAAGGAAACGGCCAGCATCACGCCGAGCGCCGGCACGGTGAAGATGATCTGCCTGGTGGCAAAGTGGAAACTGTCGAGGCCGATGCGTTCGGCCACCGCCGGGCTGGCAGCGAAGGACAAGACGATGCCAAGCCCCATCAGCGACAGGAACGCCGCCAGGAACCAGCGATCGATCGTCCACCACCAGGTCGCAACCGGACTTTTGTCGAGACGGCTCTGCATTATCGTGCCCCTCCGATGGGTTTCACACCCTCGATAGCATTCGCAGCTTGCCTGAAGGCTTCGCCGCGGACTTCGAAATTCTTGAACTGGTCGAAGCTGGCGCAGGCCGGCGACAGCAGCACCACCGCCTCACCGCTGTCGTCCTTGGCCGCATCATGCGCGGCGTGCTCGACCGCCGCGGCCAGCGTGCCTGAAATCTCGTAGGGAACTGCCTCGCCCAGCGTCGCCGAAAAAGCCGGCGCCGCCTCGCCGATAAGATAGGCCTTGGCGATGCGCGGGAAGAAGCCGCGCAAGGGTTCGATGCCGCCTTCCTTGGGCAGGCCGCCGGCGATCCAGTAGATGCGCGCGAAGCTGGACAGCGCCGGCGCCGCCGCATCGGCATTGGTCGCCTTGGAATCGTTGATGAACAGCACATGGTCCTTGCGGCCGACCTGCTCCATGCGGTGCGCGAGGCCGGGAAAGCTTTCCAGCCCCGACTGGATCTCGCCAAGCTCCAGCCCGACCTTGAGGCAAGCGGCGACCGCCGCCAGAGCGTTCTGGGCATTGTGCTGGCCACGCAGCGAGCCGATGCCTTCGAGGAAGGCGACACGGCTGTAACGGCCGTGCACGGCTTCCATCAGATTGCTGCCATCGGCGAAATAGCCATCGGTCAGCGGCAGGCGCTTGGAAATGCGTATGACAGGCCGGCCCGCCCGCTCCAACCGCTCGGCGATCTGCGCGCACCAGGAATCGTCGATGCCGACGATCGCCGTCTCGCTGCCGGCCACCAGCCGCTCCTTGATCGCGGCGTAGTGCTGCATGGTGCCGTGGCGGTCGAGATGATCGGGCGTCAGGTTAAGCAGGATGCCTGCCGTCGGATTGATCGAGGGCGCGAGGTCGATCTGGTAGGACGAGCATTCGACCACATAGTGCCGATCGGGCTCGGGTGGATCGAGCGTCATTACCGCGCGGCCGATATTGCCGCCCATCTGGGTGTCGCGTCCCGCGGCTTTCAGGATATGCGCGGTCAGCGCGGTCGTCGTCGACTTGCCGTTGGTGCCGGTGATGGCGATGAAAGGCGAATTTGGCGCGCTCAGCATCCGCTCGCGGCAGAAAAGCTCGATGTCGCCGATGATCTCGACGCCCGAACCGCGCGCCAGCTCCACCGTCCAATGCGGCTTGGGATGCGTCAGCGGCACACCTGGCGACAGCACGAAGGCCGAGAATTTCGCCCAGTCGGCGCCGCGGAGATCGGCGGTTGCGATGCCGGCAGCCGTTGCCTTGGCCACGCTTTCGGGATTGTCGTCCCAAGCCAGCACGTCCGCGCCGCCCTCGATCAGTGCGCGCGCCGTCGCGATCCCCGAGCCACCGAGCCCGAAGAGCGAAACGCGCTTGCCTGAAAAGGATGCGGCGGGGATCAAGGGGCTTCCTATCTCAGCTTGAGGGTCGACAGGCCGACCAGCGCCAGGATGACGGCGATGATCCAGAAGCGGATCACCACCTGGCTTTCGGTCCAGCCGAGCTTTTCGAAATGATGGTGGATCGGCGCCATCAGGAACACCCGCTTGCCGGTCATCTTGAAGTAGCCGACCTGGATGATGACCGACAGGATTTCCACGACGAACAATCCGCCGACGATGACCAGAACGATCTCGTGCTTGGTGGCGACCGCAACGGTGCCGATCAGGCCGCCCATGGCCAGCGAGCCGGTGTCGCCCATGAAGATCGCCGCAGGCGGCGCATTGAACCAGAGGAAGCCCAGACCAGCGCCGATGACCGCGCCGAGCACGACCGCCAGTTCACCGGTGCCGGGCACGAAATGGATCTGCAGATATTCGGCGAACACGGCGTTGCCGGAGAGATAGGCGATGACACCGAAGGAAGCCGCCGCGATCATGATCGGCACGATCGCCAGTCCGTCCAGACCGTCGGTGAGGTTCACAGCATTGCCGGCGCCGACGATGACGAAGCAGGAGAACGGAATGAAGAACCAGCCGAGATTGACGATGAATTCCTTGGCGAAGGGAAATGTCAGCGACGAAGAGAACGGCGCCTGGCCATTGTGCATGATCACCCAGGCGGCGATGCCGGCAATGACAAATTCAAGCGCAAGGCGTGCCTTGCCGGAAAAGCCGAGATGCGACTGCTTGGTTACCTTGAGATAGTCGTCGTAGAAGCCGATCGACCCGAAGCCCAGCGTCACCAGCAGCACCACCCAGACATAGATGCTCGACAGGTTCGCCCACAAAAGCGACGAGCCGATGATGCCCGACAGGATCATCAGGCCGCCCATGGTCGGCGTGCCGGCCTTCTTGAAATGTGTCTGCGGCCCATCGGCGCGGATCGGCTGACCCTTGCCTTGCCGCAGCCGCAGCGAATTGATGATGGTCGGTCCGAAGATGAAGACGATCAGCGCCGACGTGATCAGCGCCCCGCCGGTGCGGAAGGTGATGTAGCGGAAGACATTGAAGACCGAGACCTTGTCCGCAAAATCGACGAGCAGTGTAAACATGCGTTTTCGTCCCCCGACCTAGGTCTGTTTTCTAGCTGTCGATTCAGCCGGGAATTTGCCCAGCAGCGCATCGACCAGTTTTGCAAAACCGATGCCCTTCGACGATTTGATCATCACCACGTCACCCGGCTTAAGCGCGGCAAGCAGCACCGGCTTCAGCTCCTCGACACCAGCGCGGTATTCCGTCTTGATCTCAGCCGGCAGCGCTTCGGCCAGCGCCCGCATTTCCGGGCCGCCGAGGAAGACGGTCTGTGTCCCGGTGCCGACGATGAGTTCGGCAAGGGCTGCATGCAGCTTGGCCGAATGGTCGCCGAGTTCGAGCATGTCGCCGAGCACGGCGATGCGGCGGCCCTCGCCCGTCACAGGCGTCGCGTTGAGCAATGCCATGGCAGCAGCCATCGATGCCGGATTGGCGTTGTAGCTTTCGTCGATCAGCGTGATCGGTCCACCTGGGTGGCTCGAAGTCGAGCCACCGGGATGGCGCAGCACATGGCGCTTGCCGCGCCCGCGCTCGGCCGAAAGATCGGCCAGTGCGAGTGTCACCTTGTCGAGATCGGCCCCGACCAGATGTGCCGCCCCCAGCACCGCCAGCACGTTCTGCACCATATGGCGGCCGGGCGCGCCGATCCGCGCCGTCACTTCGTGGCCGCCGATCCTGGCGATGATATCGGAATGATCCGCATGCAGTTCGCATTTGGTGAGCTTGAAGGTAGAGCGCGCATTCTCGCCGAAGCCGTAGACGTGCTCGACACCGGCTGCATGGGCCATCTTGTCGAGCAGCTTGAAGCGCGTATCGTCGCGGTTGAGGACGGCGGCCCCCTCGGGCTCCAGCCCCTCGAAAATCTCGGCCTTGGCCTTGGCGATCTCGTCCAGATTGCGGAAGAAACCTAGGTGGGCGGCCGCGATCATGGTGACGATGGCGACATGCGGCCTCACCATCTTGACCAGCGGACGGATCTCGTCGGGATGGTTCATGCCGATCTCGAACACGGCATAGTCGCAATCATCGGGCATGCGTGCCAAAGTCAGCGGCACGCCCCAGTGATTGTTGAAGGACTGCGCCGAGGCATGCACCTTGCCGGCGGCTTGCAGCACATGGCGCAGCGCTTCCTTGGTGGTGGTCTTGCCGGCCGAACCGGTCACAGCGATGATTTTCGCGCTCGAGCGGGCGCGCGACGCAACTCCAAGCTTTTCCAGCGCGACCAGCACGTCCTCGACGACGATGATCGGCGCCGTCAGCCGGCCGAGCGACGGCAGCTTGCCTTCGGCCACCACCAGCACGCCGGCGCCAGCCTTGATGGCGGCGGTTGCGAAGTCATGGCCGTCCATCGCCTCGCCCTTGATAGCGAAGAAGGCGTCGCCCGGCTGCAGGCTGCGGCTGTCGATCGAAATGCCTGAAATGCCTTCCGGCATCGGCCCGAGCGGCCGCCCGTCCATGGCGGCAACCAGCGCCTCGGAGGTCCACAGCAAGCTCATGCGGCACGCTCCACGAGTGCCGCGCGAACCTCCTCGTGATCGGAAAAATGCAAGGTCTCGGAGCCGATCGTCTGGCCCTCCTCGTGCCCCTTGCCGGCCACGATCAGCGTGTCGCCGGCATGCAGCATGGCGACCGCCTCATGAATCGCCTGGCGCCGGTCGCCGATCTCGATGGCACCGGGAGCGGCGGCCAAAATAGCGGCGCGGATCGTTTCCGGCACTTCGGAGCGCGGATTGTCGTCGGTGACGATGACGACATCTGCAAGTCGCGTCGCAATCTCGCCCATGATCGGTCGCTTGCCGCGGTCGCGGTCGCCGCCGCAGCCGAACACGACGATGACGCGGCCGGTGGTGAACGGCCGGACCGAGGCCAGAACGTTTTCCAGCGCGTCCGGCTTGTGGGCATAATCGACATAGACCGGCGCGCCGCTGGCGGTGGTGCCGACGAGGTCGAGCCGGCCCGGCGCGCCCTTCAGTTTCTCCAACGCCATCAAGGCCTTGGCGACAGGTGTTCCCGTGGAGATGGCAAGACCCGCCGAAACCAGCGCGTTCGAAATCTGGAAATCACCGGCCAACGGCAGGTCGATCTCGTAGAGCACGCCATCGGCCTCGACTTCGGCGCGTTGGCGGTGGCGCTCGTGCTCGACCCGCTTCAGCCTGAGGAAATCGCCATGGCGGCCGACCGTCAGCACATTGAGCCCGGCGCCCTGTGCGGCCCCGATCGTCGGCGCCGACCATGGATCGTCGGCGAAGATCACGGCTGGTGCGCCCTTCGGCAGCAGCGTGTCGAACAGACGCAGTTTGGCGCGGTGATAGTCCTCGATGGTCGGATGATAGTCCATATGGTCACGGCCGAGATTGGTGAAGCCGCCGGCGGCCAGCTTCACGCCGTCGAGGCGGCGCTGGTCGAGTCCATGGCTGGAGGCTTCCATCGAGGCGTGGGTGACGCCGGCACCCGCCAATTCCCGCAGCAATTGATGCAGGGCGACCGGATCGGGTGTCGTCAGCGAGCCATAATCGTTGCGCCCAGGCGCCACCACGCCGGTGGTGCCGATCGAAGCGGCGGCATAACCGGCCTGCTCCCAGATCTGCCTGGTGAAGGCGGCGACCGACGTTTTGCCGCTGGTGCCGGTCACCGCGACCATGATCTCAGGCTGCTTGCCGGAATAACGGGCGGCACTCAGCGCCAGCGCCAGGCGGGGATCGTCGACCGCCAATACCGGAACCGACAGCCCTGCAATGGTGCTGCCCTTGCCCGCCACGATCGCGGCCGCACCGCGCGCAGCGGCATCTGCGGCATAAACGGCACCATCGGCCTTGGTTCCGGCGAGCGCAAAAAAGACAACGCCCGGTTTTACCTGGCGGGAATCCGAAGAAATCCCTGTAACCTCCAGATCGACGGAAGCTATTCCCTCGACGGGCAGGATACCGGCTAGATCTCTGAGCTTCATCGAGTCCCGTTCACCGCAACAAAATAGCGCGCTGTTGCCGGCGCGCCCTAAGAATCACTGATAGGAAACCAGCGTTGCACCATTTTCATGGCTGAAATCTGGCTTCACGCCAAGCATGGCAGCTGAACGCCTGATGATATTGCCGGCCATGACCCCCGCATTTGCGGCCGCAACATCCGTCATACCAGGCTTTTCCGGGTGCGGGGCATCGGCAATGGTAAACACCAGATACTGCGGATCGTCCATCGGGAAGGCGGCGACGAAAGTGTTGAAATTCAAGTCCTTGGAGTAACGGCCATTGACGACCTTCTCGGCCGTTCCGGTCTTGCCACCAACGCGGTAGCCGGGGACTCTGGCGTTTCTGGCAGAGCCCTTTTCGGCATTGAGCGAATAGAGGTAGCGCATGCCTTCGACGGTCTTTTCGCTCACCACTCTCTTGGCGGTGGCCATCGCTTCCGCCTGCGTCCGCACCAAAAAGGTGGGGTTCATCAGGAAGCCGCCATTCATCAACGCCGCGCAGCCCACAGCCGCTTGCAGCGGCGTCGTCGACACGCCATGGCCGAAGGCGATGGTGAATGAATTGACCTGTTTCCAGACCTTCGGTTCAGTCGGACGGGCAGTCTCCGGCAATTCGGTCTGCATCCTGTCCAGAATGCCAAGGCGGTGCAGGAATTCGCGATGCCCCTCGATGCCGACCATCTCGGCTTCCCTGGCCGACCCGATATTGGACGAATAGAGGAACACCTCCGGCAACGACAGCACACGGTTCTTGCCGTGGAAATCGTGAATGGCCTGATGGCCGACCCGGATTGGATGCGAAGCATCGAAGCGGCTCGCCATCGTCGCCTTGCCGGAATCGAGCGCCATGGCGGATGTGAAGCTCTTGAAGGTCGAGCCCATCTCGTAGAGGCCCGCCGACATGCGATTCAGCCGGTCCTTGTCCTGTGCATTGTAGGGATTGTTCGGATCAAAATCCGGCACGGAAGCCATGGCCACCACTTCGCCGGTCTTGACGTTGAGCACGACGGCGCCGGCCCCCATGGCACGATAGCGCTCAAGGCCGGCGGCGATCTCGTCGCGCACCACATGCTGCACGCGCAGATCGATCGAAAGCTTTACCGGCTTGAGATCCTTGGCAATGGCAAGGCCCGATGCCTGCAAGTCGCTCAAGCCTTGCTCGTCCACATATTTCTCCATTCCGGAGATGCCCTGGTTGTCGATGTTGGTGAGGCCGACAATGTAGGACGAGGTCTCGCCGCTCGGATAGAAGCGGCGCTTTTCGGTGCGGAAGCCGAAACCGGGAATGCCGAGCTGCATGATGTCGGACTGTTGCTTCGGCGTCAGCTGCCGCTGCAGCCAGACGAAACCGGCGCCGCTCTTCAGCTTATGGTAGGTCCGCTCATAGTCGATGTCCGGAAGCACCGTCGACAGCTTCTCGATCGCCTCGTCGGCGTCGACAATGCGGCGCGGTTCTGCAAACAGCGACGCCGTCTTGATATCGGTGGCCAGCACTTCGCCGTTGCGGTCGACGATGTCGGGCCGCGATGCCGTCACCCGGCTCTGCGGACCGCCCGACATATCGGGGGTCTGGAAGCCGAGATAGACCAGCCGCCCTGATATGGTCGAGAAGATGCCGAAGAACACCGCCATCGTCATGACGATGCGCGTCCTGCCCTTGCCGCCGGTCGCCTTGCGGGCGCCCTCGACCACGATCGATCCATCCTCACTCGTCCTGGCGCGACGCTTCAGCAGTTTGCCGATCATTGGGCGATGCCTCCGGTCACGACGGGATCCTTACTGTCCGAAGGCGCTTGGTCGGAATTGTCGGCCATGCCGCCCTGGCGTCCCGACAGGATGTCCTGGATGTCAAGGGATTTGGCCGGCAGGTCGCCGATGCCGCCGATCTGACGAGCGCTGACCGGCTCGAGTTCGAGCTGCGACTTGTAGAGTTCAGCCAGCTTCTGCAGCCGCGAGGGCTGGGTAAGCAGGCTCCAGTCGGCCTTGAGCAGGTCGATCGTGTCCTCCTCATAGCGTATCTGCGCATGGATCTTCTGCACCGAAGCCAATTGTTCCTCGGCCTCGCGCTTGGCCTTGTAGGTAAGGGCCGCGACCGCAACCATGACGGCGATCAGGACAATGTCGCTGGTACGAAACACGTGTTACCTCTCCCCCGGCCGGTCGATACCGGGAAGCTTTGGAAGGCCGAAAATCGAAAAATCACTGCCGCGCGCCGGCGCCTCGGTGCGGATCGCCGCGCGCAGCCTGGCCGAACGGGCGCGCGGATTGGCCGCCACCTCGGCGTCGCCGGCAGTCACGCCGCCGCCCGCCTTGCGGAACGTCGCGGTGCGCGCATGAGCCTCGGGCAGGTGACGTGAGCCGGTCGCAACATCGGCCCGGTCGGCGATGAAGCGCTTGACGATGCGGTCTTCCAGCGAATGGAACGTCACCACGGCGAGCCGACCGCCCGGCTTCAGCGCGCGTTCGGCCGCGAACAGCGCCTTGGCCAGTTCGCCAAGCTCGTCATTGACGAAGATGCGCAGCGCCTGGAAGACGCGCGTCGCCGGATGGATCTTGTCCTTCGGCGCCCGGCCGATATGCGTCTCGATGGCGTCGGCCAGTTCCAGCGTCCGTTCGAACGGGCGCTTTTCGCGGCGCGCCTCGATCATGCGGGCGATGCGTCCGGCATGGCGCTCCTCGCCGAGAAAGCCGAAGATACGGGCAAGGTCGCCCGGCTTGAAGGAATTGACGACATCGGCGGCGCTGAGGCCCGATTGCGCCATGCGCATGTCGAGTGGCCCGTCGGCGCGGAACGAAAACCCGCGCTCGGCCTGGTCGAGCTGCATCGAGGACACGCCGATGTCGAGCACGACGCCCTCGGCGATCTCGACATGTTCGTCCAGCGTCGAGAACGGCGCCTGCACCAGCCGCAGCCGGCCGCCGGACTGCGCTTCCAGATCGCGCCCGGCATCGATTGCATCCGGATCGCGATCGATCGCCACAACCGAGGCGCCCGTCGCCAGAATGGCCCTGGTGTAGCCGCCGGCGCCGAACGTGCCGTCGATGATGATGTCGCCCTGCGCCGGCGCCAGTGCTTCAAGCACTTCGGCAAGCAGGACCGGAATGTGGCGGGCCGATCCGCCAACGGCGTGCCCACCTACGGCGCGAGGAAGGTCATCGCCGTGGCCTGCCGTCATTCCGGTCGCTCCCCAGGCTTCGTCCCCTGCCGAAGCTGCAAAAGCCGTGCCCGCGCCTGCGCCCCATAGGCGGCAAGCCGTCCCGGCTCCCAGATCTGAAAGAAATTGCCGCGCCCGACAAAGGCCACCTCGGCCGAAATGCCCGTGTGTTCGCGAAGGAAATCGCTCATCGTGATGCGGCCATCCTGGTCGAGTTTCAAGAAGGCTCCTTCGCCATGGCAGAAGAACGACATATCGTCCGCCGTCTGCAGGAAGGGATCCTCGAGCGCTATGCGCTGCTCGTAGCGGTCGAGCAGATCGAGCCCGCCGACATCCATCGCCGGCAGATCCAGGCAGCGTAGCGCATAGAGTTCCGAATAGCCGCGTTTCTGCACGACGGCACGGAAATGCGCGGGAACGGACACCCGCCCCTTCGCATCGATCCTGCTCACCGAGTTTGACAGAAACCGGTCCATTACACGCTACGGCCGCTTGCGCCGCCGCACCCCTCTCCATCTTGTCGCCGGCGCCGCCGCGGCGCCTTCCCTGGCCCGTATCAGTCTCGTCCGCACGGGCAAAAACCGGCAAACGCGCAGCCGCCGCGGCTGCCCGATTGGCGTACGCTTTACCCTGACACGGAACGAAGGCTTTGATGTCTGGATGGGATATCATGGGGCACTATGGGCGTCAACGGGATTAGGCTTCACAAACACGCGCGCCGCGACCAATGAGAACAGCCTCGACGACACGTCTCGTCTTTATCGTCTATTAAGCCTAACGAAGCGTTTAGAGCCGCTTGGCCCAACCGGACGCGCCTTGCCGCGCGCCGCTGCCGGGCATAGCGTCTCGCCACATCTCGTCGGTCGCAAACAGGGTTGGAAATTCGATGTCTGAAACAGCAAAGTCACGCGCTGCAGCACTTCCTCATCTGCGTCGCAGCGGGCTTGCCATGGGCGATTCCATTCCCCTGCCCCTGACCATGGCCGCCATTTTTCATGCGCCCGGCGACGCCACCGGCTTCAACCAGTATGGCCGCTTCAGCAACCCGACCTGGGACGCGGTCGAACATATGCTGGCTCATCTGGAGAGTGCGCCGTGCGTTGCCTTCCCTTCAGGAATGGCGGCAATCTCGGCGGCGTTTTTTGCCATGCTCAAGGCCGGCGACCGTATCCTGCTGCCTTCAGACGGCTATCACACGACGCGGGCTTTGGCCGATCGCTTCCTCAAGCCGCTCGGCATCACCTACGATGTCAGGCCGACCTCGACCTTCCTCGATGGCGGCTTCGATGGCTATCGGCTGGCGTTTGTCGAAACCCCTGCCAATCCGGGGCTGGATATCTGCGATATCGCCGCCGTTGCCGATGCTGTTCACAAAGCCGGCGCGATCCTTGTCGTCGACAACACGACCATGACACCCTTCGGCCAGCGGCCGCTCGACCATGGCGCCGATATCGTCGTTGCCGCCGACACCAAGGCACCCAATGGCCACTCCGACGTGCTGTTCGGCCATGTGGCCAGCCGCAATGCCGATATCATCGCCGCCGTGACCGGCTGGCGCGAAGTTTCCGGCAGCATTCCCGGACCATTCGAAGCCTGGCTGGTGCACCGCGGCCTGGAGACACTGGATGTGCGCTTCGATCGCATGTGTTCCTCGGCGGAAGTCATCGCGCGGCGGCTGCAGGGCCATCGGGCAATCAGCGGTCTGCGTTATCCCGGACTGGAAGGCGATCCGTCGCACAACCTTGCCCGCGCCCAGATGGAGCGCTTTGGCTTTCTCATTTCTTTCGAGCTCGCCTCGGAGGACGAGGCCGAGGATTTCATCAACAATTGCGCCTTGATGCAGGCCGCGACATCCTTCGGCGGCGTCCACACCTCCGCCGAGCGGCGCTTGAAGCGAGGCGATGCCGTTGCCGCCGGCTTCGTTCGCCTCTCGGTCGGCTGCGAGCCGGTGGACGAGCTCTGGAAGGCGATCGAGGCGTCACTGGACAAGATCGGCGGCTGACGAAACGGCTACGCGCCGACGTCATCGGCCTCGATGTTGCGCTTGCCATGCAGCACGCGGATTATTTCGATCGCATCGTCATCGACCCGGTACAAGGTGAGATAGTCGCCAACGACCAGATGACGGATGCCTGGCGCGATGTCGTCGCGCGGTGCGCCTAAGAAGGGATAGGTGGCAGTTGCCGCCACCGCGCCTCGATGCGATCGAGCAACCGATCGGCCGCAGCCTCGCTGTCGCGTGCAACATGAAGCCAGATCGCGATCAAATCGTCTTCTGCGCGCGCATTCCGGACGATGGGCAGCAGATTCATGCCGCGTCGTCAGATCGCAGGCGTCTCCTCGCTTCAGCCTTGATGTCATCCATTGACGCAAATCGACCAGGCCCGCTGTCGATCCCTTCCTGCACCAGCTTGCGCAATTCCTCGACCGTGTAGCCATGCAGGTCGCGCCGGTCTTTCCACTGTCTGAGCGCGTCGCGGATCACTTCGCTGGCCGATGCATATTCGCCGGCGGCGACTACATCGTCCACCGCCGCCGCCAGTTCCGGCGACAGCGTGATGCTGCGTTTGTCGACCTGTCCCATGAGAGGCTCCCGATGCTATCAGCTGATCCATGGTACGATTTAATCGCACCAGTTTCAAGCAATAGCCGGCCCTCGCTCGCATGGATGGATCGGTGAACAAACTTGAATCAGCAGGCGCGCCCGAGGGCGCAACCTGTTGATATCAAGAGACTTCTCTTCGATATCGCGGGAGAAAAAATTGCCAGCTGGCCTGTAAGCCGGGTTCTGTATGGCCCTCGCCCCTTGCGAGGCGAGAACGTGGCGGCCATTCATCTTGGGCGCATGTTGCCATGTGCCTCACGCAACCTACCCGGACGGTGAGCCGGAAACAGCCCTCGAGGGTTTCCCCCCGCACCGCCCCTATTCGGTCTTGCTCCCGGTGGGGTTTACCGTGCCGCTCCTGTTGCCAGTCGCGCGGTGGGCTCTTACCCCACCCTTTCACCCTTACCCCGAATCCGGCAAGCCGGATCGTGGCGGTTTGCTTTCTGTGGCACTTTCCCTGGGGTCGCCCCCGCCGGCCATTAACCGGCACCGTGTTTCCATGGAGCCCGGACTTTCCTCACCCACGACCTTTCGGCGTTTGCGGGTGCGGCCGCCCAGCCAGCTGGCAGAGCGTATAAAGGGGTTCACGCCCGAAAACGCAAACGAAAAAGCAGACTTATGCGGGCGATCCCAGCGCAGCCATCTGCACCTTCACCTTGCCGCAATAGGCTGCCGACACCGGGTTCATCCGCGTTGCGGCGTGGCCGGCATTGTATTTCAGAATTGTGCCGCAGGTCGTGCCGCCGCCGAGGCTCCGCGCCATGGCAAGGTATTTCATCCCGTATTTGATGTTGGTGTCGGGATCG
Source organism: Mesorhizobium sp. M0239 (assembly GCF_040321815.1). NCBI lineage: Bacteria > Pseudomonadati > Pseudomonadota > Alphaproteobacteria > Hyphomicrobiales > Phyllobacteriaceae > Mesorhizobium > Mesorhizobium sp. M0239. The sequence continues at coordinate 78,959 of NZ_JAMYSG010000012.1, forward strand.
AACAGACCCTTGGCGGAGCCGCTATAGCCCATCATCCGAGCCGTGGCCGGCTTGATCTGCATCAGGCCGATCTCGCCGGCGCCGCCGACGATGTTGGGCCGATAGTTGCTTTCGATCTGGATAACCGCCGAGGCGAGCGATACCGGAACGCCTTCGATCGCCGCATAGCGGGCAACGATTGCGGAATACTGCCCGCTGCTGGCCACCGCGGCCGCCGAGGCTGCCGCGTTCCGGACACCGATCGACGCCGTTGCCGTCATGTCGACGGTTTTTCGGCCACGCTTCGTCTGCTTTCTGGCGGACTTCTTCGGCTTGGACCAGCTTGCTTTTTCCATTTTCGCGGAAGCCCGCTTCGTCGCCTTGGCGTCCTGGCCTGCCTTGCCGCTTCTGGCCTGTGGGGCCTTGCCGCTTTTCGCGGATGCCACGACAGGCCCTTGATCGGCTCGCGGGCTGAGGGGCGCGGCATCTGCGGCACTGAAGGCAAAGGTCATTACGCCGGCAGCAAGAGCTGCCGTTAAAACGGTAAATTTCTGCATGTGATCCTGTTCTGTCTGAACCGCGCGAAGATGTTCGCGCAGCAACGCCTAACCAACGTCGGAACAACCCGGGGGCTTGGGGTCCGACATCTACACGTCAGCCGTTTGACGCCCGAATTGGTGTCAAACAAGGCCAGGCAAGTCACTTTGAGTGACAGCTTGTAACTTAAGGATTGGAAAGAATTGCTTGGAAGAGGCTTCCCGGGGGTCAGCGCCTCACGGAAGCAAGCAGCCTTTGCAGCGTCCGCAGCGTCGAGCCGTCGGCAACGCCGTCCACCTTGCGCGGCCGGAAATGACGCTGGAAGGCCTCGACCACCGCCTCGGTCTGCCGGTCGAAAACGCCGGATATTTCAACGCCATAACCGTAGAGCGCCAGCATCGACTGCAACGCTTCGACGTCGCCGCCGGTGTCGCCGGTTGTCAGAGTGGCGCCTCGCCTGACGGGTGCGGCCGCCACGAGATGACCGACACCGGCTTCGAACAGCGTCCGCCACGGAAACCTCTCGCCGGGATCGATCTTGCGCCCCGGCGCAATATCGGAATGCGCGAGTACCCGCTCGGCGGCGATCGAATGCCGACCGGCGATCCCACGGCACAGCCCGATCACCGCATCGATCTGCCGCCGGGGAAAACCGGGATAACCCAGCGAATGCCCCGGATTGACGATCTCGATGCCGACCGAACAGGAATTGATGTCGGCCCGTCCGAACCACGAACTCTTGCCGGCATGCCAGGCGCGGTCGCTTTCCCTGACCATCTGCACGATATGGCCATTCTCGTGGACGAGATAATGCGACGAGACCTCGCTGGCCGGGTCGCAAAGCCAAGCCTCGGCCCCGGCGCCGGTCGCCATACCGGTGTAGTGCAGCACGATCATGTCAGGCCTGGGCGTCTCGCGCCGCGGGCCGAAATTCGGCGATACCCTGACTTCGGCACGTGGCTCGTCGGGCAGAAAGCCGCTCATGCGTGGCGCAGGCCCCGCTCGATCATCTCGTAGGCGGCGTTGATCGCCGCCACCCTGGTGGTCGCGATCTTGATGAATTCCTGAGGCAGGCCGCGCGCGATCAGCCGGTCCGGATGATTGTCGGAAACCAGCTTGCGATAGCGTTTCCTGACCTCTTCGAACGGCTTGCCGCGCTCGATGCCAAGCACGACATAGGGATCCCCGGCGCCGAGATTGACGTGCCGCGCCATGATGGCCTCGTAATGCGCTTCGTCGATGCGGAAAATCTCGGCGATGCGGTGCAGGAAGTGGCCTTCGCGCTCGTGCACCAGCCCGTCGGCCTTGGCGATGTGGAACAGACCGTCGAGTATGTCTTCCAGCATCACGCAATTGGAATGCCCGGAACCGCACATCTGCGCCATCCGCTCGGCATAGGTCTCGAAACCGGCCACGTCGCGTTGGGCGAGATCGAACAGACGCGCCACATTGCGCGTCTCCTTCGGCGGCACTTCGAAGATTTCCTGGAACGCGCGCACCTCGTCCTGGGTGACGATGCCATCGGCCTTGGCCATCTTGGCCGACAGCGCGATCATCGCCACCGAAAAGGCGACACGCCGGCGCAAATCCGCATCGCCGGCGAAAACCGTGCGCACGGCCTCGACCACGTCGGCGACACCCGACGAGGCTGAGGATGAAACGCGGGTGATGAATTCGCCGAGGCGATCCCAAATCGACATGGCCTGCTTCTTAGAGCCACCGCCCGCTCCTATCAAGCCGGGACAGTGCCGCAGGCTTTGCGCGACAAATAGATCGGACTCGAACGCCACGGCGCTCGGACAATATGAAAAAGGCCGGCGCGAGCCGGCCTTTCTCATTCATCACACGAAGTACTGCTTGCTCACTACTGCGCGGGCGCAGGAGCTGGTGTTGCCGGAGCCGGCTCGGCAGGCTTCTCGGGTGTGATGCTCTTCGTGGTCGAATTATCCGTTGCCGGAGGCGTCGCGGCCGGCGGCGTGGCTTCCGGGGTAGCCGGCTTCATCGGTTCCTCGGCGGCCGGCGGATTGGTGCTCTGGGTGGTGGTATTGTCCGTACCGCTGTCACTGCAGGCGGCGACGCCAAGCAAGGCCAGAGCGGAAACGGACGCGAGAATGAGCTTTTTCATTTTGTCTCTCCTTCAACACACGCTCACGTTGCCGTGAGCGGTCGAAGGACAAATGCGTCAGACGACCATGAGTTTCGTAACGTTGCGTTTCCGCATGTAACATCGTCTGGTTCATTTGCGATTGCCGCTCGGGCCGTGGCCAACTAACAGAATGTGCCGAACCACCGATCGAACAGAAGAGCGACAGGGGCTGTCATGACCGAAAAATGGGATTTCTGGATCGACCGCGGCGGCACATTCACCGATATCATCGGCCGAGATCCGGAAGGCGGGCTGCACCCGCGCAAGCTTCTCTCCGAAAATCCCGAAGCCTATAACGATGCCGCCATCCAGGGCATTCGCGACCTCCTTGGCTTGTCGTCCGGAGACACGATCCCAAGCGGCCTGATCGGCGACATCAAGATGGGCACCACGGTCGCCACCAATGCGCTGCTGGAGCGCAAGGGCGACCGCGTGCTTTTGCTCATCACCAAGGGCTTTCGCGATGCGCTGAAGATCGCCTACCAGGCGCGCCCCGACATCTTCGCCAAGGAGATCGTCCTTCCCGAACAGCTCTACGAGCGCGTCATCGAAATCAACGAGCGTGTGCGCGCCGATGGCCGCGTCGAACAATTGCTCGACATCGCCGCCTGCCGGCCGGCGATCGAACAGGCCAGGGCCGACGGCATCGACGCCGTCGCCATCGTCTTCATGCATGCGTGGAAATACCCCGACCACGAGAAGGCCGTGGCAAAGGTCTGCCGAAAGCTTGGTTTCAGCCAGGTTTCGGTCAGCCATGAGGTCTCGCCGCTGATCAAGCTGGTCGGCCGAGGCGACACCACCGTGGTCGACGCCTATCTGTCGCCGATCCTGTCGCGCTATGTGCAAAGGGTGGCGGGCGAGCTGGGCGTGGCGCCAATCTCCCCCCTTGTGGGAGGTGAGGAGCGATCGGCCGAAGGCCGAGAAAAAACCAACGATTTGGCTTTTTCAGCGACGAACGCCCGGAGCCATAGCGAAGGGCAGTCGGCGAAGCCGACAGAGGGGGGCGCTGTCCCGCCAACGCCTTATTCTGTCACGCCCCCCTTTGCCCTGCCGGGCATCTCCCCCACAAGGGGGGAGATCGGCCAATCGCCTCGCCTCATGTTCATGATGTCGTCGGGCGGTCTCACCGCCGCCGACATGTTCCAGGGCAAGGACGCACTGCTGTCGGGGCCCGCCGGTGGCGTCGTCGGCATGGTCGAGACGGCCAGGCTCGCCGGCTTCGACAAGGTCATCGGCTTCGACATGGGCGGCACCTCCACCGACGTCGCCCATTATGACGGCGAATATGAGCGCGCCTTCGACACCGAGGTCGCCGGCGTGCGCATCCGCGCGCCGATGATGCGCATCCATACCGTCGCCGCCGGCGGCGGCTCGATTCTGCACTATGAGGCCGGCCGTTTTCGCGCCGGACCTGACTCGGCCGGCGCCAATCCCGGCCCGGCAGCCTACCGGCGCGGCGGCCCGCTCGCCGTCACCGACGCCAACGTCATGCTGGGCAAGCTGCAGCCCGATTTCTTTCCGGCAATATTCGGACCCGGCCAGGACGAACCGCTCGACGTCGAGACGGTGCGAGCAAAATTTGCAACACTCGCCGCCGAAATCGGCGATGGCCGGTCGCCCGAGACTGTCGCCGAAGGGTTCGTCACCATTGCCGTGGAGAACATGGCCAATGCCATCAAGAAGATCTCCGTGCAGCGCGGCTACGACGTCACCGAGTATCTCCTGAACTGCTTCGGTGGCGCCGGCGGCCAGCACGCTTGCCTGGTCGCCGACGCGCTCGGCATGGAGGCGGTGCTGATCCATCCCTTCTCTGGCCTGCTGTCGGCCTATGGCATCGGCCTGTCCTCGGTCTTTGCCTCGCGCCAGCAGGCGCTGCTAAAGCCGCTTGCCGAAGAGTCCAGAACAGAGATCGGCAGCCTCATTGCCATCTTGAGAGAAGCCGTCATCGCCGAACTCGCGGCGCAAGGCATCGGCGAGGATACGGTCGCCACGAAGCCGGTGCTGCACATTCGCTATGACGGCACCGACACGACACTGCCGGTGAATTTCGAGGCGGATTCGATTTTCCAGGCCAGGCGCGATTTTGAAATCGCCCACAAGGCGCAGTTCGGTTTCGTTTATGACGACAAGCCGATGATCGTCGAGACCGTCGGCGTCGAAGGCGCGGACACCGGCGGCACCGGGCGCGACGAAACTGAATCGCGAACCGAAGACCTTGCCGTAAGCCCTTCGCAAACCCGCGAAATCTTCACCGAAGGAGAGTGGCACACTTCACCCATCTTCCGCCGCGAGGCGCTGAAGCCGGGAAACAGGGTTGCGGGACCTGCCTTGATTATCGAGCCGAACCAGACAATCGTCATCGAGCCGGGCTGGCAGGCCGAAATCACCGCCAGGAACCATGTGCTCCTGCGCCGTGTCGAGAAAAAGCGCCGGCAGGCAGCGCTCGGCACCGAGGCCGATCCGGTCATGCTGGAGGTCTTCAACAACCTCTTCATGTCGATCGCCGAGCAGATGGGCGTGACGCTGCAGAACACCGCCTATTCGGTCAACATCAAGGAACGGCTGGATTTCTCCTGTGCCGTCTTCGATCGCACTGGCGCGCTGGTCGCCAATGCGCCGCATATGCCGGTGCATCTGGGCTCGATGGACCGCTCGGTCGAAACCATCATCCGGCTGAATTCCGGCGACATCCACCCCGGCGACGTCTTTGCCCTCAACGCGCCCTACAATGGCGGCACGCATCTGCCCGACATCACCGTGGTGACGCCGGTGTTCGACGACGCCCAACGCGAAATCCTGTTCTGGGCAGCCTCTCGCGGCCATCATGCGGATATCGGTGGCACGGCACCCGGCTCGATGACGCCGCTTGCCACCACGGTCGACGAGGAAGGCGTGCTGTTCGACAATTTCCGCATCGTCGATCGTGGAAAATTCCGCGAGAAGGAGCTGGAAACGCTGCTCACCGACCACCGCTACCCGGCCCGCAATCCGCACCAGAACATCGCCGACCTCAAAGCGCAGATCGCCGCCAACGAGAAGGGCGTCGCGGAACTGCGCAAGATGGTCGCGCATTTCGGCCTCGATGTCGTCGAGGCCTATATGGGCCATGTCCAGGACAATGCGGCTGAAAGCGTGCGCCGCGTGCTGGAGCGGCTGCCCGATAGTTCGCAGTACGAATACCCGACCGACACCGGCCAAATCATCAAGGTGAAGATCACGGTCAACCGGCAAAAGCGCGAGGCGACCGTTGACTTCACCGGCACGTCGCCGGTCATGAAGAACAATTTCAACGCGCCCGAACCCGTCGCCCGAGCGGCCGTGCTCTATGCTTTCCGCGTCATGGTCGAGGACATGATCCCGATGAATGCCGGCTGTCTGCGGCCAATCAACATCATCATTCCCGACGGCTGCATGCTGAAACCCGCCTACCCCGCCGCCGTCGTCGCCGGCAATGTGGAGACCTCGCAGCATGTCACCAATGCGCTGTTCGGCGCCATGGGCGCCATGGCCAACGCGCAAGGCACGATGAACAACCTGACCTTCGGCAACAAGACCTACCAGTACTACGAGACGATCTGTTCCGGCTCGCCCGCCGGCCAGATGAACTCGGGCCGCGGCTTTGCCGGCACCTCCGGCGTCCATACCCACATGACCAACTCGCGCCTCACCGACCCGGAAGTGCTGGAATTGCGCTTTCCCGTGCTGCTCGAGGATTTCCACATTCGGGAAAACTCCGGCGGCAAGGGCAAATGGAGCGCCGGCGACGGCACCAAACGCACCATCCGCTTCCTCGAAAAGATGGAATGCGCGATCCTGTCCTCGCACCGCAACCGCCCGCCGCAAGGGCTGGATGGTGGCGGCGATGGCGAGGTCGGCTCGACCAAGGTCCGCCGCAAGGATGGCACGATCGACATGCTGAAAGCCTGCGACCAGACAGTGCTGCAGGCCGGCGACGCCGTCATACTGACGACGCCGACGCCGGGCGGATTTGGCAAGCCGTGAAAAGATGCGTCAACAGGCTGTCACCGGCCTGTCATGACCCTGAGCTACCCGCTTGCGGCAAAGCAAATGGGGAATCATCTTGCCATGACGGACGTTTCCGCTGATCTGGTTTTTCGCCGCGGCAAGGAAGTTGGAAAGGCCGTCTACCAGAACCGCCCGCTGTCGAAGGCAGGCATTTCGGAGCGGCTGTTCGCCTTCCTGTTTTCCGGCCTCGTCTATCCGCAGATCTGGGAGGACCCCGATGTCGACATGGAGGCGATGCAGCTTGGCCAAGGCCACCGCGTCGTCACCATCGCCTCCGGCGGCTGCAACATCCTGGCCTACCTCACGCGCTCGCCGGCCCGGGTCGACGCCGTCGATCTCAACGCCGCGCACATCGCGCTGAACCGCATGAAGCTGGAGGCGGTGCGCCATTTGCCTTCACAGGGCGACCTGTTCCGCTTCTTCGGTGCCGCCGACACCAGCCACAATTCGGCGGCCTACGACCGCTTCATCGCACCGCATCTCGATCCGGTAAGCCGTCACTACTGGGAGCGCCGCAACTGGCGTGGCCGCCGTCGCATCACTGTGTTCGACCGCAATTTCTACCAGACCGGCCTGCTCGGCCTGTTCATCGCCATGGGCCACCGCACGGCAAAATTCTTCGGCGTCGACCCCGCCGGCATCATGCAGGCCCGCAACATCGGCGAGCAGCGCCGCTTCTTCAACGAGGAACTGGCGCCGGTCTTCGACAAGAAGCTTTTGAAATGGGCGACGTCGCGCAAGGCTTCGCTGTTCGGCCTCGGCATTCCACCGGCGCAGTACGATTCGCTGATCACTTCTGGCGACGGCACCATGGCCAGCGTGCTGAAAGCCCGGCTGGAAAAGCTCGCTTGCGATTTTCCGCTGGAGAACAACTACTTCGCCTGGCAGGCCTTCGCTCGGCGCTATCCGAACCCCGGCGAGGCCGCCCTGCCCGCCTATCTCGAAAAACAGAATTACCAGACCATCCGCGGCAATGTCGACCGCGTCGCCATCCACCACGCCAATCTGATCGAATTTCTCACCGGCAAGGACGCCGGCGCGGTCGACCGTTTCGTCTTGCTCGATGCGCAGGACTGGATGACCGACGATCAGCTCAACGCGCTGTGGGCGGAAATCACCCGCACCGCATCGGCCGACGCCCGCGTGATCTTCCGCACCGCCGCCGAACCCAGCCTGTTGCCGGGCCGAGTCTCCAGCTCGCTGCTCGACCAGTGGGACTATCAGGACCAGGCTTCGCGCGAATTTTTGGCCCGCGACCGCTCGGCCATCTATGGCGGCTTCCACCTCTACGTGAAGCGTGCGGCATGAGCACCAGCGAGTTGCCGGCCAGCCCCGAATTCAAGGCCAACCATGCCGAACTGATGGACCGCGTCTACCGCTGGCAGCGCCATATCTACGACCTGACCCGCAAATACTACCTGCTCGGCCGCGACCTAATGATCTCGGGGCTCGACGTGCCTGTCGGTGGCACCGTGCTGGAGCTCGGCTGCGGCACCGGCCGCAACATCATCCTGGCCGCGCGTCGCTACCCCGACGCCGGCTTCTTCGGCCTCGACATTTCAGCCGAAATGCTGGAGACGGCCAGCGCCGCGATTGCCCGCAAGGGCCTGGTCGATCGTGTCACGCTCGCCCAGGGCGACGCCACGGGATTCGATGCCAAGGCGCTGTTCGGGCGCAACGGCTTCGATCGCGTCTTCGTGTCCTATTCGCTGTCGATGATCCCCGGCTGGGAAAAAACTGTGTCGGCAGCGCTGGCCGCGCTGTTACCGAACGGTTCGCTGCACATCGTCGATTTCGGCCAGCAGGAAGGCCTGCCCGGCTGGTTCCGGACCTTGCTGCGCGGCTGGCTGAAAAAATTCCACGTCGCGCCGCGTGAATCGTTGCGCGAAGTGCTGGAATCGGAATCGCGGCGAACCAGCGCAAGCTTCCGTTTCCGCACGCTTTATCGCGGCTATGCCTGGCTGGCGGTTATCAAGATCACTTCCTGAATATTGCCGTGGGAAAGGCACATAAAGGCGAAGCAGCCACGATCCGTTGGATCAACGTTGCCTTATGACCCCGAGAGCGGTACACTATCTCACATGCATGGAAGCATGTGGTGATCATCGGCTTCAGGGATGAATGGCTGCGGGCCTTCTTCGTGGAAGACACCCATTCTCGCAACATTCCGTCCGATCTCGAAAGCCGTTTGTTCCGCAAGCTCCAGATGATTGACGACGCGATGATCGATCAGGATTTGCGTGTGCCGCCCAGCAATCATTTCGAGAAGCTGCGTGGCATTCTCGAAGGCTTCCATTCAATACGCGTCAACAAGCAATGGCGGCTGATCTTCCGCTGGGACGGCGGCCGCGGTGAGGCGTCGGACATCTATCTCGACGACCACAGCTATAAGTGAGGTGAGAACATGTTGATGACCGCACGCAAGCCAGCAACGGTTGGCGAAATTCTCACGGAAGAATTCATGCAACCGCTTGGCCTTACGCAGGCAGCTTTGGCCGAGGCGATGGGGGTCCAGCGCAAACATGTGAACGAATTGTGCAACGACCGCCGCAACGTGACGGCGGCGACCGCGCTCATTCTGGCACGGGTGTTCGGCAACAGCCCGGATTTCTGGTTGAACGTACAGCGCCGCAGCGATCTTTGGCAGGTCATGAACTCGCCCGACGAGCGGGCGCGGGTTGATCGCGCCAAGCCTTTGGCGACAGCTGCATAGACAAGAGTTACGGCGCGCTAGTCTAATGTAACGCCTTGATTAACGCCGCCACCATCGTCTGCGGCCGGTAGCCGAGCTTGGCCGGCGTTAGCCCCAGCCGCACGACCACCAGTTGCTCCGAGGGAATGATGGCTACCGTCTGCCCGTCATGACCTTCCATCCAGTAGGTGTCCTTGGGCAGGCCTGCGGCGACGCCGGCGCCGGGGTTTTCCTCATCGCCCGGGGCCTCGATCCACAACTGGCCCTTGCCGTAGACTTTCGAGGCGGACGCCGGCTCGCGCATCCAGTCGACGAAACCGGTTGGCAGGATCTGGTTGCCGTTCCACACCCCGCTTTGCAGCAGGAACTGACCGAAGCGCGCCCAGTCATGGGCGGTCGCGTAGAGATAGGACGAGCCGACGAAAGTGCCTTGCTCGTCGGTCTCGAGCACCGCGCTGTGCATGCCGAGCGGCTCGAACAGCGCCGTGCGCGGCCACGTCAGCGCCTTGGCCTTGTCGCCGATCGCGTCCTGCCAGAGGCGCGACAGCATCACCGCCGTGCCGCTCGAATAGGAAAACTGTTTGCCGACCTCTGCAGCCAGCGGCTTGGATTCGGCGAAGCCCGCCATGTCAGGTTCGAGATAGAGCATACGCGTGACGTCGGCGACGTCGCCATAATCCTCGTTGAACTCCAGCCCGCTCGACATCGCCAACATGTCGGCGAGGCTGATGGCAGTGCGGCCGTCCGCCTTCCACGGCGCAAACAGGTTTTTGTCGTCGAAAGCAATCTTGCCGTCCTTGACCAGCGTGCCGACGATGGCGGCGTTCACCGTCTTGGTCATCGACCAGCCTAGCAGCGGCGTCTTGGCGGAAAAGCCATCGCCGTAGCGCTCGCCGACGACGCGGCCATTCTTGACCACCACCACCGCGCGCATGCCGGTGCCGGTCAGCGCCGCATCGTCGAGCAGTTTGGCAACAACCGGATCCTGCGATGCCTCGACCCGCTCGCCTTCCGGCCACAGGTCGCCCATGGTGGCCGCCGACGGCTCCGCCTGGATCGCGGTCCGCCGCGCCTTGCCTACATCGCCGTCCGGAACCGAAGCGCAGCCCAGCCCGTCACGGGCGACGGCGATGCTCTTGCCGAGGAAGCCGAACAGGCCCGCCGACACCGTTCCCCTGTTCTTGTCCACCGAAACACGCATTAGCCGCAGCAGGGGATGCCCGGGCGCCTGCACGTCGACGGCAAGCACCTCATTGGGATCGCGGCCGGCAATGAAGACGTTCGAACAGACGATCTTGGCCGAGTAGCCCGAGCCGACCCTGATCAACTCCGGCGGCGCGATATAAAGCCAGGCAAAAAGGGCGGCGATCGCCAGAACGATCAGGCCAAGCAGCCATTTGACGATCTTGACCACGATCCGCATTTATTTCCTCCGGGCCCTGCGCGACCCTTATGTCATCGATTTGCCGCCATTGCTTCCGCAAATCACAATGCTTGTCGAGCGCCATCAACGGATTATCAACCATGATCGGCGATCACAGGATATGCTGAGCGATGCTGTGGGGCGATCGCTCGGAGGGGGCCCGATCACAAAACCGGCCATCAGTGTATAGACCCATCAGCGACCGGCTGAATCCGGCTCGGGAATTGCGATGCGCCGTCTTGCGGGCCTCATCATGCTGACGCTGCTTGGCGCCTGCTCGACCGTGGACGATCTCTCGCCGCTGTCGCCGTCCGCGTCGAGCAGCCCGACGGTTGCCGTGCGCGCGCCGCGCTTTGCCGATTCCAAGCCGCATGAATGGGAAAGCGGAGCGCCATGGAACTATGCCGTTCACGGCACCGACGTCTCCAAATACCAGACCTCGGTCGACTGGCCGGCGGCCAGGGCCAGCGGCATCTCCTTCGCCTTCATCAAGGCGACCGAGGGCGGCGATCGCTTCGATGAGTATTTCAACGAGCATTGGACCCGCACGAAAGCTGCCAGCGTTCCGCGAGCCGCCTATCACTTCTACTATTTCTGCACCCCGGCTGCCGTGCAGGCGCGCTGGTTCATCCGCAACGTCCCCGTCGACCGCTCGGCGCTGCCGCCGGTCCTCGACATGGAATGGAACCCGCAATCGCCGACCTGCAGGCTGCGTCCCGACGCTGCCACGGTGCGCGCGGAGATGACCACCTTCCTTGAAATCGTCGAACGGCACTACGGCAAGAAGCCGATCATCTACACCTCGATCGACTTCTTCGACGATAACGAGCTGTCGAGCTTTCGCGGCTATCCCTATTGGCTGCGCTCCGTCGCCGGCCATCCGCGTGAGAAATACGGCAGCCACCCCTTCACCTTCTGGCAATACACGGGAACCGGCATCGTTCCGGGCGTAAGCGGCAAGTCCGACATCAACGTCTTCAACGGCAGTGAAGCCGCCTGGAACAAGTGGCTGCGGCAGAACACCCGTTGACACCGGGCCTGCCGCCTGCTTTTCGACACAGCCAGCGGTGAAAAGTGCAACCGCCAGTAATTCAGGGCGTTGGGCTTCCGGGGAGCACAACAACTGCCCGCTATTCGTTTCGAGAGGAAGCTGATGCGACTGCGTTCCAAAGTCCTCGCGGCTGCGCTGACCCTGTGCGCCACGGCCTTGCCGGCGATGGCGCAGGAATGCGGCGGCGACTTCGAATCCTGGAAGCAGGGCGTCGCTGCGGAAGCCAAGGCGGCTGGCGTAGGTACAGCGGGTCTCGACGCCCTTGGAGCGGCAACCTTCGACGACAAGGTGTTGGCACGCGACCGCGCCCAGGGCGTCTTCACCCAAACCTTTGTCGAGTTTTCCAACCGCATGATCTCGGCCTATCGCCTGAAGCAAGGTGCGGCAAACCTGAAGAAATACGCCGACGTCTTCGCCCGCGCCGACCAGCAGTTCGGCGTCCAGGCGCCGATCATCGCCGCTTTCTGGGCGCTGGAGACCGATTTCGGCGCCGTGCAGGGCGACTTCCACACGCTGAGCGCCCTGGTGACGCTTTCCCATGATTGCCGCCGGCCGCAGCTCTTCCGGCAGCAGCTGGTGCCGCTTCTGGAGCTGATCGATCGCGGCGTGCTGCCGGCCGATGTCAGGGGCGCCTGGGCCGGCGAGATCGGCCAGACGCAGATCCTGCCCTCCGACTATCTGGCACGCGGCGTCGACGGCGACGGCGACGGCAAGATCGACCTGCGCGGCAGCGTGCCCGATGTGATCATGACCACCGCCAACAAAGTGCTGTCGCGCGGCTGGAAACGCGACCAGCCCTGGATCCAGGAAGTCCGCGCGCCCGAAGACATGCCGTGGGACCAGACCGGCCGCACCAACAAGCTGCCGCTGTCGCAGTGGGCGCAATGGGGCGTCACCTACCCTAGCGGCGCGCCGCTGGTCGACAACGGCCTGAAAGCAGGCCTGGCGCTGCCGATGGGCCGCAAGGGGCCTGCCTTCCTCACCTACGACAATTTCGACGTCTATCTCGAATGGAACCAGTCCTTCACCTATGCGCTGACGGCAGCCAACCTTGCCGCACGACTCGCAGGCGCGCCGCCGCTCGACCCGCGCAATCCCGAAACCGGCCTCAACAACGAGCAGATGAAGGCGTTGCAGACCAAGCTGGAAGCCAGGGGCTACGATGTCGGCACTGTCGACGGCATTTTGGGTACCAACACCCGCGAGGCGATCCGCAAGGAGCAGATGCGGCTAGGCCTGCCGGTGGATGGCTGGCCGACGCCGGAGCTATTGGGGAAATTTTAGGGCAGTAGGCAGTAGGCAGTAGGCAGTAGGAAATTACTCCGAAAGCCGTGCCTGCCACCCCTATTCCCTATTCCCTATTCCCTATTCCCTAATCCGCCATCGTCTCCAGACTCGCAAACCCCTGCGGCGCGTCGCCCTCGTCGAACGGCGTCGTCACCTCGACGAAGGTGTCGGGGTAAAACCCGTTGAATCGGGTCCTCAGCGACAGCGAATAGGCGCCGATATGGCCGATCTCGATCCAGTCGCCGGTATCGACCGTTTCCGGCAGCCAGAATGGCCGCGACAGGATGTCGACGGAATCGCAGGTCGCGCCGCAGACCTTGAACGGCACGATGTTCTTCTCCTCGCCATTGCGCGAGCGGATCGCAGGATCGGGAATGAAGCGGGCCGGCAGCGTGATCTTGCCGGTCCATGAATCCGACAGCGACGCCCAGATGCCGTCATTGATGTAAAGCCGCTTGCCCTTGCGCAGCAGCACCCGCACGATCAGCGACAGGCAGCGCGCCACGATCACCCTGCCCGGCTCGGCCACCAGCGGCATCTGGTCGAACTGATACTCTTTCAGATCGCCCGAAAGCCGCGACATGATCTGGCCGAGCGACGGCATCTCGATCTGCTTGCGGTTGGGATCGTGGCCGTATTCGGCGGGGAAACCGCCGCCGACGTCGAGCCCTGCAATATCGAAGGTCAGCCGGTTGCGCACCCAATCGGCGGAAGCCAGCGCCCGCTCATAGGTGTCGGGATCCTCGATCTGACTGCCGACATGGAAACACAGACCAACCTTGTAGCCGGTGCGGTTGAGCCGCTCGGCCAGTTCGACCGCATAGGCCGGCCCGGCGCCGAACTTCTTCGACAATTCGTAGGCGGCATGCCCCTTGGTCTGCACCCGCACGAACACGCTGATCGAGCCCGGATCGATGTCGAGCGCCCGCACCACTCGCGTCAGCTTGGTGATCTCGTCCTCGTGATCCAGCGAAATGACGCGGATGGCGTATTTCTCCAGCGCCAGCTTGATGTCCGACTGCGCCTTGACCGGATGCATGTAGAGCATCTCGGCATCCGGAGAGACCGCGCGCACGGCGGCGAACTCGCCCGGCGAAGCGACGTCGAAAGCCTTGACACCGGCTTCGACCAGGGTCTTCAGCACGATCTGCTCGCCATTGGTCTTGACCGCATAGGCGGTCTTGCCGGGGAACATGCCCATGAACTGCCTGGCATCCGCCATCAGCACTTGCGGGCGGAAGCAATAGACCGGATCGTCCGGACGAAGCGCCAGTGCCGCCTCGCGGGCATTTTCGAATCGCTGCATCGACGAATCCTTGACCTAGCCTGCGCACAATTAATCCAAGCTAGCGGCTAATGAAAACAATTCTGTGTCTCGTGCGGCTGACGCAGCGGCGCTAGGTCTTTGCCAGCAACGTTTGCCAGCGATCAGGTTTCGGGTGGCCCTTGTCACTGGCGCCGATATGGCTTCTGCCTGAGTGACTGGCATTCAGGCAGTCTGGGAGGGCGACTCACATGGCAATGGCCGCGACATCCGCACCACGCGGGCCGATGGTGCTCAAGGATTGGGGGCAACTCCTGCTGCTCGGCGCGATCTGGGGCGGCTCGTTCTTCTTTGCGCGCATCGCGGTGGCGGAACTCCCCCCGCTGGTGCTGGTGCTGTTTCGCGTCGCCATCGCCGCCATTGCGCTGCAGATCTATCTCGGTCTGCGCGGTCCGTCCTTCCGCCTCGCGCTTCCGCATGCAGGCCTGTTCTTCCTGCTGGCGCTCACCAACAATGTCGTGCCCTTCTCGCTGATCTTCGTCGGCCAGACGGAGCTTGGCGCCGGCGTCGCCTCGGTGCTCAACGCGACGACGCCGTTCTGGACGCTGATCCTCGCGAACGCGCTGACATCCGACGAAAAGCTCTCCTGGAACAAGCTCGCCGGCATTGCGCTCGGCATCGCCGGTACGGCCGTCATGATCGGCCCCGGCCTGCTTACCGGGCTCGGCGGCCCGGTCTGGGCCAAGTTCGCGCTGATCGGTGCTTCGCTGTCCTATGGTATTGCGCTGATGGTCGCCCGCCGCTTCAAGGGCGTGCCCTCACCGGTCATCGCCACCGGACAGTTGACGGCGTCGACCATCATCATGATCCCGATCGTGCTCTTCACCTACGGTCCATCCGGCCTGTTCTCGGCCTCGCCCCCGGTCTGGGCGGCGGTGCTGGCGCTGGCGCTTCTGTCCACCGCCTTCGCCTACATCCTCTATTTCAACCTCGTCGCCTCGGCCGGCGCGACCAACGCCTCGCTGGTCACGCTTGTCGTGCCGGCCAGCGCCATGCTGCTCGGCTTCCTGTTCCTTGGCGAGCGGCTGGAGCTGTTCGAAATCGGCGGCGTGGTGCTGATCGCGCTCGGCCTCGTCACCATCGACGGGCGGTTGTTCGGCCGACGTTAGAGCGCCGCGCGTCCACTGGACGCGCAAAGAATGCCCGCCTAATTGCCCCCGCATCGCGAAAGCCGAATTCGGCTTTCGCGGGGGTAGCGCTGCCATGGCACAGCAGCGACACGAGCGGGCCACATTTTATTCACAGGTCTGAAGCC
Organism: Mesorhizobium sp. M0239; assembly: GCF_040321815.1. Classification (NCBI taxonomy): domain Bacteria; kingdom Pseudomonadati; phylum Pseudomonadota; class Alphaproteobacteria; order Hyphomicrobiales; family Phyllobacteriaceae; genus Mesorhizobium; species Mesorhizobium sp. M0239. Next base: position 94,679 of record NZ_JAMYSG010000012.1, read on the forward strand.
GGTTTTTGCCTAGGAGTTTCAAAGCTTAACGGCAAAAGACATGTCGCGGATTTCACAATCACGTCGCAATGCAGCACATTTTCCGCTTGCCTGTGGCACAAATGAACCTAGACTCCATGACATAGCTCTTTAAGAGGAGGCTATGTCATGGGACTTACGAGGCCTATCAACGCATTGATGATCTGTGCTGCGTTCGCCTTTATCGGAGCCCTTATTATGGGCTTCCTTCCCTGACCGCCAAAGCGGGGAAGACCAGCACCCAAATAGTCCAACCAATTCAAAAGGCCGGGTTTTTCCCGGCCTTTTGTTTGAACCCGACCTCAAGCCGCGGCTGATCCGGCCGCCGCCGCCTCGTGCGAGCGGATGCCGATCATATGGCAGATGGCAAAGACCAGATCGGCGCGGTTCATGGTGTAGAAGTGGAAATCGCCGACACCGCGCTCGACCAGATCCATCACCTGTTCGGCTGCCACCGCCGACGCCACCAGCGCATGCGTCTGCGGGTCCCGGTCAAGGCCTTCGAAACGCTCCGCCAGCCAGCCGGGCACATGCGCGCCCGCCCTGGCGGAAAAGTTCGCGACCTGCCTGAAACTGTGAACCGGCTGGATTCCCGGCACGATCGGGATGTAGATGCCGGCGCGGCGGACGCGCTCGACATAGCGCTCGTAGAGATCATTGTCGAAGAAGAACTGGGTGATGGCGCGCGTCGCGCCATTGTCGACCTTGCGCTTCAGCATCTCGATGTCGGTGGCGAAATCGGGACTTTGCGGATGCTTTTCCGGATAAGCCGCGACGGAGATGTCGAAGTCCGCGATTGCCTTGAGCCCGGCGACCAGCTCCGCGCCGTTCTCGTAGCCACCGGGATGCGGCCGATACGGTTCGCCGACGCCGGAGGCCGGGTCGCCGCGCAGCGCCACGAACCGGTTGATGCCGATCGACCTGTAATCCTGGATGACCGCGTCGACCTCGTCGCGTGTTGCACCGACGCAGGTCAGATGCGCCGCTGCAGGAATACCGGTTTCCGTCAGGATGCGCTTTACAGTGCGCGCGGTACGCTCCCGCGTCGAGCCGCCGGCGCCGTAGGTCACCGAGACGAATTTCGGCTTCAGCGGCTCCAACTTTGTTACCGTCTCCCACAGCCTCGCTTCCATCTCGTCCGTCTTCGGCGGGAAGAATTCGAAGGAAACCCTGACCTTGTCGCCAATGTCGGGGCGGCGGGAAAAGCGGAACTGGTTCATGCGATTTCCCCTATCGAGTTCGCTTTGGCCTGCCTTGTGTCGTTGGAAGGATCGGCGATCAAGAGGCGCCGGTCGCGGCCAAGCCAGAGTTTTACGGTGAGCCTGGCCTCGTTGCCGCCGCGCGGCTCGAATTCCTGACTGTCTTCAAGATCGAGGCCGGCTTCCGAAAACCAGTCGGCGATCTGCCGGTCGGAAAAACCGAGCCGCATATGCGCGTGCTCCTCGCGCAGGAATTCCAGCGCATGCGGCGCGAAATCGACGATGACCAGGCGTCCGGCCGGACGCAAAAGCCGCGCCGCCTCGTGGATGGCGCGGGCGGGATCGTCGAGATAGTGCAGCACCTGATGGATGGTGACGAGATCGAAGGCATCGCGCTCGACCGGCGGTGCGAAGATGTCGCCCTGCCGAACCTGTGCGTTCGAAACCCCGGCCTTGTCGAGATTGGCGCGCGCCACGGTCAGCATCTCGCGCGACATGTCGATGCCGACACCGCGCCGATAAAGCGGCGAGAAGATTTCAAGCAGCCGCCCGGTGCCGGTGCCGAGATCCAGCATCGACTGGAACGGCCGCTTGCCCACCAGCTTCAACATTGCGGCTTCGACGGCGCGGTCCGGCACATGCAGCGAGCGGATATGGTCCCAGCTTGCCGCATTCACCGAAAAATACGCGACCGCGCGGTCCTGCCGCTTGCGCTTGACCGAGGCCAGACGCTCAAGATCGCGCTCGACCTGCGGATCGGCGCCGCGAATGCCGGAAACCAGTCCCATGACGAAGTCACGCGCTGAATCCGCATCCGACAGACGGAAGAAGGCCCAGGACCCTTCCTGGTAGCGGCCGATCAGCCCGGCCTCCAGCAAGAGCTTCAGGTGACGCGAAACGCGCGGCTGCGACTGGCCGAGAATTTCGGTAAGATCGGAAACCGTGAGGTCGCCGCGCGACAGAAGTGCCAGTATGCGCAATCGGCTGGATTCGGCCGCCGCCTTCAATGTATCAACCATGGTGTCGAGCGAGACATGCATCAGCGTATTCTCTTTGAAAAGATATAAACATATGTTTATGTCGGTTTTCGAAACCTTGCAAGCGCTATGTCGCTTCCGGACCAGAAAATGCCGCTCGTGTGGCGTTTTAAGAGACGCGGGCCATGACTGAAACGCGTGAGATGTTCGAGGCGCGCGAAGGGGAGCAGAGGCTGGAAAACGATCCGGCCCTGATGCCGCCTGATGGCGGCATCGTCTTCATCGGCCGCATTGCCTCGCCGTGGACGACGCGCGAAACCTGCCCGAAGAACATGCGCGTCGCGCGCGAGACCGGACAGAAGGCGGTGCTGACCATCGACGCGCCCTACCGAAGGGGCCTGCAGGGGCTGGAGCGCGCCAGTCACGTCATCATCCTATCCTGGCTGCATCATGCGCCGCGGACTCTGATTGTGCAGAAACCGCGCCATGCCGTTGAAGCGAAAGGTGTATTTGCGCTGCGCTCCCCTGCCCGCCCGAACCCCATCGGGCTGCACATCGCCAGGCTGATTGCCGTCAACATCGAAACCGGCCGCATCGATCTCGACGCCATCGACGTGCTCGACGGCACGCCGGTCATCGACCTAAAACCCTATTTCGCCTCGACCGACGCCATATCAGAGGCGACCATCGAAGGGCGCGACGAGCCCAATGGGATCCGGCGATGACAGCGCCGACCGGCCGCCGCCGCGCCATCGCCAAGGCGCTGACCGCACTTCTGCCGCTGGCGCCCTATGCCGATATGGAGAAGATCCGCACCGACGCCGGCGCGGTTCACATGAAGACCCTGCCGCCGGGCATCGCCGTATGGCTGGCGACCATTGCCCATATCCGCCACATGCATACCGACTACGAAAAGCTGCTGAGTGAAGGTTACGATCGCGACTCGGCGCGTTTCTTCGTCATCGAGCAGACCAACATCGTGCTCACCCGCTGGCGCGCGACACGCCTGCTCGACGCCGACGACGAGGAATGAGGCGGCAGAACCGTTATTGCCGCTTCAGAACGGCGACTGCATTGTAGGGCTGGCCATCGGCCTGGCCGACCCACGTCCAGGACAGATTGCCCTTGTAAAACCTGACGGTGATGTTGCCGCCGTCGATGCACTTATCCTGCCCGTAAGTGATGCTCTCGTGGTATTCCGCCGATGTGTCGTCCCTTGATGTCTGCGACAGGGATCCGCCGCAGCCGAGCGACGGATAGTCGATCGACGCACCGCCATCGTTGATCGTCATGGCGATCGCCCAATCAGCTCCGGCATCGCCGGCCGGGCTCTGGTGGCCGCTGCCGACCCAGGTGCCGCTCAGCGACGGCACATTCACCGCGCAGGGCAGGTTCTGGAAGATCGGCGTCAATTCGCTGCCGGTTTTCCCGCAGCGATAGGTCTGGCCGCTCTGGCACAGTTCCTCGCCTTCGCGCGCGCACTGGGCGCTGGCTTCGCCCGCGGCGGCGAACATCATCATGGCTGCTATGACGGCCCCGAGCCTGCCCATCTTCCCCTCCCGTTCAGACCCGGAATGATAGGGCAATTGCGATCGAATGTATCGGCCAGATCATGATGGAGGCCGAACAGCGTCGGGCGGGTGGCTCTATGCCTTCTGTCTGGCGCCGCTAGCCTCTCGCCTTGCGCGACAGGAGGCCCTAATGAGCCGGACGATGGCAACACAGGACGAGAAGCAACTGCCCCTGGTTGGCGACCGCCATGTCGACCCGCACTCCTACCCCGAGGGCGTCGCTTTCCTCGACGACCAATACCTGCCGATGTCGCAAGCCAAGGTCTCGGTGCTGGACTGGGGTTTTCTGCATTCCGATGCCACTTACGACACCGTGCATGTCTGGAACGGTCGCTTCTTCCGCCTCGACCTGCATCTCGACCGCTTCTTCGGCGGGCTGGACAAGCTGCGCATGACCATCCCCTTCGATCGCGACGGCGTGACTGAAATCCTGCACAATTGTGTGGCGCTGTCCGGTCATCGCGCCGCCTATGTCGAAATGCTGTGCACGCGCGGCGCCTCGCCGACCTTCAGCCGCGACCCGCGCCAGGCGGTCAACCGCTTCATGGCGTTCGCCGTGCCTTTCGGCTCGGTCGCCAATGCCGAGCAATTGCAGCGCGGCCTGCGTGTCGCCATCAGCGACAAGGTGCGCATTCCACCGGCCTCGATCGACCCGGCGATCAAGAACTACCACTGGCTCGATCTGGTGCGCGGCCTCTACGATGCCTATGATCGCGGCGCCGAGACTGCGTTGCTTCTGGACTTCAACGGCAATGTCGCCGAAGGCCCGGGCTTCAACGTCTTCTGCGTCAAGGATGGCAAACTGTCGACGCCTTCCATCGGTGTGCTGCCCGGCATCACCCGCCGCACTGTCTTTGATCTGTGCGCCGAAGAAGGTCTTGCAGCCACCGCCACCGATGTCAGCGTCACCGCATTGCGCGAGGCCGACGAGGTCTTCATCACCTCGACCGCGGGCGGCATCATGCCGGTGACCGAGATCGACGGCGCGGCGATCGCCAACGGCAAGGTCGGGCCGATCACCAGCCGGCTGATGGCGCTCTATTGGGAGAAGCACGAGGATCCGGCGTGGTCGAGCCCTGTGAATTATCCCTGATAGTCAGCAAGGTCTCGAGAAAAACCGCAAGGATTGAGGCCACCACTTTTGCTACGCTCCATGGGCGGCGTAGCTCGCCCTCAGGCTTTATAGATCCACTGCTCCGGCACGCGCACCGAGATTTCTTCGCCGGCCATGACCGTTCCCGGCTTCTCGACCCAGGCGACAACGCCACGCAGCCGCTTCGCCGCTTTCGGGAACAGCAGCGCGCCGGCTTCGACGTCGGCCAATCCGGCGTTTTGGGCGATCGACCGGCCGGCGATGCGGCACGGGCCGTTCTGTGCGTCGACCTTGATGGTGACGCCGCCCTTGAAGAACAGCAGCGTGCCGGCCGGCAGCATGGAGAGGTTCGGCACCCCTTCGATCACAAGATTGGCGCCGATCCACTCCGGCTTGATTTCGGTGAGATCCATCCGTTCGGCGACGATGGCGAGTTCATCCGCTGCAATGATCGATATCTGCCGTTCGTTGCGCATTTCGGTGCCGCGCGGATACCACGGTTCGCGCCCGCCCGAACGGCGCGTTGGCCCGGCATGGAAATCACCCGATATACCGTCGAAACCCAACCGCAATTCATCCACTGGGCGCGTCTGAAAATGATCCGCCGGCGCCACGTAAAGCGCTGCCGCCCTGGCGGCAAGCTTTCGCGCGGGGATGATTTCAACCGGCTTTTCGGCCTCGGGGAAGAGATCCGACATGGCGTTCTTTCCAATCGTCATTTGACGAGTTAGCCGGGCGGGCTTCGCGGCGTCCAGTCGAAAGTGCTGATCGTCCGATCAACAGCACCGATAGATCGCAATCACGCTTTTCTTACTGCCATCGATTTCGCGCCGCATTGCCGCCGCGCGGTGCCGGTTTCATGGTGACGTCCAGACAGTTTGCGGAGGCTGATCATACGACCTGTGACGGCAATCACGTTGCTTTGGTTGATCTGGGCAGGAACCTGGGCGGTCGCCGCCCTGTGGTCCGACCCTGCCCAGAAGCGCGCCGGGTTCAGGGCGGAGGCCCGCTATCGGGGTCTCTGGCTGGCCGGCGCGGTGCTGCTGTTCATTCCGGCGCACGGTTATGAAGGCCGGCTCAGGCTGTGGATGCCTGATCTCCGAGAAGCCTGGATTTGTGTCGCCCTGATCGCCATCGGCATCGCCTTTGCCTGGTGGGCGCGCCTGCATCTCGGCAGGCTATGGTCGGGCACCATCACCGCCAAGGCCGGGCATCGGGTCATCAATACAGGCCCGTATGGCCTTGTCCGGCATCCGATCTACACCGGATTGCTGCTGGCGATCCTCGCCACCATGGCGGCCAAGGGCACGGTCTGGGGCATAGCCGGAACCGCCCTGCTCATCATCGGCATCGTGACCAAGGCAAGACTGGAAGAAAGCTTCCTGCGCGGCGAGTTGGGCAGTGCCTATGACGACTATGCCAGCCGCGTTCCAATGCTGGTGCCGTTCGCACCAGCTTGACCAGACAAGCTCAGAGCATCCGTAATAGCGCTCCGCCTATCGAATACCCCGCGCCAAAGGCGCAGATCAGGCCGAAATCGCCGGGCTTCATGTCGGCATGGTTTTCCGACAGCGCGACGATGGCGCCGGCGCCCGCCGTGTTGCCAAGCCGCTCCAGCACCATCGGCGCGCGATCATGATCGACCTCGTGGCCGAACGACAGTTTCAGGATCATGGCATTCATCCGCGCATTGGCCTGATGCAGCCAGAAGCGCCTGATCGCCTGCGGCGTCAGCCCGTGCTCGGCGAGGAATTCGACGATGAATTTTTGCCCGGCGACAGTGACTTCCTTGAACACCTTGTTGCCGACCTGCTTGATCAGATTGCCTTCCAGATTGATCATGTAAGGATCTTCCTGGGCGGTGCGGGTGTGATAGCCCAGATTGGTGCGGATGTTGTTCGACATCTGCGTCCAGACGCGCGTGTCGAGCACTTCGAAGCGCCCCGGCCGCTTATCGCCCTTGGCCAGGCCTTCGACCACCATCGACACCGAAGCGTCGCCGAAGATGAAATGCGTCTGCCGGTCGCGGAAATTGAGATGGCCGGTGATGATCTCCGGCGTCGTCACCAGGATGCGTTTGTGCGCGCCCGACCGCACCAGGTTGACGGCGACGTGCAACGCGGCCGCGGCCGAGGAACAGCCAAGCCCCATGTCGAAGCCGGCGCCCTTCGTCCCCAGCGCCTCCTGCATTTCGATGGCGATCGCCGGATAGGGCCGCTGGTGATGCGAGGCCGAGCAGATCACCAGGTCGATATCCGACGGCTGCAGCCCGGCGTGGTCGAGGGCCTTCTTCGCCGAGGCGATGCCGAACTCGGCCTCCAGCGACAGCGCGTCGTCGGGCCGTGCCGGAATGCGCGGCGACATCCGGGTCGGATCGAGAATGCCTTCCCGCTCGATCACATGGCGGGTGCGCACGCCCGACGCATGGACGATGAAGTCGCTGTCCGATTTCGGCAGCGGCGGCTCGTCGGTGCCCAGGCGGCGCGCATTCTCCGTGTCGACCCAGGCATTGAAGCTGGCGACCAGCTCTTCATTGGTGATCTTGGCTTCAGGGATTTCAACGCCGATGCCGCTGATGATGACGCGATGCATATATCCAGTCCGTCCCATCCGCAGGCGTTGCGGGCTTCATGTGGGCGCCGGAACGCTCCGGCGCAACAGTTTTCTCACCGCGGCGGTTTACGCCAGCTTAAACCGAAGGTTTAGCCGCCTTGAACCAGATTTCACCAGGCGCACGGCTTGCTGCTGGTCCACGGGTTGCATGGACAATCAGGCCCGTTTGGCGACGATGAAGATGCGCGGAAAGCGCAAAAGCACCTTGCCGCTTGCCGTCTTCGGATAGGCCTTGGCGATCTTGGCCGTGTAGCTGTCGAGGAACATCGTCCGCTCGTCGGCGCCCAGCGGATCGAGGAACGGTTTCAAGCCCGTCGATTTCACCCATTCGACGATCGCCTGCGCATCGGCAAGCGGGTGGTTGTAGATGGTGTGCCAGATATCCAGCCGATCGCTGAGCGGCGACAGCAGGTCATAATAGAACGACACCGGCTGCAGCGGGCCGCGTGCCGCGCCCTTGAGCTTGTCGGCAAACGGCATTTCGGCGGCGGTCTCGCGCATCAGGCGGTGCGAGTCTTCGCCCATATTGTCGGGCATCTGGATGGCCAGCGCGCCGCCTGGCGCGAGAAAACCCATCAGCCGCTGGAACACCGCAGGATGCTCGGGCAGCCACTGGAACACCGCATTGGCAAAAATCACGTCGACCGGCTCCGCCGGCTGCCATCTGGAAGCATCGGCGAGATCAAAGGTAACCTCGGGCAGGCGCGCCCGCGCCTTCTCGATCATGTCGGGCGAAGTGTCGAAGCCGCTCACCTCAGCATCCGGCCAGCGCTCGACAAGCAGCGCGGTCGAATTGCCCGGCCCGCAGCCGATGTCGACGACCCGGCGCGGGAAGTCCACCGGCACCTGCGCGACCAAATCCCGCGCCGGCCGCGTGCGCTCATCCTCGAATTTCAGATATTGGGCGGCGGACCAATCAGCCATGTGAACTCCTCACGTCTTCTTGAGAATTCGCCGCCCGGAAAACCCCTTACCGCGTCAGCCTCTTGTAGGTCATGCGGTGCGGGTTGACGGCATCCGGCCCGAGGCGGCGGATCTTGTCCTGCTCGTAATCCTCGAAATTGCCTTCGAACCATTCGACATGGCTGTCGCCCTCGAAGGCTAGGATGTGCGTCGCCAGGCGATCGAGGAACATACGATCGTGCGAGATGATGACGGCGCAGCCGCCGAAGTTTTCCAGCGCGTCTTCGAGTGCCGCCAGCGTTTCGGTGTCGAGATCGTTGGTCGGTTCGTCGAGCAGCAGCACATTGCCGCCGGTCTTCAGCATCTTGGCCAGATGCACGCGGTTGCGCTGACCGCCGGACAGATTGCCGACCTTCTGCTGCTGGTCGCCGCCACGGAAGTTGAACGACGCGCAATAGGCACGCGTGTTGGCCTCGAACTTGCCGAGCTTGACCACTTCGGCGCCGCCGGAAATCTCTTCCCACACCGTCTTTGACGGATCGAGCGCATCGCGGCTCTGGTCGACATAGCCGAGCTTCACCGTTTCGCCGACGCGCACTGAGCCCGCATCCGGCTTTTCCTGGCCGGTGATCATACGAAACAGCGTCGTCTTGCCGGCGCCGTTCGGGCCGATGACGCCGACGATGCCGCCGGGCGGCAGCTTGAATTCCAGGCCGTCGATCAAAAGCGTGTCGCCAAAGCCCTTCGACAGGCCTTCCGCCTCGATCACCACATTGCCGAGCCGCTCGCCATGCGGGATGACGATCTGCGTATCGCTCGGACGCCGCTTGTCGGCTGCATCCAAAAGATCCTGGAACGCCTGGATACGCGCCTTGGACTTCGTCTGGCGGGCCTTCGGGCTCGACTGGATCCATTCGCGCTCGCGGCCGATGGCGCGCTGGCGGGCATCGTCCTCGCGGCCTTCCTGCTTGAGCCGCTTGGCCTTGGCTTCGAGGTATTTGGTGTAGTTGCCCTCATAGGGAATGCCGCGGCCGCGATCGAGTTCGAGGATCCAGCCGGTGACGTTGTCGAGGAAGTAGCGATCGTGGGTGATGATCATCACGGCGCCCGGATAGGCACGCAAATGCTTTTCCAGCCACGCCGTGGTTTCGGCGTCGAGATGGTTGGTCGGTTCGTCGAGCAGCAAAAGGTCGGGCTGGCGCAGCAAGAGTTGGCAAAGCGCGACGCGGCGCCGCTCGCCGCCCGAAAGCTTGGTGACTTCCGAATCCTTGGGCGGGCAGCCCAGCGCTTCCATCGCCATCTCGACCTGCTGTTCGAGATCCCACAGGTTGAGCCGGTCCATCTCGTCCTGAAGCTTGGCCGACTCGTCGGCCGTCTCGTCGGAGTAGTTCATCATCAATTCGTTATAGCGTTCGATGATCGCGGTCTTGGCGGCGACGCCTTCCATGATGTTTTCGAACACGGTCTTGTCCGGATCGAGCGCCGGCTCCTGCGCCAGGTAGCCGACGGTTGCGCCTTCGGCCAGCCAGGCTTCGCCGTTCCACTCCTTGTCGAGCCCGGCCATGATCTTGAGGATCGTCGACTTGCCCGAACCGTTGGGGCCGAGGATGCCGATCTTGGCGTCGGGATAGAAGGAGAGATGGACATTCTCGAGCACCTTCTTGGTGCCATAGGCCTTGTTGAGGCCGGCCATGTGATAGATGAACTGGCGTGCCACGCGCGCTTTCCCTGAAAAAAACTGACTGGCCCAGAAAACTGACTGGATCTGTCGAATTGAGTGGAGGTTGGCCGCTATGTAGGCGATGCGGCGGCGAACGGCAATCGCTTTTGCCATATCTGCCCGGTCACACGCGGAAGTGTCCGCCAACCGCCGAAGTTTTCCACCAGCACGAAGCGTGCTGAAATCTCCGGTTAACTCTTCGGCGTCAAAACAGGATCGGAGTGGAATCGCTCGCTATTCGCGATTTCGAGAAAGAGATCGGGTCGACGGCATTGCTGAACAGTTTCCTGCTCCTTGCCGAAGCGGTCGTCTATTTCAGCGTCATGGTGACGCTTTTCCGCTTCCGGAGGCGCATCGGCCTCGGCGTGTTCATCTGCGCGCTCGGTGTCATGCACTTCCTCGAGACCTACCTCGCCAGCGTTTTTTATGTCGCCTTGCCGTTCGGCATGGTCTCGCCTGGCTCGGCGGTGCTGTTTTCCGGCAAGCTGGTGATGCTTTTGCTGCTCTATATGAAAGAGGACGCTGCAACTGTGCGTCAGCCGATCTACGGCCTGCTGCTCGGCAATGCGCTGATGATCGGGCTGGTGCTGCTGCTGCGCCTGCACGTCATCGCGGCACTTCCCGACGGCAGGCTCCCAGACATCGGCTTCATCGACCAGATGGGCTGGCTGATGGTGTGGGGCACGACGCTGCTGTTCGTCGATGCCATCCTGATCATCCTGCTTTATGAAAAGCTCGGGCGTTATCTGCGCAAGGCGCCGTTCGCGCGCATCCTGATTTCGGTCGCTTGCGTGCTGACATTCGACCAGGCCGGGTTTTTCACCGCCCTGCATTTCGTTGCCGGCGCGCCGATAGCCGTCTTTTTCGGCGGCTGGTTCGCCAAGATGGCGGCGGCGGTGACGTTCAGCACCATGCTCGTCGCCTATCTCAAATGGTTCGAGGAGCGCCAAGTCACCGCGCCGCGCGGATTGACCGATATCTTCGATACGCTGACCTATCGCGAACGCTACGAAGCGCTGGTCGAACATGTCGGGCGGGACGGCCTGACCGGCCTGCTGCACCGCGGGCGCTTCGACGCCGACGGTGAAGCCGCCGTCCAGGCCAGCCTGCGCACCGCCAGGCCGCTCAGCCTGCTGATCATCGATGTCGACCATTTCAAATCGATCAATGACCGTTTCGGCCATGCCGAAGGCGACAAGGTGTTGAAGGCGGTCGCGGCCCTGCTTGGCGAGACGGCAAGCGCCGAGGACCAGGTGTTCCGCATCGGCGGCGAGGAATTCGCCATCCTCAGTTCGCGTCCGCACTCGGTCGCCAGGCTGTTCGGCGAAAGCATTCGCCACGCGGTCAAGGGCTCGGCCGCCACCAGTCGCTTCGAGCTCACCGTCAGCGCTGGCGTTTCCAGCGTCAGCGAAACCACGCGCTGCCTTGCCGACCTGTTCGCGCTTGCCGACCAGCGTCTCTACAAGGCGAAGTCGACCGGCCGCGATCGCGTCGTCGGCGAGCCGGGCGGCCAAGAAGCCGACACAGCCGCTGCGCGGACCAAATCCGCACAGATCTAGTTCGTTACGAATTCCTCTGCCGTCGAAAGCCCGTCACGGTCGAAACCGCCATCAGCGCGATCGCCAGCCATTTCAGCACCGTGATGATCGGCCCGGCCTGGATATCGTAGGCAATGAACAGCAGGATGCCCGGCACCAGCAAGCCGCACATGACCAGCATGATGCGGTTGATCTGCCAGGACACTTTTGAGGCCAACGCCTCGTCGCCGGACGCGGGAACAAGTGCTGCCCGCACTGCCTTGCCACCCACCAATATGGCCGAGAGGCGCATCGAGGCCGGCAGGCCGAGCCCGATTATCAGGAAAGCGCAAGCCACCAGCAATAGCGAGAATTTCAGCGCGCTGGTTTCCGCCGGTATGGGAAACAGCAGCGTCGCCAGCGGCAGGAAGACACCGAAAATGCCGATCGCCGCGATCGTGATGAAGGTCGCCGCATTGACGATCGTGAACAGCTGGTAGGTGCCGACGCCGATCGGTTCGGAGAGCGTCCGCATGCGTGCCCACTCGGCGTCGGTATACGAAAAGCCCGGCCATTCCATGCGGGCATCGTTTATCGAGACCATGCCCTTGGCCCAGAAAGCCAGCCGCGCCAGCGCGCTGCTCGTCATGCCATCCATTGCCGCCCCCGCCAGAATGATGCGCTCGCAGCATAGCACCAGGGCGCGGCAGCGCGACAGTCCGGTATCTCTGTTGAGAGTTACTGGAAGCCGATCGCGTCGACATTGCCTGTCGGGCAGCCGGCCTTGTTGGTCGGCACCGAAGCCAGCAGCAGATCCTTAAGCGAGCTGTTGGGCCCGATCGGACCCGCGAGGCCGAGCGTCAGTTCGCCGATCAGCCGCCTGCCGCTCGACGGATCGATGACGCAGGAAACGCGCACGCGATCCCCTGCCCCTGCCCCGAAGGCAGTGTCGAAAGCGCCGCGGATCTGGTCCGCCGTCAGCTTGCCGCCAATGTTCTTGACGAAGAGATCGCGCACCGGCGAGCTGTTCACCGCGCGCATCAAATTGAGCGCATCCGAGAAATAGTCCTGCTGGCTCTTGCCGTAGCAGGTGCCGTGCTTGATCCATTCATGCCGTTCGAGCTGCGAAGCTGTTCCAGGCATCACCTGATCGAGCTCCGTGCGGGTGTTGGCGTCCAGATTGACCGGCGGCAGGTCTTTCCAGTGGGCCGGATTGTCGTTGGCCTTGTCGCTCGCCGTCGCCTGGCAATAGAAATTGCCGTTCGGCTGCGGCCAGAGACCGTGCAAGGTGAAATGCGTGGCGTCGAAATCACCAGCACTCTGCGCCCTGCATTCGGTCTTGTTCGACTTTGTCTCGCAAAACGCCGGCTGCCAGCTCAGCGCGAAGACGTATTCGGGTTTCCCCGATGCCGCCGGCTTGCCGTGCCCGTCAGGTGCGGCCGGCACGGTCGCCGCGCTGCTGCCGGAAACGTGGCCGCAGCTGACCTTCACCCAGCGGCGCTCCGGATCGGCGCCCGGCACCAGGATGAGATAATGCGTCGGCGTATCCTTGTTGCCGGCAAGCAGCTGATAGCTCTGCCCGGCATCGGTCGAGACATTGCCGGGGTTCTTGCCGTTCTTGATGGCTTGCGTTGCCGGACAGGCAGCGTCGGCCACAAAGGAGCCGCTCATCTTGACGTCGGCACGCGCGGCACCGGCCAGCGACGCGGCCAGCATGGCCAATCCGAAAACGACACCAATGCGCATGGAAAATCCTCGGCTGGACAAGTGGGCGACAGACTGAAGCTGTCTCCATGTCAGAATTGCGATATTTTGCTGGCCAAACGCAAGAAACATCGTCGCGAAAAGCGGGTTTGCTGGATTGACGCATAATGTGGGCCGGCGCAAACAAAGCCAACGACGATAATGCAAGGGCGGGACCGAGCGGCATGTCATTCAGCCAGCAGCGCGTGGTTCGCTCCCCAACCGGTGCCGAGCTCAATCTTTTCGTCAGGCAGGCCGATGGCCGGGCACGCGCCGTCGTCCAGATCAATCATGGCCTGGCCGAGCACGCAGCGCGCTATGCCCGCTTTGCCGATTTTCTTGGCTCCCGCGGCTTCGATGTCTATGTCCACGATCATCGCGGCCATGGCGCGACCAAGGCGCCCGACGCGCCGCTCGGCAGGTTCGCCGCCAGCGACGGCCCGGCCAAGGTGATAGCCGACGTCGGCGCCATCCATGATCTCATCGCCAGCGAACAGCCAAACAGACCGGTCATCCTGTTTGGCCATTCGATGGGTGCGTCGGTCGCGCTGAACTACCTGTTGCGCCATTCGCCGCGCATTCATGCCGCCGCGATCTGGAACGGCAATTTCTCCGAAGGCCTGCTCGGACAGGTGGCGCTGGGCATCCTTGCCTGGGAACGGATGCGGCTCGGCTCCGACGTGCCATCGCGTCTGCTGCCGAAGCTCACCTTCCAGGCCTGGGGCAAGGCGGTGCCCAATCACCGCACATTGTTCGACTGGCTGTCGCGCGACGAGGCGGAAGTGGCGAAATACATCGCCGATCCGCTCTGCGGCTGGGATGCCTCGGTGTCGATGTGGCGCGATGTGGTCTCGATGGCGCTGAACGGCGGCAAGGATGCCGGCTTTGCCGGCATCCGGCGCGACCTGCCCATCAGCATCGTCGGCGGCGAAAGAGATCCCGCCTCGGATTATGGCAAAGGGATCACGCATCTTGCCAGCCGCATGCGCGCGATGGGCTTTTCGAATCTGGTTTCAAAGGTTTACGCCGACACCCGCCACGAAAGCCTGAACGAGGTGAATCGCGACATCATCATGGATGATTTCGCCGCCTGGGCCGACAAAGTCCTCAAAGCGTGACGGATTGGCCCATTGCAAGAGCCGTGACAGCCGTTGCAGGGCTTGATAGAGGCTCTGCTTTCGCAGCAGTCACGGTGATTGCGGCAACCACGGTGATCCATGGCTGAGCCCCCGCTGAAAGGCGTCCGCGTCGTCGAACTCGCCCGCATCCTTGCCGGGCCATGGGCCGGGCAGTTGCTTGCCGATCTCGGCGCCGATGTCATCAAGGTCGAAAGCCCCGATGGCGGCGACGACACCCGCAAATGGGGGCCACCCTTCGTCATGGGCAAGGACGGCGAGAACCTGTCGGCCGCCTATTACCATTCCTGCAATCGCGGCAAGCGCTCCATCGCCATCGATTTCTCGACACCGGAAGGGGCCGAGACCGTGCGCCGGCTGGTCGCCACCTCGGACGTGCTGATCGAGAACTTCAAGCTCGGCGGTCTGAAGAAATACGGCCTCGACTATGACAGCCTGCGCAAGATCAACCCGCGCCTCGTCTATTGCTCGATCACCGGCTTCGGCCAGGACGGACCCTATGCGCCGCGCGCCGGCTACGACTTCATCATCCAGGCCATGGCCGGCATGATGTCGATCACCGGCGAGGTCGGCCGCGAGCCGCAAAAAGCGGGCGTCGCCATCTCCGACATCTTCACCGGCCTCTATTCGGTCATCGCCATCCAGGCAGCATTGCGCCATGCCGAACAAACCGGCGAAGGCCAGCACGTCGACATGGCGCTCTTCGACACCCAGATCTCGGCGCTCGGCAACCAGAATTTGAACTATCTCGTCTCCGGCAAATCGCCGGTGCAGATGGGCAATGCGCATATGAACATCGCCCCCTACGAGGTGGTGCCGGTCCGGGATGGGCACATCATCCTGGCGGTCGGCAATGACGGCCAGTTCGCCAAATTCTGCGCCGCTGTCGGACTGGGCGACCTGCCTGCCAATCCCGACTTCGCCACCAACCCCGCCCGGGTCGCCAACCGGGTGAAATTGCATGAGCGCATGATCGAGGCGCTGAAGGTTTTTGACCGCGATCCGCTGCTGGCCAAGCTGGAAGCGGCCAGCGTGCCGGCGAGCCCGATCAACACGATCGGCCAGATGTTTGCCGATCCGCAGACGATCGCGCGCGGCATGCGGCTTGATCTCGACGACGGCCATGGCAATCTTCTGCCTTCGGTGCGTGCGCCGATGGTGATGTCGGGCACGCCGCTGGTCTATGAGCGCCCCTCGCCGCGCCTGGGCGAGCACACGCAAGAAATCCTTGCCGAACTGGAGAAGTCTGGACAATGAAGACCGGCGGACAACTCATCGTCGACGCGCTCGAAGCCAACGGCACCGACCGCATCTATTGTGTGCCGGGTGAATCCTATCTGGCGGTGCTCGACGCGCTGCACGATTCTGCGATCCGCACCATCGTCTGCCGCCAGGAAGGCGGTGCCGCGATGATGGCCGATTGCCACGGCCGCCTGAC
The DNA here is from genome assembly GCF_040321815.1 of Mesorhizobium sp. M0239. Taxonomy (NCBI): domain Bacteria; kingdom Pseudomonadati; phylum Pseudomonadota; class Alphaproteobacteria; order Hyphomicrobiales; family Phyllobacteriaceae; genus Mesorhizobium; species Mesorhizobium sp. M0239. Next base: position 110,607 of record NZ_JAMYSG010000012.1, read on the forward strand.
CGGGAAGCCCGGCATCTGCTTCGTCACCCGCGGCCCCGGCGCCACCAACGCCTCGGCCGGCATCCACATCGCCATGCAGGATTCTATACCCGTCATCCTGTTCATCGGCCAGGTCGCCAGCCACGCCAAGGAGCGTGAAGCGTTCCAAGAGGTCGATTATAAGAGGTTCTTCGGCGATATCGCCAAATGGGTGGTCGAGATCGACGACGCCTCGCGCATCCCCGAATTCGTCACCCGCGCCTTCGCGGTGGCGACATCGGGCCGGCCCGGCCCGGTGGTGATCTCGCTGCCCGAAGACATGCTGACCAGCATCGTCGAAGCACCTATCGCCTTGCCGCACACGCCGGTTGAGACACGGCCGGGCGAAGCGGAGCTCGATGCGCTGGAAAAGCTGCTGGCTAAGGCCAAGCGGCCGTTCGTCATCCTCGGCGGCACGCGCTGGGACGCCGAGGCGGTGGCGCAAATGCGCACGGTCGCCGAGGCGTGGTCGCTGCCGGTCGGTTGTTCCTTCCGCCGGCAGATGCTGTTCGATCATCTACATCCGAACTATGCCGGCGATGTCGGCATCGGCATCAACCCCAAGCTGGCCACAGCGATCAAGCAGGCCGATCTCGTGCTCCTGATCGGCGGCCGCATGGGCGAAATGCCGTCCTCGGACTACACGCTGCTGAAAAGCCCCTACCCCGACCAGACACTGGTCCATGTCCATGCCGACGCTGGCGAGCTCGGCCGCGTCTACAGGCCGACACTGGCGATCAACGCCTCGCCTTCTGCCTTCATCGACGCTTTCGCCAAGCGCAAGCCGGCCTCTGAGCCGACTTGGGCAGCCGAGACACCAAAGCTGCATGCCTCCTATCTCGACTGGTCGACGCCACCGGAAGGCGGCCCCGGCTCGGTCCAGATGGGCCCGATCATGAACTACCTCGAAAAGATGCTGCCCGACGACGCCATTCTCACCAACGGCGCCGGCAATTACGCGACCTGGGTGCATCGCTTCCACCGCTTCCGCCGCTTCGCCACTCAAGGTGCGCCGACATCGGGCTCGATGGGCTATGGCACGCCTGCGGCCGTCGCTGCCAAAGAGCTGTTTCCGGAGCGCACCGTGGTCGCCTTCGCCGGCGACGGCTGCTTCCTGATGAACGGGCAGGAATTCGCCACCGCCGTGCAGTATGACCTGCCTATCATTGTGGTCGTCGTCAACAACGGCATCTATGGCACCATCCGCATGCATCAGGAGCGCGAATATCCCGGCCGCGTCGTCGCCACCGATCTTAAGAACCCCGACTTCGCGGCTCTCGCCCGCGCCTATGGCGGCCATGGCGAAACGGTCGACAAGACCGCCGATTTCGCTCCCGCCTTCGAACGTGCCCGCGCCAGCGGCAAGCCGGCGATCGTGGAAATCCGCCTCGACCCCGAAGCGATCACGCCGACCAAGACGATGACGCAGATACGCGACAAGGCGTAGTCCAAACAAAAAAAGAGGCGGTCGCCCGCCCCTTTTCGTCATGCGGCTTGCGCTATTTCGCGGCCTCGATCTGTCCGCGGATTTCGCCGTCCTTGTTGGCTGCCGTGTGCAAATTGACATAATCCTTGCCGCCCATCAGGTCGGCGGCCTGCGCGTCGGTCAGCACGGCCGACCCTTTGATCGGGCTCTTGAGCTTGCCCTTGAACGGGATCGCCACCCCGGCGTTTTCACCCATCGCGGCTGGGCCGTGAATATGCCCGGCGGTCGCCGACCCGCTGAGGCCGGAATATTTGACGTTCCAGCTGAGTTTCTTCGTGGCCGTGTCGAAGGTAAGAGCTGCGGTGCCCTTGCCTTTTGTGGTCACCGGCGGGTTCTGCTGGGCGCCGTCGAGCGTCGCTTTCAGCTTCACCGTCTCGGCCAGGGCCGGCGCTGCCGTAAGGAAGGACGCCGAGATGGCCAGTGCCGAAAGCATCGGCGCCAAGGATTGGATACGCATGAGGATCTCCGTTTGCTGATGACATCCAGCCACGGCTCCCCGGCGCGCGGATGTATCGGCACAACGCTTATAAGAGCGAATGGCTGCGCGCGAGTAACACTTACGTGCAAACTAATGGACCGCGCGATACCCCGGATACGGGGAGCGTCAGACCGCCGCCAGCGCCTGCGTCAGGTCGGCGATCAGATCGTCCGGGTGCTCCACGCCGATCGACAGCCTGACCGTGGTCTCCAGCACGCCGATGCGCTCGCGCACCTCGAAGGGTATGCCCGAATGCGTCATGGCCGCGGGGTGGCTGGCCAAGGATTCCGTTCCGCCCAGGCTCACCGCCAGCTTGAAGATCTGCAGGTTGTTGAGAAAGGCGAAAGCCGCCTTCTCTCTGCCCTTGATATCGAAGGAGAAGGTCGAGCCGGCACCAGTGCATTGCGCCCTGTAGGTGCGACCAGCCGGCGTGTCCTCGCCCAGGAACGGCAGGTAATGCACCTTCTCGACCTTGGCATGGTCGCGCAGGAATTCGGCGACCAGCCGCGCATTGTCGTTGGCCCGCTCCATGCGGATCGACAGCGTCTCCAGCGAGCGGCCGAGCATCCAGCAGGAATGCGGGTCGAGCTGCGTGCCGATCGCGCCGCGCAGCGCCTTGATCGGCTTGGTGACCGCCTTGCCGCCCATGGCGGCCCCCGCGATCAGGTCGGAATGGCCGCCGACATATTTGGTCAGCGAATAGACGGACACGTCGGCGCCATGTTCGATCGGCCGCTGGAACACCGGGCCGAGCAGCGTGTTGTCGCAGACGACGATCGGCGTCGACCCCTGGCTCGCGCCGATCTCGTCGGCGATCTTGCGCATCAGCGCGATATCGACCAGGCTGTTGGTCGGATTTGACGGCGTCTCGATCAGGATGACCGACACGCGGCCCTTCGCGACGGCGGCGTCGGAGGCCGTGCGCACCGCCGTCTCGTCGACGCCGTCCGCGAAACCGACAGCACCGATGCCGAAACCGGAGAGCGTGCGCGTCAAAAGCGTCTCGGTGCCGCCGTAAAGCGGCTGCGAATGAAGGATGACGTCGCCCGGCCTGATATAGGCGAGCAGTGTCGTGGCGATCGCCGACATGCCTGATGAAAACAGGATGCAGGCATCCGTCCCTTCATAGATCGCCAGACGGTCCTCGACGATCTCGCTGTTGGGATGGTTAAAGCGCGAATAGACCAGGCCGGACGCCGTGCCGCTCGGCGGCTCCTTGCGGCCGGAGGTGTAATCGAAGAAGTCGCGTCCTTCTTCCGCCGACTTGAACACGAAGGTCGAGGTCAGGAACACCGGCGGCTTGACCGCGCCTTCCGAAAGCTGCGGATCGAAGCCATAGCTCAGCATCAGCGTCTGCGGGTGGAGCTTGTGGTTGCCGATATGGGTTTTCGACGGGCGTGGCGCGGTCATGATCTTTCCTGCCTGTTCGAGTGAAATATTGAACGGCAATTTATGCGATCCTGTTCCACCAGTTCTTGCTATTTTGGGGCTCTCATGGCTGCATTCCCGCAACAAATTGCCCGGAGAGACCGAACGTGCAGCAGAAGATAGCCGACGATTTCGACCGCAAGATCCTGCGTGAGCTGCAAGCCGACGCCCGCATCACCAACCACGAGCTTGCCGAGCGGATCGGTCTGTCGCCATCGCCCTGCCTGAGGCGGGTGCGGCGGTTGGAGGAGACCGGAATTATCAGGGGCTACACCACGCTGGTCGATCCCTCAGCCTTTGGCTGGAGCATGGTCGCCATCGCCACCATCCGGCTCAGCCGCCAGAACGAAGACGAGATCGTGATGTTCGAGGACGCGATCCGCGGCTGGGAAGAGGTGCTGGAATGCCACCTCGTCACCGGCTCGCGCGACTATGTGCTGAAGGTGGTGACGGGAAGCCTCGAACAGTACGAGCGCTTCATCAAGGAAAAGATCGCGCGGCTGAAATGCGTCGCCTCGATCGAAATCAGTTTCGTCATGAACACCATAAAGGAACGGCGCCTCTGACATTTCTGCCGGAGGCGCCGCTTTCTGGATAAATGTGTTGCCGACTAGGCTTACTTGACTGCCTTGTCGGTGATGGCGGTGGTGTAGGCGCCGGTCGGCTCCTTGGTGATGATCTTCTGGTCGAGCAGCGCCTTGGCGGTGCGTTCGTAGGTCGCCGGGTCGAGCTTGCCGTCGGCATTGTCGATCAGCTTGGCGACTTCGCTCATCATGCGCTTCTGGTGGTTCTCGTCCTGGCCGCCGCCGTCCATGACGATGCCCGCGGCCTCGTCATTGTTGTCGATGGCGTATTTCCAGCCCTTCATCGAGGCGCGCACGAAACGCACCATCTTGTCTTCGAAGGCCGGGTCCTTGAGCTTGTCTTCGGACGCATAGAGCCCGTCCTCGAGCAGGTCGTTGCCCATGGTCGAGTAGTTGAACACGGTCAGCTGTTCGGGCTTGTAGCCGGCGTCGATCAACTGCCAGTACTCGTTGTAGGTCATGACCGAGATACAATCCGCCTGCTTCTGGATCAGCGGCTGCACGTCGAAGCTCTGCTTCAAGACGGTGACGCCGTCCGGGCCGCCCTCGGTCTTGAGGCCGAGCTTGTTCATCCAGGCATAGAACGGATACTCGTTGCCGAAGAACCAGACGCCGAGCGTGTGACCCTTGAAGTCGGCTTCGGTCTTGATCGGGCCGTCCTTCGGGCAGACCAGTTCCATGCCGGCCTTCTTGAACGGCTGGGCGATGTTGACCAGCGGCACACCCTTTTCGCGGGCAGCCAGCGCACCGCCCATCCAGTCGACGATGACATCGGCGCCGCCGCCGGCGATCACCTGCTCGGGCGCGATATCGGGACCGCCCGGCTTGATGTCGACGTCGAGACCTTCGGCCTCATAGAAACCCTTGGCCTTGGCGACATAGTAGCCGGCAAACTGGGCCTGCGTGACCCATTTCAGTTGCAACGTCACCTTGTCGGCGGCCATTGCCTGGAACGCGGCGAGCGACATCGCGCCGGCCAGAACGGGAATAATCAGTCTTTTCATTTTTTTACCCTCTGAAGTTAGTGCCCTAAACCCACCGCCCCTATCCACCACGGACAGAGGGATGCCAAAACGTGACGGCTCTTTCGACAAGAGCGACCACGCCATAAAAGACCGAACCCGCAAGTGCTGCAACTGCGATTTCGGCCCAGACCATGTCGATGTTCATCCGCCCGACCTCGGTCGAGATGCGGAAGCCCATGCCGACGACAGGCGTGCCGAAGAACTCGGCGACGATGGCGCCGATCAGCGCCAGCGTCGAGTTGATCTTCAGCGCGTTGAAGATGAAGGGAGCTGCTGCCGGCAGCCTGAGCTTCAGCAGGGTTTGCCAGTAGCCCGACGCATAGGTGCGCATCAGGTCGCGCTCCATGTGGCCGGAGGCGGCAAGGCCGGCGACCGTGTTCACCAGCATCGGGAAGAAGGTCATGATGATGACCACCGCCGCCTTGGACTGCCAGTCGAAGCCGAACCACATCACCATGATCGGGGCGACGCCGATGATCGGCAGTGCCGAGACCATGTTGCCGATCGGCAAGAGGCCGCGCCGCAGGAACGGCACGCGATCGGCGAGGACCGCGGTGATGAAGCCGGCGCCGCTGCCCACCACATAGCCGAAGATCACTGCCTTGAAGATGGTCTGCCTGATATCGGCGCCGAGCACCGGCAGCGAACCGGCAATGCGTGCGCCGATCGCGCTTGGCGGCGGCAGCAGGATGAAGGGTATGCCGGCCCCGCGCGTCACCGCTTCCCAGATGATCAGTATCCAGGCGCCGAAGATGGCCGGGATGATCAGGCGCAACGCGGTCCGCGCCCATTTGGCGAAAGGACGCAACGACGACAGCACCGCCACGCAGCGCCAGCCAAGCAGCCATGCGGCCGCGAGCAGCAGGAAATACGGCGCCCGCGCCAGACCTTCGAAGCCGGCGATGCCGCCAATCAGCAGCCAGGCGACCAGATGCGCGCCGATGAAAAGCACAACGGCTTCGACGATGGACGGTATTCTGGCCATCGAGATCAAAGCGGCGACAAGCAGCACGCCAAAGATCAGCCAGTTTGTCGCCGCATAGGGATATATCAACGTCCCTGCGGGCTGCGCCAGTGCATCCACTTTCGGCGCGGCGATCGCGCCGAGCGCCACAGCGATCAGGCACAGCACGATCGCCAGCACCGCTTGCCAGGAGGGTTTCAGCCAGTTCATGCCGGCCTCCCGCCCATGGCGCGGTCGACGAGGCGCCCGGCAATGCCGACCACCATGACCAGAAGTGCGGCCACCACCGAACCGGCGACCAGCGCCGACCAGATGTCGATGGACTGGCTGTAATAGGCGCCAGCCAAAAGCTTGGCACCGATGCCGGCGACAGCGCCGGTCGGCAGTTCGCCGACGATGGCGCCGACCAGGCTTGCCGCCACCGCCACCTTCATCGAGGTGAACAGGAACGGCACCGAAGCCGGCACGCGCAACTTCCAGAAGGTTTGCGCACGACTGGCATTGTAGGTGTGCATCAGGTCGAGATGCATGATCTCGGGCGAGCGCAGCCCCTTCACCATGCCCACAGTCACCGGGAAGAACGACAGATAGGTGGAGATCATCGCCTTCGGGATCAGGCCGCTGATGCCGATCGCCCCCAGCACGACGATGATCATCGGCGCCACCGCCAGGATGGGGATGGTCTGCGAGGCGATGATCCACGGCATCAGGCTGCGGTCGAGCGTCGCCACATGCACGATGCCGACCGCAATGATGATGCCGAGCGCGGTGCCGAAGGCAAAGCCGAGCAGCGTCGACGACAGCGTCACCCAGGCATTGTAGACGAGGCTGCGGTTCGAGGTGATGGGCCGCAGGAAGGTGTTCTCGAAGAAATTCACCGCCACCTGGTGCGGCGCCGGCAATGTCGGCTTCGGCTGCGACAGCGTCTTGCCGATGAGTTCGCTAAACGTGGAGGTCTCATTGGCACGGCGGTCGAGATCACGCTGGAACGGCGCGTTGAGGATGACGGCGAAAACATACCAGAGCACGACCACGCCGGCGAGGATGGAGGTGACGGGGATGAGTTTGTCGCGGAAGGTGTCCATCTAGCAGGCCTCGCCGGACAGGCGTGCGCTCTGCGTAACGCGAGCGACCCACCACGCGTTCGTCATCCTAGGGCGAAGCAAGGAGCGAAGCGACGCGGCGCAGACCCTAGGATCCATGCCGTTACCTCTCCGCTCCGCAACGGTGCCGAACATGATCCCCTCTGCCTCGCCCTGCTTGGCCGATACTCTCAACCGTTTTGGCCTTTCGGCAGACGTCACGGCATGCATCCTAGGGTCTGCGCTCGCCGCTTCGCATCGGCTCCGCCCTAGGATGACGAAGGCGCGGGTGGCCGCCCCCTCACCCGACCTCCGCTTCGCTCCGGCCCTCCTCTCCCCGGTGGTGGGGAGAGGAGGGAGCCCGTCGTTTGCTCCCTCAATCATCATAGCTGTGCCCTGCCCGCAGCCCGTCACGCACGCGCGCTGCGATCGCCAGAAACTCCGGCGTCTCGCGGATGTCGAGCGGCCGCTCTCTCGGCAGCGTCGATTCGATGATGTCGCTGACGCGGCCCGGCCGCGGTGACATGACGACGATGCGCGTCGACAGATAGACGGCCTCCGGAATGGAGTGGGTGACGAAGCAGATGGTCTTGTTGGTGCGTCCCCACAATTCCAGCAATTGCTCGTTGAGATGGTCGCGCACGATCTCGTCCAGCGCGCCGAACGGCTCGTCCATCAGCAGCAGGTCGGCGTCGAAGGCCAGCGCACGGGCGATCGAGGCGCGCTGCTGCATGCCGCCCGAGAGCTGCCAGGGATATTTCTTCTCGAAACCAGAGAGGTTGACGAGGTCGAGCGTGCGCTTGATCCGCTCGCCTTGCTCCGTCCTGGACAGACCCATGATCTCCAGCGGCAGCCCGACATTGCGCTCGATCGTCCGCCACGGAAACAGGGCGGCGGCCTGGAAAACATAGCCATAGGCGCGTTTCTCGCGCGCCTGTTCTGCTGTCATGCCGTTGACCGAAATCGTCCCCGAGGTCGGCTTCTCCAAATCGGCGATGACGCGCAGCAGCGTGGTCTTGCCGCAGCCCGAAGGCCCGATGAAGGAGACGAACTCCCCTTTGCCGATGGTGAGATCGACATTGGACAGCGCCTGCACCGGCCCGTCATTGGTCTGGAAGGTCAGTCCGAGTTTGCTTGCCGCGACGACGGCTGGCGAAGTCCCCGTCATCGGCTGCCGCCTGCCTGTTTCCGTCCCTGCGGCGGCTGGAATCCGATTGCTTTTATCGCGATGTTGTTTTCCACTCGCCCTGTCCCATTGGTCTTGTCCCACTCGATCGACGCCCGGAGTTTCCCCGATGTCGCCCAAACCCACTTGTCATCTTATCCGCCCTGAAAGCACTTATGAAGGCAAGCAGGGATTGACCTATTTCGCCGGCATTACCGCCGAAACCGTCGGCGCCTCCGGCATCTGCATGCACATGCTCACCATCCCGCCCGGCGCGCGCGCCAAGGCGCATATGCATGAGAGCCACGAGACGGCGATCTATGTGCTCTCCGGCGAAGTCCACACTTGGTACGGCGACCGGCTCGAGCATCATATCGTCACCAAGGCCGGCGACCTTTTCTACATTCCCGCCGGCGTGCCGCATCTGCCGGCCAATCTGAGCAGCGCCCCGTCTTCGGCCGTCATTGCGCGCACCGATCCCAACGAACAGGAAGGCGTCGTCCTGCTGCCGGAACTGGATGCGCTGGTCGCGTGAGGCCAGCATCGACGGAAGGGCCGCCATCGGCACCGTCACGAACATAATTGCAGCGGCCCATTTCCTCAAGGCCGGGGATGGTGACGAAGAAACCATCCTCTCCCTTGTTGGTGACCACGACGGTTTCGATTGTCGTTCCCGCCTCGCCTTCCGCCGAACAGGTCGCGCCAAGCGATTGCGCGCCCAGCACCGATGTCAATTGCTGTGTGAACCGGCAGCCGCTGCCATAGGTCTCGACGCCTTCGGCGGTCAGCACGATATAGGCATCGCTCTCCTGATAACCGGCTTTGACGCCGGCGCAGCCGACATCATTGCCCCAGGAGCCGGCCAGTAGGCCGTCCGCTGCTGCCGGACCTGAGCCAGTTGCCATCAGGACCAACGAAATGAGCGCGGCCGAACGCGCCAAGCTCAAACCCCGGTCGCCGGGATGCCGGTGCGTTCCACCTTGCGCGGCGCGGAGATTTCCTTCCACGTCGACAGCGCCCGGTTGACCGCCGCATTCGGCTCGCGGCCGACGAATTCTCCATGCCCGGGCTTGGCCTTGATCTCGGCCTCCTGGATCGACAGTTCGCCACGCGAGAACACGAACCGCGGCAGACCGGTCACCTCGAACCCTTCGAACACATTGTAGTCGATGACGGACTGCTGCTGCTTAGAAGTGATCTTCTTCTTTCGCTTGGGATCCCAGACGACGATGTCGGCATCCGCGCCTTCGACGATGGCGCCCTTTTTCGGATACATGTTGAGGATCTTGGCGATGTTGGTCGAGGTCACCGCGACGAACTCGTTCATCGTCAGCCGGCCGGTGTTGACGCCCGTCGTCCACAGCACCGGCATGCGGTCTTCGAGCCCGCCGGTGCCGTTCGGGATCTTGGTGAAATCTCCGACGCCGTTGCGCTTCTGCTTGGTGGTGAAAGCGCAATGGTCGGTCGCCACCACCTGCAGCGAGCCCGCCTGCAGGCCCGCCCACAGCGAATCCTGGTGCAATTTGTTGCGGAAGGGCGGGCTCATCACGCGGCGCGCCGCATGATCCCAGTCTTTGTCGAAATACTCGCTCTCGTCCAGCGTCAGGTGCTGGATCAGCGGTTCGCCGAACACCCGCATGCCCTTCTGCCGCGCCCGGCGGATCGCCTCATGGCTCTGCTCGCAGGAGACATGCACGACATAGAGCGGCACGCCGGCCATGTCGGCGATCATGATGGCGCGGTTGGTCGCCTCGCCTTCCACTTCGGGTGGCCGTGAATAGGCGTGGCCCTCGGGGCCGTTGTTGCCGGCAGCCAGCAGCTTCTGCGACAGGGCGGCAACGACGTCGCCATTCTCGGCATGCACCAGCGGCAGCGCGCCGAGATCGGCGCAGCGCTGGAACGACGCATACATCTCGTCGTCGTCGACCATCAGCGCGCCCTTGTAGGCCATGAAATGCTTGAACGAGGTGATGCCCTTGTCGACGACAGTGGCCATCTCGTCGAACACCTGCTTGCCCCACCAGGTGATCGCCATGTGGAAGGAGTAGTCGCACGACGCCTTCGAGGTCTTGTTGTCCCACATCTGCAAGGCTTCGAGCAGCGACTGCTGCGGCGCCGGCAGGCAGAAATCGACCACCATCGTCGTGCCGCCGGAGAGCGCCGCGCGCGTGCCGGATTCGAAGTCATCGGCCGAATAGGTGCCCATGAACGGCATTTCGAGATGGGTGTGAGGGTCGATGCCGCCCGGCATGATATAGCAGCCGGTGGCATCGAACTCGTGGTCGCCATGCAGGCCCGAACCGATGGCCGCGATCTTGCCGTGCTGCATCAGCACATCGGCCTTCCAGGTGCGGTCAGCAGTGACGATGGTGCCGTTTCGGATGACTTTGGTCATTGGCTGTTCCCTTGTTCTTGCCGCGCTTCTTACGAGCGTCTCGGTAGTGTTTCAGATCGGTTCAGGACCGAAGCGGCGGCGCTACATGACTCCAACTTCTCCCAATATCTCCTCGATGCAACCATCGAAAGAGTTCGCCAGACCTCCGGTCGAAAACCGCAATACACGATAGCCCTGTCGGCCAAACCATGCGTCGCGTGTCCGATCCTTCTCCATTTGCTCCGGCGTGAAGTGATGCTCTCCATCCACCTCGATAACGAGGTTCTTCTCATGCAGAACAAAGTCAGCAACGTAAGGGCCGATCGGTGCCTGCTTTCTGGCGTGTAAACCCTCAATCGCTCCCCGCAAGGGAGGGAGACTTGGCGTCGCGCTATCACAGCCCGACGTTCAAAGCCTTTGAAAGAATGCATAAAAAGGATTCTTGCGAAGGTGGACCCCCACCCTAACCCTCCCCACAAGGGGGAGGGAACTCTGCCGCGAGCCCAAACTTTCCTCTCGGTGTGGAAACGTAGACAATTTGCCAAGATTAGCACCAACGGAAGTCCCCCTCCCCCTTGTGGGGAGGGGTTAGGGGTGGGGGTACAGCGCCGACCTCTCACCCGACGATCTCCGCCGTCTCCACCACCGCGTGGAACAAAACGTCCGCGCCCGCCGAAGCCCATTCCTTGGTGATCTCCTCGGCCTCGTTGTGGCTGAGGCCATCGACGCAAGGGCACATCACCATGGCGGTGGGCGCGACGCGGTTGATCCAGCAGGCGTCGTGGCCGGCGCCGGAGACGATGTTGCGGTGGGAATAGCCGAGGCGTTCGGCGGCATCACGGATCGCCTTGACGCAGCCGGCATCAAAGGTCACCGGATCGAAAGCACCGACCTGTTCGATCTCGTAGCGAATGTCGAGTGCATCGCAGATCGTGTCGATGCCTTCGCGGATGCGGCCGTCCATCGCGTCCAGCACTTCCTTTTCCGGCGAGCGGATATCGACGGTGAAGACGGTGCGCCCGGCGATGATGTTGCGCGAATTGGGATAGACCTCCATGTGGCCGACCGCGCCGACGGCATCGGGCTGGTAGTCCATGGCGATCTCGTGCACCAGTTCGATCACCCGCGCCATGCCGAGCCCGGCATTGCGGCGCTTGGGCATCGGCGTCGAGCCGGTGTGGGCTTCCTTGCCGGTCAGCGTCACCTGCAGCCATTTAAGGCCCTGGCCATGGGTGACGACACCAATGTCGATACCTTCGTCCTCGAGGATCGGACCCTGTTCGATATGCAGTTCGAAGAAGGCGTGGATCTTACGGTCGCCGACCTTCTCGCTGCCCTTCCAGCCGATGCGCTCGAGTTCCTCGCCGAATTTCTTGCCCTGTTTGTCGACATGCCCGTACACATCGGCCTGGTCGAGCACGCCGGCGAACACGCCGGACGCCATCATCGCCGGCGCGAAGCGCGAGCCCTCCTCGTTCGTCCAGTTGGTGACGACGATCGGATGTTTGGTCTTGATGCCGAGGTCGTTGAGAGAGCGCACCACTTCAAGCCCACCCAGCACGCCGAGCACGCCGTCATACTTGCCGCCGGTCGGCTGCGTATCGAGATGGCTGCCGACATAGACCGGCGGCAGGCTGGGATCGGTGCCTTCGCGGCGGGCAAACATCGTGCCCATCTCATCGACGCCCATTTCGAGCCCGGCCGCATCGCACCAGCGCTTGAACAGATGCCGCCCTTCGCCGTCTTCGTCGGTCACGGTCTGACGATTGTTGCCGCCGGCAATGCCGGGGCCAATCTTCGCCATCTCCATGATGGAATCCCACAAACGGTCTGAATTGATTCGCAGATTCTCGCCGGGTGCGGCCATCTTGAGTTCCCATCTACACCAGGGTTCTTGTCGCCCCTTGAGTGATTTACAGCTTGACCGTATGGTCAGCTTTTAAACTACACAACCTGACCAAGCGGTCAACTAGAATCTTGGGGTAGACATGGCAGAACCCACCCGCCCCATGCGGCGACAGGAGATCCGACGAGAGAATGAAAAAACCATTCTCGTCGCTGCCGAGAAGGTGTTTGCGGAGGCAGGGTTCGGGGGCGCCACGATGCAGTTGATCGCGGATCTGGCGGGACTGCCGAAGGCAAATCTCCACTACTATTTCGCCACCAAGGAAGAGCTTTACCGGTCGGTCGTTCAAAACATCTTTGAAATCTGGCTACAGGCGGCCAATTGCTTCGACGCGGCGCGCGGACCCATAGACGGCATCAGTGCCTATATCGACGCCAAGATGGAAATATCACGCCGCCATCCTGACGGCTCGAAGGTCTGGGCCTCTGAAGTGATGCACGGTGCGCCGGTGCTTCAGGACTATATGGAATCGACGCTGCGCGAATGGACGGACGGCCGCGTCGAGATCATCAGGCGCTGGATCGAGGAAGCCAAGATGGACCCGGTGGATCCGCGCCATCTGCTCTATATGCTTTGGGCTACGACCCAGCACTACGCCGATTTCGGTCACCAGATCGAGACGCTCAATGGCGGCAAGCCGCTGTCCGACCGGCAATGGCGGGAAGCCAAGGAAAATATCAAGCGGGTGATCCTGACCGGGATCGGCGCGTTGCCCGCCTGACTGTAACCGTTCGTTGCAGCAAAAGATCAGGTCGGCGCGCTGCCGCACCGACCCCACCCGACCGCTTCGCGGCGACCCTCTCCTCCAGGGCGAGGGATATCGTGTCAGTCCGTCAATCGATGGACCTCAGCACTTCCCGCACATGGTCGATCAATTCGTTGATCTGGCCCTTGGTGATGATCAGCGGCGGCGACAGCGCGATGATGTCGCCGGTGGTGCGGATCAGCGCGCCGCGCTCGAACGCCTTGACGAAGGCCGAGAAGGCCCGCTTGGTCGGCTGTCCGGCGATCGGCGCCAGCTCGATCGCACCGATCAGGCCGATGTTCCTGATATCGATGACGTTCGGCTCGCCCTTCAGCGAATGCAGCGCGTCTTCCCAGTACGGCGCCAGCTCCTCGCCACGGGTCAGCAGGCCCTCTTCCTTGTAGGTGTCGAGCGTGCCGAGTGCGGCCGCGCAGGCGATCGGGTTGCCCGAATAGGTGTAGCCGTGGAAGAACTCGATCATGTGCTCGGGGCCGGTCATGAAGGCGTCGTGGATCTCCTTCTTCACGAACACCGCGCCCATCGGGATGACGCCGTTGGAGACGCCCTTGGCGGTGGTCATGATGTCGGGCGTGACACCGAAATAGTCGGCGGCGAACGGCGTGCCGAGACGGCCGAAACCGGTGATGACCTCATCGAAGATCAACAGGATGCCATGCTTGGTGCAGATCTCGCGTAGCCTCTGAAGATAACCCTTCGGCGGCAGGATGACGCCGGTGGAGCCGGCGACCGGCTCCACGATGACGGCGGCGATGGTGGAAGCGTCATGCAGGGCTACGATACGCTCCAGCTCGTTGGCGAGTTCCGCGCCATACTCCGGCACGCCCTTGGTGAAGGCGTTCTTTTCCGGCAGATGCGTGTGCGGCATATGGTCGACGCCGCCGAGCAGCGTGCCGAACATCTTGCGGTTGGTGACGATGCCGCCGACCGAGATGCCGCCGAAATTGACGCCGTGATAGCCGCGCTCGCGGCCGATCAGCCGGGTGCGCGAGCCCTCGCCTTTAACACGGTGATAGGCGATCGCCATCTTGAGCGCCGTCTCGACCGATTCCGAACCGGAATTGGTGAAGAAGACATGATCCATGCCCTTGGGCGCGAGGTCGACCAGGCGGTTGGCCAGTTCGAACACGATCGGATGGCCCATTTGGAAGGCGGGCGCATAGTCGAGCTCGGCGGCCTGCTGTTGGATCGCTTCGGTGATCTTCGGCCGGCAATGGCCGGCATTGACGCACCACAGGCCGGCGGTGCCGTCGAGCACCTTGCGGCCGTCGCTGGTCGTGTAGTGCATGTCCTTGGCGGACACCATCATGCGCGGCGCCTGCTTGAACTGCCGGTTTGCCGTGAACGGCATCCAGAATGCGCTGAGATCGTTCGGCGTGACTTTCAGCCGGTTGGACATGACCAGGACTTCCCCTTGTAAACTGTTTCGCTGCGCCCAACGCTTGGTCTTTGCCGCGTTTTCATGCTACGCAAATTTTTGACCGATTGGACAAACGTTAGCACCGCCCTCTCAGCGGTCAAGGATTACTAGCGGAAATGCGGCACCTGAAGTGCGTTCCACAGGCTAGGGAAAAACTGGTCCAGAGAATTGGTCCAGATGACCCTCAACACGAGGGCTTGCAACGGTGACCATCGCCACGGACGCCCCTCGCCGCACCCGCATCCAGCAGGAAAAGCGCGAACTCATCCTGGAGGCGGCGCTCGAGGTTTTCTCCGCCAACGGTTTCCGCGGCTCGACCATCGACCAGATCGCCGAAGCCGCAGGCATGTCGAAGCCCAACCTGCTCTATTATTTCCGCCGCAAGGAAGACATCCACGAAACGCTGATGCAGCGCCTGCTCGACACCTGGTTGGCGCCGCTGCGCGAACTCGACGACATTGGGGATCCCCTTACCGAACTGCGCAGCTACATCAGGCGCAAGCTGGAGATGGCGCGCGACTTTCCGCGCGAGAGCCGGCTGTTCGCCAACGAGATCCTGCAAGGCGCGCCGCGCATCATGCCGCTGCTGGCCGGAGAGTTGAAGACGCTGGTCGACGAGAAGGCGACCGTCATCAAGGGCTGGATGCGCGCTGGCAAGATCGCCAAGACCGATCCGTGGCACCTGATCTTCTCGATCTGGGCAACGACGCAGCATTATGCCGATTTCGACGTCCAGGTCCGCGCCGTGCTCGGGCCGAACCGCGGCGGCGACGGCCGCTTCGAGGATGCGGCCCGCTTCCTGGAACAACTGTTTCTTGATGGGCTGAAGCCGAAGACCTGACGCTTCAGGCGCTGCGCCGCTTGGCCGGCAGTTCATCCAGCAATGTCTGCAGCTTGGCGATCGAATTCTGCTCGGCGAGCGGCGTGTAGACGATCAGCTTCATGTCCGAGCCGTCGCCGATCGACAGGCTCATATGCTCGAAGCTCATGGCGCCCGCGCTCGGGTGCCGGACATGTTTCACCCCCGACAATCGGTGCGCGACGTCGCGCTGCGGCCACCAGGCACGAAATTCGGGGCTCGAACGCGTCATCAACTCGATCAGCCGCTCGAAATCCGGATCGCCGACATAGCGGGCGCTCGCGGCCCGGAACGAGGCCAGCACGGTGCGCGCCAGTTGCTCCCAGTCGACCAGCAGGCGCCGGTGGTGCGGGCTGGTGAACACCATGTGGACGATGTTGCGGGCATCCCCTTCCAGCAGGCCATAGTCGCCGAACACCGCCACCGCCGCCGGGTTCCAGGCCAGCACATCCCAGCGCCGCCCGACCACATAGGCCGGCTGCAGCACCAGGCTCTGCAGCATGTGCAGCAAGGGGCCGTCGACCCTTTCCGGCGCCACGGCACGGCGCTCCGGCTGCTGGCGGTCGGCAAGGATGAACAGATGCCGTTTTTCGGCGGCGTCGAGGCGCAGTGCTTCGGCGAGTGCCGTCAGCACCTCGACCGAGGGCCTGACCTCCCGCCCCTGCTCCAGCCATGTGTACCAGGTGGTGCCGACGCCGGCGATCATCGCCACCTCCTCGCGCCGTAGTCCCGGCGTGCGCCGCCTGAGACCGGTGGCGATGCCGGTGGCCGAGGGCGTCAGCCTTTCGCGGCGCGAACGCAGGAAGGCGCCGAGTTCGCGCCGGCGGCTGTCTTCGGCCGAACGTGTTGGAGCAGCGACGGGTTGGGAATCCATGTGCCTAGTATAGCAGTATTGATACCAGGATAAAGTTTGAACTGTTTGGCCCGCGCCAACTGTCCCATCTTCCGTTCAGAGCAACAGAACGGAGGCTCTGAACATGGAACTCAAAGACAAGACGATCCTCATCACCGGCTCGACAGATGGCGTCGGCCGCGTCGTCGCGCAACGGCTCGGCGCCGCGGGCGCCCGTGTGATGGTGCATGGCCGCGATGCGAGGCGCGGCAAGGCTGTTGTCACCGAGATCGAAGCGGCCGGCGGCATGGCGGAGCTTCTGGTCGCCGACCTCTCTTCGCTGGCCGAAGTGCGCCGGCTTGCCGAAGCCGTGCGCGCCCGGACGGGCCGGCTCGACATCCTCGTCAACAATGCCGGAATCGGCACGGCGGGCCAAGGTGCCAAAAGACAGATCAGCGCCGACGGCTACGAACTGCGCTTCGCGGTGAATTATCTCGCCGGTTTCGTGCTGACATCGGAGCTTCTGCCGTTGCTGAAGGCGAGTGCGCCGGCCCGCATCGTCAATGTCGCCTCGGCCGGACAGCAGGCGGTCGATTTCAGCGATGTCATGCTGACCCGCTCCTATGACGGCGTGCGCGCCTATTGCCAGAGCAAGCTGGCGCAGATCCTGTTCACCGTCGATTTGGCCGAACAGTTGAAAGGTACCGGCGTCACCGTCAACGCGCTGCACCCGGCGAGTTACATGAATACCACCATGGTCCGGCAGGCTGGTGTGACGCCGTGGTGTTCGGTCGAGACCGGTGCCGAGGCCATCCTCAACCTCGCCGCCTCACCCGCGCTCGACGGAAAAAGCGGCCTCTATTTCGACGGCCTGCGGGAATCCCGTGCCGACGCCCAGGCTTATGACGCCAAGGCAAGGCAACAGTTGCGAGCCTTGAGCCTCGATCTCATCGGCACGGCCTCCCCCACATCGAAGGAAGACCATTGATGACCAAGACAATCGAACACACCGTCGTCATCGGCGGCTCGTCCGGCATCGGCCTGGCGACGGCACGCAAGCTGCTCGGCCCGGGCATGAAGGTGACCATCACTGGGCGCAATGAGGACAAACTGAAGAGCGCTTGGAAAAACCTTGGTGGCGCTGCCGAGAAGGCTGCTTTCGACGCCTCGAAGCCGGATGAGGTCCGCCAGTTCTTCGAGAGCCTCGGGCCTATCGACCATCTGGTGCTGGCGGCCAGCGGCGGCAAGGGCCTTGGCCCCTTCCCGACGCTTGACCTGAGCGACATCGGCAGTGGCGTCGATGAGAAAGTCCGGCCGCAGCTGTGCTGCCTGCAGGCGGCCCTGCCGACGCTGAACAAGGCCGGCTCGGTGACCTTCGTCTCGGCGGTCTCGGCGCAACTCGCGACGCCCGGCGTTGCCGGCATCGCCGCCATCAACGGCATGCTGTTGACCGTGGTGCCGATTCTGGCGGTGGAACTGAAGCCGCTGCGCGTCAATGTCGTGGCGCCCGGCGTCATCGACACGCCCTGGTGGGATTTTCTGGCCGAGGAGCAAAAGCAAACGATCTTTGCCGACTATGCCGGCAAGACCCCGGTCGGCCGCGTCGGCCGGGCCGAAGACGTGGCCGACGCAATCGCCTTCCTCGTCTCCAACGGCTTCATGACCGGCCAGGTGCTGACCTGCGATGGCGGCCTGCGATTTGCGGCATAGGACAGGACCGTTAATTGGCCTTCTTTGGAACGCGGTCGTTCTCGTCAGCAGAGCTGTCGTCTGCCGGTTTTGCCGAAACAGGCTTTTCCGGAACATGGGAGTAGTCAGATGTATCCGCCCCATACATCTTGTTGTCGACCGCTTCTTGCCAGCTGAAATCCGCGTCGGACGGTGAAACGTGGGCAATCTCATGGCGGGAGGAGCGAGAGTGCAGCCAGTTCGGGGTGATCTCTCGGACCAATTGTGCAAAGCGTCCCATCGAAACCGTTCCTTTCCTTGCCCTTTCCAGGACGCGCGATCGCGGTTGCGTCAGCTGGATCTAAAGTTGACCTCTCAGCCAGGCCAGCGTCTCGGCGACGCCGGCAAGCCCGTACCGCGCTGTGGTATGCGCTGGTGGCTTAACCCTGATCGATATACCGCCGGCATCATTAACGGTTACGAAGCCGTTTTCGTCCGACGTGTCGTCGCCCAGGAAGACCGGGCGGCGGCCTGTGAACGGCGCAATCTCCATGAAACGTCGGATCGCGGCGCCCTTGGCGGCCTCCAGCGGCAGCAATTCCACGCCGGCGTTGCCGGCAACCACCCGGTAGCCCTTTGGCAGCGTGGCCAGCGCCTGCTCGACAAGCTGCATCGCGCGGGGAAGCAGATGGGGGGCGGCGCGCGTGTGGATGGCCAGCACCCTTCCCTTGCGCTCGATATAGGCCCCACGACCGAGCTCGGCCTCGATCTCGTCGGCAAGGGCCGCGATATCCGCCGGCTCGTCCGCGACTTCGACGTCGTCGCCCGGCAGAAGCCGGTGCTCCAGTCCATAGAGCCCGGCGGCGCGCAGTTTCAAAGGTTGAAACAGATGGTCGACAGCCGCAACGGAGCGGCCTGTTATGAAGGCCAATGCCCCGTCCAGCTTGCGGTCCAGGCCTTGCAGCAAGGAGCGAAGCTCGTCGCTGACCGAGACGGCGTCCGGGTGCTCGGCATGTTCCAGCAGGGTGCCGTCGATGTCGAGGAACAACGCCCATTCGCCGGTCAGCACAGTCTGCGGTTTCGGCATGACGGCCTGCGGCTTTTGCGGGCTTTCGCTGATCATCTTTTGCAGGACCTCGTTCATGACATGACTACCCGTTTGCGCTCGAACATGGACACGACATTGTCGACGCTAGGCGGCCGGTCACCGACACCGGTTACCCGGTCGAGGTCACCGCGCTTGCGCAAGCGCGCTGCATCCAGAAGCATGCTGCCGGCCCAGCGATAGACATTGTTGTTGCGGATCGTCTCGCGCATGGGCCGCATGCGCTCGCGCTGTTCGTCTGAAGTCATGATCAGCGCCTGCAACAGCGCTTCGCTCATCATGGCGGCGTCGTAAGGGTTGACGATCAGCGCCTCCAGCAATTCGCGCGAGGCGCCGGCGAAGGTGCTGAGCATCAAGACGCCCTGTTCGTCGTCGCGCGCCGCGACGAATTCCTTGGCGACCAGGTTCATGCCGTCATGCAGGCTGGTGACCATGCATATGTCGGCGGCGCGATAAATCTCGTAGACTTGTTCCTGTGAGTGATGCTCGGCCACCATGACCACCGGCCTGTAACCCTCGCTGCCATAGCGTTGGTTGAGCTCCTGGGCATAGCGGTGGCATTCGTCGTGGAGCAGCTTGTAAGCCGGCAGCGTGCCGCGGCTGGGGGCCGCGACCTGCAGGAAAACCAGCTTTCCGATCCATTCAGGGTATCGCTTGAACAATTCGTCCAGCGCCTGAAATCGATCCAGAATGCCCTTCGTGTAGTCGAGACGCTCGACGCCCACGGCCAGCTTCACATCCGCCTTCAGTCCGAACCTATTGCGCAGGCGGGCCCGGCAGTCATCGACGTCAGGCAATTTTGCCAACAGGTCGGCCGGCCATTCTATCGAGATGGGATAGGCGTGCACCAGCGTCGTCTGGCCACCGTAGGAGATCGCCGCATCGGCCCGCTCGATGCGGCTTTCCAGGAAGCGATCGACGCTTTCGGTGAAATTGTTGGCGTGGAACTGGGTGTGGAAGCCGATGATCGAACTGCCGAGCAGCCCCTCGAGGATGCGTTCACGCCAGGGACAGATGCTGTACACTTCCGAATTCGGCCACGGGATATGCCAGAAAGTGATGACGATCGCCTCCGGCAGGCGCTCGCGGATCATGCGCGGCAGCAGCGCGAAGTGGTAATCCTGGACCAGCACGATAGGCCGCTCGTTGCGCGCTTCGGCAACCACCGTGTCGGCGAACTTCCGGTTGACGGCCTCGTAGGCCTCCCAGTCCGAGGCGCGAAAAATCGGTCGGGTGAAGGCGATGTGGCAAAGCGGCCAGAGCCCCTCATTGGCGAAACCGAGATAATAACCCTGATGTTCTTCCTCCGTCAGCCAGACCCGGCGCAGCGTATAGGACGGATGGCCGGGAGGCACCTGTACCCGGTCGTGGTCGTCGACGGTGAGGCGGTCCGCCGTTCCGCCGCCATAGGCGATCCAGGTGCCGCCACAGGCGCGGGTGATCGGCTCGAGCGCGGACACCAGCCCGCTGGCCGGCACCAGCAATTCGACGCCATCATCCCTGATGTTGTGGATATAGGGTTCGCGGTTCGACACCACGATGACCTGCGCATCGGGCAGATCGTCGGCGAGGATCTTGCGCAATGTCTCGGGCGACCACGTCACCAGCGCCGCATCGGCCGATTGGCCGTTCTTTTCGAACTCACGGATCACCTTGCGCGCCGCCTCCGCGGCCACGTCTTCGCCCGCTGTATGGGCAACCGCCGGAGGGTGACTGCGGCGCTGCCGCGATAGGGAGAGGAATACGGCAAGAGCGGAAAAACCGAGGCTCGCGAAGATCAGAACCCAGAGCAGTTCCGCACCGTAGTTTGTCATTGAATGTCAACTCACCCGGCCGTCGGCGACCGTTTTTTCGTGTTTCCCGTTTGAAAAGGTCCGCCGACCACGTGGTCGGCGTTCGGACCCGTATTTTTGCAACGCACAAAGCTCGGATCGGTTCCGCCAATTTTGTTCGGATCATGTCCTTACGATGAGCGGCACCAGCCCTTCATGGCGGTCGGCAAGGAAAGCGACGACCCGATCGCCGACGCGCTGGAAGGTGAGATCGACGACCCGGTCGCCGACGCCCAGGTGCCGCAGTGTCAGCGTGTCGATGCCGATCGGCAGCCTCGGGCGGGTGACGCGGATTTCGCCATCCCAGCCGTCGATCTCCAGGCCAAGGCAGGCCTGCATCAGCATGAAGGCGGAGCCCGCCGACCACGCCTGCGGCAGGCAGGCGACGGGATAGGCGATGGGTGCTTCGCCCGGCGCACGTGTAAAACCGCAGAACAGTTCGGGCAGCCGCATGTTGAAATGGACTGCGGATTCGAATGTGCCGCTCATCAGGCGAACCACGCTTTCGCGCTCGCCATAGCGCGCCAGGCCGGCACCGCACAGGGCGGTGTCGTGCGGCCAGATCGAGCCATTGTGGTACGACATCGGATTGAAGAACACGGCATCGTCGGCGAGCGTCCGCAGTCCCCAGCCGGAATGGAAGGAGGCGGAAAGCAGCTGGTCGGCGACCATCTGGGCCCGCGCCGGCTCAGGCAATCCGACAAAAAGCAGATGCCCGGCATTCGAGGTCCGCACCTTGCAGGGCTCGCCCGCACCGTCGATCGCGAGGGCATAGAAGCCGAGATCGTCAAGCCAGAAATCGCGTTCCACGGCGACCCGCATCGCCTCGGCGCGACCATCCCAATGGTCGGCCCTGTCGTCCTCCCCACGGCGGCGGGCAAGCTTGGCCAGCCCCCGGAAAGCGGCAAAGACATAGCCTTGCACTTCGACCAGGGCGATCGGACCCTTGGGAATGCGGCCATCGGCATGGAAGACCGAATCGAAACTGTCCTTCCATCCCTGGTTGGCGAGGCCGGACTCGGCCGCTCGCTGGTAAGTGACGAATCCGGTCTCCCGGCCCGCCTCCTCCGTCCATTCGGCCGCAGCGCACAGCGATGGCCACAAGCCGTCGATGAACGCCATGTCACCGGTACGATCGGCGTAGGCACAAGCAAGATAGATGTAGAGCGGTGTCGTATCGACGCCACCGTAGTAGCGGCCGAAGGGGAGCTCCCGCAGCGCCACCATTTCGCCCTTGCGGGTCTCGTGCATGATCTTGCCCGGCTGCGAATCGCTGAACGGCGATGTCTCGGTCGCCTGATGCTGGGCCAGAAAGGCCAACACGCCCCGCGCCAGGCCCGGATTGAGCCACAGCATCTGCAGTGCCGAGATGACGCCGTCACGACCGAACGCCGTCGAGAACCAGGGGATGCCGGCATAGGGATAGGGGCCGGTCGCCAGTTCGGTGGTCAGCAGCGCGACATCGGCGCGGGCGCGCTCGACCCAGTCGTTGAAGACGCGGCCCGAGCTGCGCACCGTCGCGCCATGGCGACGTTTGGCCCGCATGCCAAAGCGGGCGCGGGCGGCAGCGGCGCGAAACCGGTCGCGGTCGGGCTTATCGGCCACCTCGGGACCGACCTCGACATAAAGCACCTTCCTGCTGCGCTTGGTGACGGCGATCAGGAAATCGGCACGGGTGGCTGTCAGTTGGTCCGGCGCCTGCGAGAACGATATCGCAGAGAGGCGGGCCAGGCCGTCGAGCCCGTCATAGCGCAGCAGGACGGACGTCGCGTCTGTTTCGGCGGCATGGGCCAGCCCGCGCTTCAGCCGTGTCGAGCCGCGCACTTCGAACATGTCGCGGAAATCGGCGGAATAGTGCAGGGAAACGCTGATCGTCGAGTGTTCCCGGCTGTAATTGGAAAGGGTGATGCGTTCGAACAGCCTGTCCTGCCAAAGCAGCCTGACGCGTTCGATGTGAATGGCTCCCTGCGGGATGTCGCGTCCACCGGCGCTCTGTATCGGCAGATTGGTCAAATTGGTGGTGAACAGCACATTGTCCTGGCTGAGCGAGGCGCCGAGCAGCGACGTCTGCCTGCCGCCGACGGTCAGCCGGAACTCGGAAAGAACCCGTGTGTCGTCGCGAAAGAAACCGTCGCCGGCTCCGCGTATGTCGCCATAGGCGTCGGCAACCGCGAAGCAATCGCCCTGCTTGAGGGCAAACAACCGATGCGGCTCGCGAGGGGCGGTGGCGTCGAGCGATGCAAGCGCAACCGCGGGATCGAGCTGGCGCTCATCGAGTTGGGCCATTCGTCAAAGATCCCTGTTGTTTCGTTGTCGTGGCTCGAGCACGTCGTTGCTCAAGACGCCTTCGCCGCGCTCGGGACGCCGATCAGGCCCGCATAGGCGGCCAGATAATCGCCAGCCATTCTTCGAGCGGAGAACCGCTTTTCGAAAACGGCCCTCACCTTTCGCCTGTCGAGTTGCAGCAAGTCGGGCACCGCGGCGACCGCGCCGTCCACCGTGTCAGCGATGAAACCGGTGACGCCTTGATCGATGATTTCGGGCAGCGCGCCGCAATTCCAGCCGATGACCGGCGTGCCGCAGGCCATGGCCTCGATGGCGACAAGGCCGAACGGCTCCGGCCAGTCGATCGGGAACAGCAGGCCGGCCGCCTTGCCGAGAAATTCCGCCTTCTGGTCCTCCTCGATCTCGCCGACATAGACGATGCGATCGCCGTCGATCAACGGTTCGACCACCTCGTGGAAATAGGCGCGGTCGTCGTCGCCGATCTTTGCCGCGAGCTTGAGCTTGAGCCCCGAACGCAAGGCGATCTCGATGGCGCGGTCCGGGCGCTTGTCGCGTGAGAACCGGCCGAGGAAGGCAAGGTAGGGTTCTTCCGCCGTCGTCTCAAAAGTCGGTTCGTAGAGAGTGGTCGGCAATCCGTGATGGATCGTCGCCAACCAGTTGGCGTTGGCAAAGCCCGCCTTCTGGCTGTGCGAAATGGAAATCAGGGGAAAACGCGGAAACCGTTCATAGGCCGGCGCCAGGTCGACATAATCCAGCCTGCCATGCGGTGTCGTCACCGTGCGGTCGGCGAGATCCTCGAAGAAGGAAAAGTGCAGGAAATGGCTGAGATGGAAGTGGATGACGTCGAACTCCGACGCCCGTTCCCTCACCTGCGCAAGCATCGAAAGATGCGCCGCGATCTCGGATTTAAGCGGACGCGGATCGAGGCGCAGCGCGCGTTCCCGGCTGGGTACCAGCGTCGCGGAAGTCTGGCTGTCGCCACTGGCGAACAGCGTCACCTCATGGCCCAGATCGACCAGCGCTTCGGTCAGATACGAGACGATGCGCTCGGTGCCGCCATAGAGCCTTGGCGGCACCGATTCATAAAGCGGCGCGACATGGGCGATTTTCATATTCCATCCTGGATGCTGGGCATGCAGGTGTGAAATGCGTCAACGGCTCGATTGGTTCCGATTTTATGACGAGCCGTGGGCACCAGAGGCCGCAGTCGGCATGGAACTGTGCGTCAAACAGATTGCGCGATCAGGGTCAGAAAGCCACCGCTCAGCGCGACATTGCCGACGAAGCCGTTGATGCGGGACGCACGGTCCTGGCCCTGATGGTCCCAGAAATTGTGAAACATCGGCGTGGCGACGATGAGGAACAGCAGCAGCACCGCGGCCGCGAGTGCCGTCCACAATCCTGCGATGACCAGCACGCCGGCGGCGATCTGAAGCACGATGCCGAGCCACAGCGCCAATCTTGCCTGCGGCACACCGCGCGCGGCCATCAGCTGGGTCAGGAAGGCCGCGTTCTGGATGTTGCGCAGGCCGGCGAAGACGAAGGCGCCGCCGAGCAACAGGCGAGCGAGAAACAACAAGGTCGAAGGCAAATCGGCAGGCATCAAACGCTCCCTTTGAAAGTGGAGCGCCGCCTTTCGACGGCGCTCCCAACATAACCGGACAATCAGGCGGCCTTCGCCGCCGGCACCGGGTGAATGGCCTGGAACGGGATGCACAGCCGGTTCCAGGTGTTGATCATGCCGAGCGCAACGGAAAGCTTGACCAGTTCCTCTTCCGAGAAATGCTCGAGCGTCTTTGCATAGAGTTCGTCCGGCACGCCATTGCTGGCGATCAAGGTGACGGCTTCGGTCCAGGCCAGGGCAGCGCGTTCGCGCAGGGAAAACAGCGGCGATTCCTTCCAGGCTGAAACCAGATAGAGCCGCTGCTCGGTCTCGCCGTCGCGCCTCGCCTCGCGGCTGTGCATCTCGACGCAGAACGAGCAGCCATTGATCTGCGATGCCCTGAGCTTGATCAGGTGCAGCAGGCTCACCTCGAGCCCGCATTCGTCCACCGCCTTGTTGAGCGCCGACACAGCCTTCATGATCTCCGGCGCCTTGGCGAAAAATTGCAGCCTCTGTTTCATCTTCCTGTCCTTTCAAATCTGCTTTGGGTTTGGGTCTACGGGGTTAACTGGATTTCTGCGGCCGCTGGTGGCGCTCGACGAAGGCGCAGCTCGCAGCAAGCGACCTGGGATCGCCTTCTGCCGCATAGGTGGCCACGATATCGGACAGCTTGGTCTCGGCGAGCGCGGCGCGATAGGCACGCTCGGCCTTCAGCATCGCGGCGTTGATGCCGCAGGGTTTGACATAGGCCGAAGCATCGAGCTTCACCGGACCGCGCTGGCGGATCTCGCCGCAACGGAAAGCCGGCTCGCGCCCTTCGATGGCCAGCACGATGTCGAGCAGCGTGATGCGCTCGGCCGGCCGCGCCAGCCGATAGCCACCCGCCGGCCCGGGCACCGATTCCAGAATGCGCGCCGCGCTCAGCATGTTGAGATGCTTCAGCAGATAGCTAGGCGACAGGCCAAAGGACTCGGCCAGAGCGGCGCCAGGCATGGTGCTGTTCCCCTCCACACTGGCCAGCGTGGCAGCGCAATGGATAGCTGCCTCAACGCCCTCGCCCAGCTTCATTGGATCGGCTCCTTTATCATGGATATATACTATCGTGGATAATTATTATCTGCAATAGGAAAATTAAAAAACGGCGCTCGAAAGCGCCGCTCTTTTGTTGGGGTAAGTCCCTATTCCGCAGCCACCTTGGCCATCGGATTGTTCGGGTGCGTCGTCCAGTTGGCATAGACCGGCGATACCGGCCTGCCGGTGCGCTGGTCCATCACGCCTGCCGCCAGCGGTTCCATGGTGATGCAGTTCTCGACCGGGCAGACATTAACGCACAGATTGCAGCCGACGCATTCGGCCTCGATCACCTCGAAGTGCCTGACGCCGTCGACCAGGCTGGTGATCGCCTGGTGCGAAGTGTCCTCGCAGGCGATGTGGCAGCGGCCGCATTTGATGCAGGCATCCTGGTCGATACGCGCCTTGGCGACGTAGTTCAGGTTGAGATACTGCCAATCGGTGACATTGGGCGTGGCGCGGCCGACGATGTCGTTGAGCGAGGCGTGCCCCTTCTCGTCCATCCAGTTTTCGAGGCCCGCGATCATTTCCTGCACGATCTTGAAGCCATAGGTCATTGCCGCCGTGCAGACCTGCACATTGCCGGCGCCGAGCGCCATGAATTCGGCAGCATCGCGCCAGGTGGTGATGCCGCCGATGCCGGAGATCGGCAGGCCGCGGGTTTCGGGATCGCGCGCGATCTCGGCCACCATGTTCATGGCGATCGGCTTCACCGCCGGGCCGCAATAGCCGCCATGCGAGCCCTTGCCGTCGATTGTCGGCTGCGGCGCGAAGCTGTCGAGGTCGACACCGGTGATTGAATTGATGGTGTTGATCAGCGACACCGCGTCAGTGCCGCCGGCATGTGCCGCCCGTGCGGGCTTGCGCACATCGGTGATGTTGGGCGTCAGCTTGGTGATGACGGGCATGCGGGTGTTCTGCTTGCACCAGCGCACCACCATTTCGATATATTCCGGCACCTGGCCGACGGCGGCACCCATGCCGCGTTCCGACATGCCGTGCGGGCAGCCGAAATTGAGCTCGATGCCGTCGGCCTCCGTCTCCTCGACCACCGGCAGGATCGCCTTCCAGGCCTCCTCGACGCATGGCACCATCAGCGAGACGACGATGGCGCGGTCGGGCCAGTCCTTCTTGACCTGCTTGATCTCGCGCAAATTGACCTGCAGGTCGCGGTCGGTGATCAGCTCGATGTTGTTGAGGCCGAGCAGGCGGCGGTCGGCGCCCCAGATCGCGCCGTAGCGCGGGCCGTTGACGTTGACCACCGGTGGGCCTTCCTCGCCCAGCGTCTTCCACACCACGCCGCCCCAGCCGGCCTTGAAGGCGCGGATGACGTTGTAGGCCTTGTCGGTCGGCGGCGCCGAGGCCAGCCAGAACGGATTTGGCGATTTGATGCCGACGAAATTGTTTCTGATATCTGCCATGCTCATGCCCTCCCGTTCGAGGTCAGTGCCCGATTGATGCTCTCCGCAGCGTCGCGGCCTTGCGCGACCGCCGAGACGGTCAGGTCGTCGCCACCGAAGATGCAGTCGCCGCCGGCCCAGACCCTGGCGAGAGAAGTGCGCCCTTCCGCATCGACCTTGATGCGGCCGGCTTCAAGATCGATCGACGCACCGCTGCCATTAAGGGCGACCGGCACAAAACTCTGTCCAATCGCCTTGAACACCTGGTCGGCAACGAGCGTCAGTGTCTCGCCGGTGCCGGCAAGCCTGTCGCCGTTCAGCGCCGTGTATTCGAATTCGACGGCGGTGACCTTGCCGCCTTCGGCGATCACCCGCTTCGGCTGCAGCCAGTGGCGGATGCTGACGCCGTTGGCTGCCGCCAGATCCTGTTCGAATTCGGAAGCGTTCATGTGCTCCTGGCCGCGCCGGTAGCAGATCGTCACCTCCTCGGCGCCGAGCAGCTTCGACTGTACCGCGGCGTCTATGGCCGTCATGCCTCCACCGATGACGACGACACGGCGGCCAACCGGCAGGCCGGAAAGGTCGCTGGCCTGGCGCAGTTCGGCAATGAACTCGACCGCGTTGATGACGCCGTCGGCCTCCTCGCCATCAGCACGCAGCGCGTTGACGCCGCCAAGGCCCATGCCGAGAAACACCGCATCGTAATTGCGGATCAGGTCCGACAGCTGGTAGTCGCGGCCGAGCGCCTTGCCGTTCTGGATGTCGATGCCGCCGATCGCGGTCACGTAGTTGACTTCGGCTTGGGCGAAATCGTCGACACTCTTGTAGGCGGCGATGCCGTATTCGTTGAGGCCACCGGCCTTCGCGCGCGCTTCCAGGATGGTCACGTCATGGCCGTGGCGGGCGAGCCGGTGCGCGGCGGCAAGGCCGGCCGGCCCGGCGCCGACCACGGCGATTGTCTTGCCGGTCGGCTCGGCGCGCGGATAAAACTGCTTGTTCTCGCCCATGGCGACATCGGTGGCGTAGCGCTGCAGGCGGCCGATCTGCACCGGCTTGCCTTCCGCCACCTCGCGCACGCAGACTTCCTCGCACAGCGTTTCGGTCGGGCAGACGCGGGCGCACATGCCGCCCAATATGTTCTGGTCGAAGATGGTCTTGGCCGAACCGATCGGATTGCCGGTCGAGATCTGGCGGATGAACAGCGGAATGTCGATCGAGGTCGGGCATGCATTCATGCACGGCGCGTCGTAGCAGAAATAGCAACGATCGGATTCGACCAGCGCCTCGTGGTGATCGAGCGGCGGATGCAGGTCGGAAAAATTGTCCGCATACTGGTCGGCCGAGAGCCTGCCGCCCGCAATGCCTTCCCTGAATTGGCCTTCTGGCATCGTCAGTTCCCCATGTTTTCTTTTGAGGAAGGCTAGCACGTTTTATTTTTTTATCAATTGGTCAATTTTCGGCGCAAGCCACTGAAAAGGCTCGACAATAACATGATTTTTTTAGTCATGTTATTGGAGGCGAGGGCCACTTTTACAGTGCGCGCGAATGGCCGGGTTCAAGCTTACAGCCATGAATGGTCTTGACCTCGTCGGCTACCAGTTGCTGCAGCCGCCACAGATTGCGGTCATGGATGCCGAATTCCTCGAGATGGCTGACCGTGTTGTAGAGATATTCGGCGCCGGATCCAATATGCCCGCAGGCTCTGGCCAGCACGCTCGCCACTCTGTCCAGCGGCTGGTTCAGCGACGTTCCCCTGCCCTTCACGCCGACCCAGAAGCCAAGCGCGCGCAGCGTACCTTGCGGCGTATGCACCGGCAGCCACCGGACCGTCTCGATGCTTTCGTGGTCGCTGATCTCGCGTCGCAGCAGCCTTTCGATCTGCGCCGGCTTTTCGCCCTCCGGCAAGCGGTAGATCACGCCGTTGCAGCGTCCGCCCCGTTCGAGCGCCATCATCAACCCCGGCTGCTCGGCGCTGCCCCGCCAACGCACCATGTCGAGGCAAAAAGAGCGGTGCCAGCCAAAGGCCGTGGCGAGCTGTTGCTCGACCGACTCGAATTCCGGCTTCCAGATCAGGGACCCGTAAGCGAACACCCATAGTGGTCCCTCATCGGCTTCATTGGACAGCCGCAAGGCAAGGGTGCGGAAATCCTCGTCGTTCATGTCTGTCCAACTCGGGTCCGGGCCGGGATCGGCCTCTTCCCGATGGCACAGTGCGACAAGCTCGGGCGTGAGCGACATCAAGCGCATGGACGACAACCCCTCATCACCGCAGAGAAATCGAAAACCAGAGCTCGCGCAACCAGGGAACGCTTGGCACACACACCCATTGTTGTCCGGGCGTGTCGGATTTCCGTCGTGAGGATCGTCCTAAGATGGACGACGATCGATCCATGAAAGGTGAGGAGACCGAAAATGCCGAAAACCCCGATGCCCTTCTTCTGGTACGAATTGATGACATCAGATCTCGACGCCGCCGAGGCGTTCTACACCCAAGTGGTCGGCTGGACGGCGCAGCCCTTCGATAAGGCACCCGGCATGCCGCGCTATATCGTGATGAATGTCGGCGAACGTGGCGTCGGCGGACTGATGACCTTGCCCGAGGATGCCGCCAAGATGGGCATGCCGCCTGCCTGGCTTGGCTATATTCACACCAAGGATGTCGACGCCGCCACGGCATCGCTGGAGAAAGCCGGCGGCACCGTTCACCGCCAGCCCGACGACATTCTGGGTGTCGGCCGCTTTGCCGTCGTCGCCGGTCCGCAAGGCACGACCTTCATGTTCCTGCAGCCGAACGGTCCCGACCAGCCTGTCGTGCCGGCCGGCACGCCGGGCCACATCGGCTGGCACGAGCTTTATACGAGCGACTGGAAAGCCGCGTTCGATTTCTATTCCGAGCAGTTCGGCTGGATCGACGCCGGCGATTTCGACATGGGTCCGATGGGCACTTACCAGACTTTTACGGCTGGCCCCGAATCCGGCGGCGGCATCATGAACAAGCCGGAGCAGATCCCGGTGCCGGTCTGGCAATTCTACTTCAACGTTGCGGCCATCGACGCGGCCGCAAAACGGGTCACCGACAATGGCGGCAAGATCCTGATGGGCCCGATGGAGGTCCCCGGCGGCAGTTGGATCGTCCAATGCCAGGACCCGCAAGACGCGCACTTCGCCTTGATGGCGCCAGTCCGCTGACCGCGATCGAAAACCGCTGACACAAAGCGCGGGTTTTCATCAGACCACCGATGAAGGCCTCTACCCCTGCCTGGCGCCGTCTCATTCCGGCGCCAGCACCGCAACCTTCAACTCAGCTTTTTTCGCGCCGCTGAACTGGACGGTGGCCGGGCCGGGCGCAAGCTTGAAGCGCACGCTCTTGCGGATGCCAGGGCATGTTTTCACGCCACTATAGCCCGCCGACTTGATGGCCTGGCCATCCTGGATGACATCGATCCAGGCCTCCCCCGAGAGACTTATCTGAATGGCTCCCTCGGACGGCACTTCCACGCTGGCGACGGCCCCAAACGTGTCTGATGCCGGCGCACGTTCGGGCGCCACCGCAAAACCGGCTTTCTCTACCGGCACCAGCGCCAGGTCCGCAGCCGCACCAACCGCCAGCGCCGCTCCGGGCGGCGTTGCCGGTGCCGCGGCAAACAGGGTCTGCTCCCGCGTCACCGGCCATTTGAAGGCCTCACAGCCGGCGTCCTCGGCCATGGCGAAGCTGGTGCCTGCGACGATCGCGAACAGGCTGATGACGACTTTTTTCATGGCAAGACCCCCACACATTCAGATTGTTGTACACGCATTAATACAACCATAGAGGTATTAATGCAACCCTGGCGAGAAACATTTGAAGGGAATTGGGAACATTCCCAATCACTGATTGTTGATGGCAAACCAGGGGAAATGAATGGTCCAATGCCGGGCGATAAACTATGGCCGATCCCGGAAGCTAAAGGAGTTTTAGATGAAGCCTTTCGACGGCCTTGCCAGATATCAGCCGCAGGCACTCGGCATTCTGCGCATTGTGACCGCGCTGCAGTTCATCGAACACGGCACCCAGAAGCTGTTCAATTTCCCGGTCAGCGACCACGCCGGTGCTTTGAGCGGGCTGTCACTCACCGCCGGCATCCTCGAATTCGCCGGCGGCATCCTGCTGGCGCTGGGCCTGTTCACCCGGCCGGTCGCGTTCCTTCTGGCCGGCGAAATGGCGATCGCCTATTTCATGGCGCACGCGCCGCGCGACTTCTTCCCGGTCAACAATGGCGGCGATTCGGCGATCTCGTTCTGCTTCATCTTCCTCTATCTGGTGTTTGCCGGCGCCGGCGCCTTCGCGCTGGACAACCGCCGCAGCGCCTGACGCCAGAAAGAGGATGCGGGCCTAGTGCACGTCGCCCAAAAGTGCCCGCGGTTTTGGGACAACGACATGTACAAAACAGGAATCTGAAGCGCTTCGGCTTTGCCGATGCGCTTCAGGCGCGCATCCGTTCGAAATTGGCGTCGAAAAGCGGCACCACCTGAATGCGCGCCGCATGGCGCTTGCCCAGCAGCTCGATTTCGAAGCCGTCGCTCTCATCGGCGATCTCCTTCGGCACATAGCCGACGGCAACGGATTTCTTCGAATGATGCGCATAGCCGCCCGACGTCACCCAGCCGCGCACCGCACCATCGAACCAGATCGGCTCGTCGCCAATGACATCGGCATCGTCGGCATCGACGATAAAGGCGCGCAGGCGCAATTTGCCGCCCAGCTTGCGCTCGGCCAGCGCCGCGGCCTTGCCGATGAAATCGGCGTCCTTGCCGTAAGCAACGAAGCGGTCGAGCCCCGCTTCCAGCGGTCCGTAGATCGGCCGGTACTCGCGCCCCCATGAGCCGTAATTCTTGTCCAGCCGCAGCGCATTGAGCGCGCGCGAGCCAAACAGGCCGATGCCGAATTCCTCGCCCGCCGCCATCAGCGCTTGATAGGCGGCGCGCTGGTATTCCGGCGCCACCCAGATTTCGTAGCCGAGATCGCCGGTATAGCTCACACGGCCGATCAGGCATGGCGCCATGCCGATATCCATCCGGCCAATGGCCATGAAGGAAAATGCCGCATTGGAGACATCCGAACGCGTGGCCTTTGCCAGCACATCCCGCGCCTTCGGCCCCGCGATCGACAAGCCGCTGAGCTTCTGGCCCAGCGCCTCGATGCGGACCGAGCCGTCGTCTGGCAGGTGCTGCTCGAACCAGCGCATGTGGTATTGCTCGGCGATGCCGGAGCCGGCGAGGAACCAGCCGTCTTCCCCCAGATTGGCCAGCGTGAAGTCGCCGATCAGCCTGCCGTCCTGCTTCAGCATCGGCGCCAGCGTCATGCGGCCGGGCTTCGGCAGTTTGCAGGCAAGCATCCGGTCGAGCCAGGCGGCCGCCCCCTCACCCGTCACCTTGTATTTGGCGAAGCTCGAAATCTCGGACAGGCCGACACCGTCACGAACCGTCGCGACCTCCCTGGCGACCTGCGTGAAGTCGCTCGAGCGGCGCCACGAGAATTCGTCCTTGACGCCTTCCGGCGCGTACCACAGCGGCACTTCCAGCCCATAGGCAACGCCCCATTGCGCACCCCCAGCAGACAGCAGATCATAGATCGGCGTCGTCTTCAGCGGCCGCCCGGCGGGCAACTCCTCATTGGGGAAGCGGATCGAAAAGCGCCTGGAATAATTCTCGCGCACCTTGGCGTTGGTATAGGCCATCGTCGCCCAGTCGCCGTAGCGCGCGACATCCATCGCCCAGATATCGGCGCCGGGATCGCCCTCGATCATCCAGTTCGACAAAGCGAGGCCGACGCCGCCGCCTTGCGAAAAACCGGCCATGACGCCGCAAGCGACCCAGAAGCCCGGCAGGCCGCGCACCGGCCCGACCAGCGGGTTGCCGTCAGGGGCGAAAGTGAAGGGGCCGTTGATGATCTGCTTGATGCCGGTGTTCTGGAAGGCCGGGAAATGCCGAAAGCCGACCTCCAGCGATGGCGCTATGCGGTCGATGTCGGGCGCCAGCAATTCATGGCCGAAATTCCACGGCGTCTGGTATTCGGACCACGGCTTGTTGGCCTTCTCATAGGTGCCCATCAGCATGCCGCCGCGCTCCTGGCGCAGGTAAAGCTCGCCATCGAAGTCGACCGCGTGGATGATCTCGGTGCCGGTCTTGGCGTTCCAGGCGGCGACCTCCGGCATATCCTCGGTGATCAGGTACATGTGCTCCATGGCCAGCACCGGCAGTTCGAGACCAACCATGCGGCCGACCTCGCGCGCCCACAGGCCGCCGGCATTGACGACATGCTCGGCCACCACCTCGCCCTTGTTGGTGATGACCCGCCACAGCCCGTCGGGACGCCGCACGATGTCCTCGACCTTGGTGAAACGCTCCACTTCCGCCCCAAGTTTCCGCGCGGCCTTGGCATAGGCATGGGTGACGCCCGAGGGGTCGAGATGGCCGTCCTCCTTGTTCCTGACGGCGCCGACGAACTGCCTGGGGTCGAGAAGCGGCATCAGTTCGGCCGCCTCGTTGGGCGAGATCTCCTCCAGCTCGATGCCGAGATAGCGGCCCTTGGCGACGACGCCGCGCAGCCAGTCCAGCCGCGCCTCGGTTGCCGCCAGAAGCACGCCACCGGTCAGATGCACGCCGGTCGCCTGCCCGGAAAGCTCCTCGATCTCCTTGTAGAGGTTGATGGTGTATTTCTGCAGCTTGGCGACGTTAGGGTCGCCATTAATGGTGTGCATGCCGCCGGCCGCGTGCCAGGTCGAGCCGGACGTCAATTCGTCGCGCTCCAGCAGGACAACATCGGTCCAGCCGTGGCGGGCGAGATGGAACAGCACGGAGCACCCGACGACGCCACCGCCAATGACCACGACCTTTGCATGCGATTTCATGAGTTTTGCTCTGTTATCAGTGAGTTGGATGGGTGAGTGGATTCAAGCTGGGAACGATCACGGCTCGCCCTGCCCGATCGCTTCCTTGCGCCTGGCCATGTAAGCCTCCAGCGCCTCGCGCACGGCGATATCCATCACCGGCTCGACATAGTCTTCCAGCGCCTTCTTCCACAGCCGCGTCGCGCGCGCCGTCGCGTCGAGCCCGCCAGCCTCCTGCCACGCCTCGTAATTCTGCCAGTTGGACAGCATCGGCTGGTAGAAGGCGGTGGCGTAGCGCTCCAGCGTGTGCGGTTCGCCGAAGAAATGGCCGCCGGTCGGCACCGCGCCCAACGCCTCGACGGCGAGCTCGGCCTCATTGACCTCGATCGGGCGCAAGAACTCCATCATGTGCTGGATCATCTCGACATCGATGATGAATTTTTCGAACGACGCCGTCAGCCCGCCCTCCTGCCAGCCGGCGGCGTGGTAGACGAGGTTGCCGTGGCCGAGCACCGCGCCCCACAGCGCCATCAGCGTCTCATAGGCGCCCTGCGCATCGGCAGCGTTGGAAGCCGAGCCCGGCGTCGTGCGGTACGGAAGCCCGTATCGCCGCGCCAATTGCCCCGACGCGATGTTGGCCTTGGTGTTCTCCGGCGTGCCGAAGGCCGGCGCGCCCGACTTCATGTCGACATTGGAGGTGAAGGCGCCATACATGACCGGCGCGCCTGGACGGACAAGCTGCGTCAGCGCGACGCCGAACAGCGCCTCGGCGTTCTGCTGCGCCAGCGCGCCGGCCAGCGTCACCGGGCTCATCGCCCCCATCAGCGTGAACGGCGTCACCGCCACCGACTGGCCGAACTCGGCCATGGTCATCAGTCCTTCGGCCATCATCTCATCGAAGCGGCGCGGCGAGTTGACCGAGATGATCGTGGTGATGCCGGGATCGTCGCGCATCTGATCGAGCGTCAGCCCGCGCGAAATCGCCATCATCTCGATGCCGTCAAGCGCCCTGCCCCTCCCGATCGCCGAGACATGGAAACTCTTGTCGGTCAGCGTCAGATTGGTGAAATAGGTGTCGAGATGGCGGGAATTGGCCGGCAGTTCGACCGGTGCGCAGACCTGGTTGCCCAGCATGTGGATGCAGTTGAAATGCTGCGCCAACCGGGTCAGATCCGAATAGTCGCGCAAATTTCCGGCGCGGCGGCCGCGCTCCATATCGTGCACATTGGGCGGTCCGGCAACCAGCGTGAAATTGATGGTGTTGCCGCCGAGATGAACCGCGTTGGCCGGGTTGCGCGGCGTCAACACATAGCTGGACTGCGTGGTCTTCAGCACGTCTTCGACCAGGCCGCGATCGATGCGGACATTCGCCGAGGCATGATCGACTTTGGCGCCGGCCTTCTCGAACAGCGACAGCGCCCGCGGGCTCATCACCTCGATGCCGAAATTCTCCAATATGTGCATCGACGCCTGATGGATCTGCTCGATCTGGTCGGGCGACAGCATCGCCATTGGCGGATAGGGATTTGTCACCCGCCTGAGCGACAGTTGCGGGATGGCCGATGGCCCTCTGTTGCTGGTGCGCTCGGCGCCGCGTTTGCGTCTTGGTTCGTTCATGCCGGTATCAAAGCCCCGGCAAACCGGGCAAGCTGTCAGAAATACGTCGTCTGCGGGCGCGATTTTAGCCACGGCGGCATTTCTGCAATGTCTGTTTAGAAAAAGCGACGAAGTGCGTCGGATTATCGATACTGGATTTCCTTGAGAGACTGCGCCGGCGAAGCGTTAACGGACGCCGCAAGATTCCCTTTATGATTTCGGCCTATTGCTCTGCCCATGCGTAGTTCGAGTTTTAGTAAAATTGGTGCGGTTTGCGTGCTGCTGGCGCTCTCGGCCTGCGCCACGCCGCCCAGCCACATCAACAATGTCTGTGCCGTCTTCGACCAGAATGACGGCTGGTTCGACAACTGGCAGTCGGCCGCCGAGCGCGCCCAGCAGAAATACGGCATCCCCGTTCCCGTGCTGATGGCGACGGTGCGCAAGGAATCCGGTTTCAAGAGCAATGCACGGCCGCCGCGCACCAAGCTGCTCGGCTTCATTCCGTGGAAGCATGTCTCGTCGGCCACCGGCTTCTCGCAGGCGCTGGACGGCACCTGGTCGCAATATCAGCGCGAAACCGGCAACTGGGCGGCACGGCGGACGAAATTCGCCGACGCCGTCGACTTTGTCGGCTGGTAT
The DNA here is from genome assembly GCF_040321815.1 of Mesorhizobium sp. M0239. Classification (NCBI taxonomy): domain Bacteria; kingdom Pseudomonadati; phylum Pseudomonadota; class Alphaproteobacteria; order Hyphomicrobiales; family Phyllobacteriaceae; genus Mesorhizobium; species Mesorhizobium sp. M0239. The sequence continues at coordinate 147,060 of NZ_JAMYSG010000012.1, forward strand.
CATTCCAAGACCGCAGACACGTATGGCGTTGCCCGCAACGATACCTACAACCTCTATCTGGCCTACTATCTCGGCTGGACCGCCTATGGCCGCGGCAACCGGGGCGATGCCGGCGTCCAGGGCTATGCCCGGGCCACCGACAAGATGGCGCGGGACTATGCGCAGCAACTGAGCGAGTGCGGCAACTGACTTTGCCGGAGCATTACGCAGCCAAGTGAAATCACTTGGCGCTGCGAAAAGCGATGTCGCCCCTCGAGCAGAAAAGATCTCAGCGATTCATTTGCTTGGGATCAGATGAAGGATTGCCTTCCCTGATTTTACCGCCGTCGCCGATAGCTTTCGGTCGAACGTCGCCAACTCGCCGTCATGCGACTTGGCCAGCGCCAGCAGATAACTGTCGGTTACTTGCGTCGAAGTCAGGATCTTGCCCGCGTCGATCTCTCTGGAACTGACAAGGCTAATGTCATCGGGCCAGAACTGGTGTCCGGCAAGTGCGCGCAATTTGCCGACGATCGGCGCGACGACGGCAGGGGAGCCAGGAGAGTTGGGGTATTTGGGGTTGCCCACGATCCTGATAACGCCATTCTCGGTGATGGGGCATGTGGCCCATGAGTGATGCCCGGTGGATTCGAACCACCGATGGGCATCGTCATGCGCGACATGAGCCGGATCGATCAGCGCAATCAACACATTGACGTCGAGCAGGAAGGTCACGGCAGCTCGTCGCGAAGCGCATTGACCGTTTCGAGATCGACCATCGGCCCGCCGGGCCGCGACGAAAGCAAGGGAATGCCGTTGCGCTCACCGCCCGCCTGCGGCCGACGCAGCGAACGGCGAACCAGATCGGAAATGACTTCTCCCACGCTGCGATCCTGCTGCCGCGCCATAGCCTTGGCGGCAAGAAGGACATCATCATCGATTGCAAGTGTCGTTCTCACAATTCGTCCTCCTTTCCAAGCATCAAACATCACGCATCACATAGAGCAACAGACTGAGATTCTCAAGGGACGCATGTTTTGCGCAGCATATGAAATTGATGGCATTGCCTGATGCCGGTCAGTTCGGTTTCCTAGAAACGCCCGGCTTTGGGGTATCGCCGGTTTCCGAAACCTCGTCGCGGACCTCGTGACGGCGGGCTTTCGAAACGGCTTCCGTCTCCTCGCCGGCCTGCCTCGCTGCATCGGCTTCCGCGCTGCCCGTCTTGCCGCGCGGACGCTTCGGTGGCGTGCCGGCAAAACCGGGGCCATCGCCATGCGGCGCGTCATCCGGCACGCCTTCGTGCGCGGCGTGCTCCTTGTCGAACTTGATCACCGGCTCCATCGTTGCCAGCACATCGTCGGAGAGCCAGCACAGGCTCATATGGCCGCCGCCGAGATGCTTGACCGGTGGCACCTTGGTCTCGCACAGATTGTCAGGCACCAGCTTCTTGTAGCCGCAGCGGGTCTGGAACGGGCAGCCGGACGGTGGGTTCATCGCCGAGGGAATGTCGCCCTCCAGCACGATGTGCCGCTTGACCACGCTGGTGTCAGCGATCGGGATCGCCGACAGCAGCGCCTCGGTATAGGGATGGTAGGGCGGCGCGAAGATCTGGTCGGTCGTGCCTTGCTCGACAATATAGCCGAGATACATGACCACGACGCGGTCGGCGATGTAGCGCACGACCGACAGATCATGGCTGATGAACAGCATTGTCGTCTTGTTCTTGCGCTGGATGTCCATCAGCAGTTCGGTCACCGCCGCCTGCACCGACACGTCCAATGCCGAGACCGGCTCGTCGGCCACCACCACCTTGGCGTCGCCGGCAAAGGCGCGCGCCACGCCGATGCGCTGCTTCTGGCCGCCCGATAGCTGGCGCGGCTTGCGGGTTTCGAATGCCCGCGGCAGCTTCACCAGGTCGAGCAGTTCCAGCATGCGCTTGCGGCGATCGGCAACCGTCTTGCCGACGTTGAACTTCTCCAGCGTGCGGATGATCTGCGAACCGACCGAATGGCTGGGATTGAGCGTGTCGAACGGATTCTGGAACACCATCTGGATCGACGACACCGTGTCGACGCTCCGTTTCTCGATGCCGGTCGACTGGATTTCCTTGTTGCCCAGCGTCACCGTGCCGGCACTTGCCGTCTCCAGCCCAAGCAGCACCTTGGCCAGCGTCGACTTTCCGCAGCCGGATTCGCCGACGATGGCAACCGTCTCGGATTCCCGCGCCATGAACGAGATCGTCTCGTTGGCCTTGACGACGCGGCCCTCGCTCGAGCCGAACACCTCGCTGCCGCCGACCCTGTAGTATTTTCTGAGATCCTCGATCTTGAGCACCGGAGCGCCGGGCACGACGCGCTCATTGACCTTCTTGGCGCCGGGCGGCAGCGCCTCCCAGTCGATCTCGTTGAAGCGCACGCAGCGCGAGAAATGGCCTTCGTGGCCCGCGACCTCGATCATCGGGATTTCGGCGGCGTTGCAGACGCCCTCGACGAAATGGTGGCAGCGAGGGCCGAAATTGCAGCCCTTGGGCCGCTCGTGCGGCAGCGGTAGCTGGCCGGGGATCGAAATTAGCGGCCGCGAATTCTTGTCGGCGCCGGGCAGCGGGATCGAGCGGAACAGCCCTTGCGTATAGGGGTGGCGCATCCGGTCGAACACGTCCTTGATCTTGCCCGTTTCGACCGCTTCGCCCGAATACATAACCGTGATGCGGTCGCAGGTTTCCAGGATCAGGCCGAGATTGTGCGACACGAAAATCATCGACGTGCCGAACTTCTCGCCGAGCCCCTTGACCAGGTCGACAATGCCGGCCTCCACCGTCACGTCGAGCGCCGTCGTCGGTTCGTCGAGCAAAAGCAGCGCCGGCTTCGACAGCAGCGCCATGGCAATGACGATGCGTTGCTGCTGGCCGCCCGAGAGCTGGTGCGGATAGGAGCGCATCATGCGCTCGGGATCAGGCAGCTTGACCGCGCGCACCATGTCAAGCGCGCGTTTATGGGCCTCTTCCTTCGACACCTTGTCGTGGATCAGCGGCACTTCCATCAATTGCTGGCCGACCTTCATCGCCGGGTTCAGGCTCGCCATCGGCTCCTGGTAGATCATCGCGATCTTGTTGCCGCGAATGGAGCGCAACTCCTCGTCGGAGAGCTCGCCCATGTCCTTGCCCTGGAACTTGATCTTGCCGCCGACGATCTTCCCGATGTTGGAGAGGTCGCGCATGATGCCGAGCGACACGGTCGACTTGCCGCAGCCGGATTCGCCGACGATGCCCATCGCCTCGCCGGGCATGACGGTGCAGGAAAAATCCATGACCGCCGGGATCTCGCCCTTGCGGGTGAAGAAGGAGATCGACAGGTTCTCGATCTCGATGATCGGCGCGTTGGCCGGCCCATTGGTTGGCGTGGCGGGATTTCGAACTGCCTCGTTCATGGGTCGCTCCAATCCTGGTTCTTCTAGGCCTGTTTCTATCAGGCGCATCGGGTCGAAACCCGCGAGATCAGTCTTTCATCGATTGTTCGCGCAGCGAGTCGGCGAGCAGGTTCAAGCCCAGCACGAACGACATCAGTGCGATCGTCGGCGGCAACGCCGGGTGGATGAAGGACCGCAGCAGGCGGCTGGCGTCCTTGATCGCAGTGCCCCAGTCCGGACTTTCCGGCGCCAGGCCAAGGCCGAAATAACCGAGCGTGCCGAGCAGGATCGTGGTGTAGCCGATGCGCAGGCAGGCGTCGACGATCAGTGGCCCGCGCGCATTGGGCAGGATCTCCCATAGCATGATGTACCAGGGCGATTCACCGCGCGTCTGCGCCGCCGCCACATAGTCACGCGTCTTGATGTCCATCACCAAGCCACGCACGATGCGGAACACGCCGGGGCTGGACGCGAACACCACCGCCACGAAGATATTGAGCTGGTTGGGGTCGATATGCACGATCTTCAGCGGATCGGCGTCGAAGACCAGGCCGGCATAGATCCAGCCGCCGAGGATCAGGGTGATGCCGAGCAGGATGTAGAGCCGGTCGGGCCGGTTTTTGTAGCGGGTCCAGAACAGCACGCTGAAGAAGATGATCGGGAACAGGAAGAAGACGCCGGCCATGCCATAAGGGATCGGCGTGTCCATGATGCCCGGCGTCACCAAAAGGTAGAACAGCAGGATCACAGGGAAGGCCAGCACGAGATTGGCCAGGAACGACAGCACGGTGTCGATCTTGCCGCCGTAGTAGCCGGCGGGCAGGCCGAGCGTGATGCCGACCATCAGCGCGAAGCCGGTTGCCGCAGGCGCGATGATCAGCACGATCTGGCTGCCATAGACCATGCGCGAAAACACGTCGCGCGCCAGCTTGTCGCCGCCGAACAGATAGGTCAGCCCCGATTTCGGTTCGACGGCGCCCGGCAGCACATCCTTCATGATGGGAATCTGGGCCAGCGGATCGAAGGGAGAAACGGTCGCGGCGAAGATTGCCGTGAACAGCCAGAACAGGCAGATGCCGACGCCGACGATGCCGACACCGCTGTCGAACAGCTGGCCGTAGAGCGCCAGCTTCTTCTTGTAGGCGAAGCTCGCGCCCATGACGATGACGAGCGCGATCCAGACCGGCCAGAAGCGCGACAGCACTTCGAGAACGACGGTGAAGCCACTGATGTATTGAACCGGCATCCGCTTCGCTCCCTACTGAACTCTGATACGCGGATTGAGAAATGCGTAGCCGACATCGGAAATGAGCTGCGTGATCAAGACGATGAACACCGAGACCAGCGAGCAGCCGAGCAAAAGGTCGATGTCGTTGTTGCCGGCCGCCTCGACCAGCGTGTAGCCGAAGCCCTGGTAACGAAACATCACCTCGACGATGACGACGCCGGTGAGCAGCCAGGGAAACTGCAGCATGATGACTGTGAACGGCGCGATCAGCGCGTTGCGCAAGGCATGTTTGACCACGACGCTGCCGAAGGAAAGACCCTTCAACCTGGCAGTGCGGATATATTGCTGCGTCATCACTTCGACCATCGAAGCACGCGTCATGCGGGCGATATAGCCGATGCCGTAGATCGCCAGCGTCATCACCGGCAAAGTGAAATTGTAGAAGGTGATGCCCTGGCTGGCCGAAGCCGCCGAGCCGTTCAGCCAGCCTAGCCATGAGGCGAAGATGACGGTGAAGATGACGCCCGACACATATTCAGGCGTCGCCGTCGAGGCGATCGACGCCACGGACAGCACCCGGTCGGTTCGCGACCCCTCGCGCATGCCGGCCAGAATGCCGATCAGCAGCGAGATCGGCACCATCACCATCAGCACCCAGAACATCAGGATGCCCGTAGCGCCAAGTGCCGGAAACAGTTTTGAGGCGACGGTCGCCTTGAACTTGGTCGAGCAGCCGAAATCGCCCTGGAAAACGCCGGCGAAGGTCGGGACGAGCGGATCGTTGCAGAAGGAGAAACGCTGCGCCGGCTTGCCGGTCGCCGGGTCTGTCACAGGTTGCTTGGGCACCACGCCCAGCCACTGCCCATAGCGGACGAAGAAGTTCTGCCGATAGCCATGGTTGACCAGCCAGCTCTCGAGCTGCTCGGCCGACGTATGCATTTCGGTCTGGCTGATCGCCAGCTTCTTCAGATTGGGTTCGAGGTTGATCAGGAAGAAGACGACCATGGTCAGGCACAGCATCGTCAATGCCATGGTGCCAAGACGCCTGATAACGAAGGAAAGCATGGCGGCCCCCTGCCGATGGGTTGGGGTTTGAGCCGGCTATGAAAGCCAACCCTGCCGTGACCGGCGGGGCTGGCTGTCAAACAGGCCTTCGGATGCGATCAACCCTGTTTTTGTTGCATGGCCTTGCCCGCGAGTCCGTAACTTTTTTGAGAAAGTGCGGACCAGGAGGGACGGACGATGCAAAGAGCAGGGGAAGGGAGCGAGCCCCTTCCCCTATGTCGATGCGATCAAGCCTGCTCGAGCCAGATCTTGCCGTAGTCGCGCTCGAAGGTCGGGTGCATCTTGTAGTTCTGCACCGCCTTGACCGAGTGGCTGTAGAGCTTGCGCCAGTACGGCTGGATCATGATGCCGGAATCCTGCAGGATCTGCTCGATGTCCTTCATCATTTCCTTGCGCTTGGCGGCGTCGGCAACGGCGAGCGCCGCATTGAGCTTGGCATCCCAGTCCGGATTCGACCAGCCGGCCTCGTTCCAGGCCTCGCCGGTGCGATAGGCGATGGCTAGAACCTGGACGCCGAGCGGGCGCATGTTCCAGTTGGTCATCGACAGCGGATACTTCGTCCAGTCGTTCCAGAACGTCGAACCCGGCAGAACGGTGCGCTTCACCTTGATGCCGGCGTCGCGCAGCTGGGCGGCGATCGCATCGCCGGTGTTCTTGTGCCAGTCCTCGTCGACAGTGATCAGCTCGTGTTCGAAGTCGGCCTGGCCGGCTTCCGCCATCAGCGCCTTCGCCTTGGCCGGATCACGGGCAACCTTGGGCAGCTCGTAATATTCCGGATGGATCGAGCAGACATGGTGGTTTTCGGCGACCGAGCCGGCATTGCCGTAGCCGAGCTGCAAGACCACATTGTTGTCGACCGCAAGCTGCAGCGCGTTGCGCACCTTCTGGTCGCCATAGGGCTTGTTGTTGACGTTGGTGCGGCAGACGATGGTCGACGCGGTGACGATCTCCGACTTCACCAGGTCCATGCCGTCGAGGATCGATACGTAGTCGGCCGAAGTCTCGAAATTGGTGTGCACTTCGCCGGCTTCGAAAGCGCTGACCATGGCTGCCGGATCGGTGCCGTAGTCGATGAATTCCAGGCCGTCGAGGAACACTTCGCCGTCCCACCACTTGTCGTCGGTGCGGCGCTTGTAGACCACCTTCTGACCGACATCGTAGGAGACGAGTTCGAACGGACCGGTGCCGATCGGGCAGGCCTTGAAGTCGCCGCCCTTCTCGTCGAAGGTCTTGTGGACGATGAGGCCGGGATAGTCGCACATGTTCGGAATCAGCGCGATGTCCGGCTTGGTGAGCTTCAGCACGACCGTGTGGTCGTCCGGCTTGGTCACGGCGCTTTCGTCGAGCTTGTCGTCCTTGACCAGCGAGCCGAGACGGCCGGGCATGGAGTTGCCTTCGGCTTTCTTGTCGGCCCAGCGCTTCAGGTTGAAGATGACGTCATCGGCTGTGAAGGCATCGCCATTCGACCAGGTGACGCCCTTGCGCACATGCAGCGTGTACTGCGTGGCATCGTCGTTGACGTCCCAGCTTTCCAGCAGATAGGGGCGGAACGTGTATTCGGACGTGTACTTGACCAGCGGCTCGAGCGCCTGGCGCTCGGCATTGGCGATTTCCGACCAGTCGGCCTTGCGCGGGTCCTTGGGATCCTTGATCCACTGGGCGATCTTCAGCGTGCCGCCCTTCTTGCCCTTTACCTCTTCGGCCTTCGCCGGCGTCGGATCGGCGAGCCCGAGCAAGCCGTAAGCCATTGCCGTCGATGCGCCGAAGACGCTGGCCATGGCCAGGAATTCGCGGCGGTCCACCTTGCCTGCCTTGGCTTCTTCGGCCATGGCCAGGATGTGATCCGGAACGCGATCGCCATTACTCTTATAAATTGTCATGACTTAACTCCCATTGTTGGCTTTCCGCCTTTTAACATTCCGCATCCAGGCCATGATGTCAAAGACGGCGTGGATTGAGAACATGTTAGGGAATGTGCAACTTTGAAAGGGGAGCGGTTCGCGTGATAACGACAGTCTTGGCGCAAATTTGCTACTGTCCGATGGATTCTTCTGGAATCTCGATAGTCGATTAAACTGAGACATTTACTCCAGCCCGAACAGCGCCAGAATCGATCCATCATGAGGCCAAAAGCCCTGCCGAATTATCAGTATTCCTTCTCGTAGAAGATGCCGCCCTTGGCTTCGCCGGCATCGTTGGCCTCGCCGCGCAGCTTGACGCCGCGCCCGACATTGAGGTCGATCGTAGCCTTGCCCGAGCCCGGCTTGTCGCCTTTCTGGATCGTGACATAGGTGCGGTCGTTGAGGTATTTGCCCGCCGAAACCGCCGTGCCGCCCTGGTCGTCGGTGGTGACGTCGAGATCGTCGACGCCAATGGCGCTGCGCAGGTTTTCCAGCAGCGACGTCGAGCCGCCGACGCCGGCCAGTTGCCCGGCGGCCTCTGCGAGCTGGGCGATCTGCAGCGGCGACAGGTTCGACATCGAGCGACCGAAGATCAATTGCGCCAGCACCTCGTCCTCGGGCAGCGCCGGCACCGAGGAGAAGGTGAACTTCGGATTGGTCGCCTCGCCTGACACCACGATGGTGACGGTAGCGCCGGTCGTCGTCGTGGTCGCCGTCAAATTGAGATAGGGCACCAGCGAGCCGGAAAACCCGACCGTGCCTTCGGTGAAGGTCAGCCGCTTGCCGAGGATCGACAGCCGTCCGCGCTGCAAGGTGAAGGTGCCGACCGCTTGCGGCGACGAGGCCGGGCCGGTCAGCCTGAGCGAGCCGCCAAGTTCGGCATCGACGCCCCTGCCCTGGATGAAGATCTGGTTCGGGGCGTTGACCGTGACATCGAGCGCAAGGCCGCTACCGCCGCCCTTGCCGCTGGTCGTCGGCGGCCGCAGCGCCTTGTCCTGTGCCTTGACCGCAGCTGGCGCGTTCTTGTGCTTGACGTCGAGCGCCGCCAGCGAGCCCGGCAATTTGTCCGGAACCGTGATCACCGTCTTGGCGAGATTCACGGTGCCGGCAATGACCGGTGCGGAGGTCAGCGGTCCCTTGATCGTCAGGTCGCCCCCGAGATTGGCGGTCACCACCCTTCCGTCCGTATAGCGGCCGTCGACCAGCTTGATCGACAAATCGGCCGGAAAACCCTGCGCCGGGTTGATGCCGACCGTGCCGCTGGCCGACAGGCTGCCGCGCGTGGACAGCGTTCCGGTCAGCCGGTTGATCCTGGCGACGCCGCCGGCAATCGAGACATCGGCGGCGAGATCGTTGACGGCGAGGCCGGAGCGCGCATCGACAAGGCGCGCACCGGAGGTGCTGACGCTGCCACCGATGACGGGCGATGTCGCGGGACCGCGCACCTGCACGTTGACATTGGCCGTGCCCGTCAGCGACATGCCCTGCGCGGCGAGCTTCTGGCTGAGCAGGCCGAACGGCACGGCGCCATTGAAGTCGAGCACCAGCGCCGGCGTGCCGGCCGTCGTCACGCTGCCGCCGCCCTTCAGGCCAAGGCCGGCTCCATCGCTGACATTGGCGGTGAAGGTCAGCTTGTTGGCGCCGAAGGTGCCCGACGAGGAAACACTCACCGCCCCGACACCAGCGCCTCGGGTCTGCGATGTTTGCACGCCCGCCGCATCGATAGTGAAGGCGACCGCAGGGCTGGCCGGCGCGCCCGTCACCTTCACCGTGCCCGAAATCGAGCCGGCGGCGTCAAGGCCGGCCGAGAAACTGTTCGCAAGCGACATCGGCACCCGCGCCAGCGTCGCGTTGATGTCGAGCGCCGCGCCGACCTTGCCGGTTACCGTCGCCGTACCGCCGCCAAGGTTGAGCACCAGCCTGTTCAGCGTCGTCGTGCCATTGGCGATGCTGACGGTCGAGGCCTGGGCGATGGCAGCCTTGATGCCCTGGACTGTCGCCTGGCCGGAGGCAAGCTCGATGGTCGTCGTGCCGTTGGCCACTTGCACGCGGCCAGCAGCCTGTGCCGGAATGCCCTTGACTGTGGCGCCGCCGGAAAAACCGGTCCAGTCACCGTCACGCTTCAAATCGACATCGATGCCTCTGATCACGGTGCCGCCCGAAATGACGGTGTCGGCGCGGACCTTTCCGGAGATCACGGGCGCCGCCAGATAGTTGGCGACCAGCGCATCGATCGAGACGGCTTTCGCCTGCAGGTCGCCGCGCGTAATCGACGCTGTCGCCGCCTTGATGGCGACCTGGGGTGCTGCGCCATTCTTCGAGAAGGCAATCGTGCCGCGTACGTCGCCTTCGGCCTTTTCCAGAGCCAGTGCCGCCAGCGGGCCGATATCGGGCAGGTCGAGCGCGATGGTGCCGACAGGCACGAACTTCTCGTCCAGCGCCAGATCGCCGGAGATCCTGTTCTTGCCCAGCGACAGCAGCAGGCCGTTGATGGCGCTCTTGCCGTCAGCCGTCGCCAGCACCGCGCTGCCTTGCAGCGCCTGGCCGGCGACATTGCCGGTCAGTTGCACGTTGGCTGCCGGATTGGCGGCATCGGCCTTGCCGGTGGCGGTCAGCTTCAACCCGGTGATCTCTCGCGCCGCCACCAGCAGCCTGTCGCTGTCGACCGTCAGTGACAGGTCCGGCGCGGTGGCCGGCCCCTGTGCGTTCAACGCAAAGGCGATGGCGCCCTTGGCATCCTTCGACAGCAGAGAGATGTCGCTCAGCGCGCCCTTGATGTCGGCGGCCACCTTGTTGTCGGCAAGGCTGGCTTGCCCGTCGGCAGTCAGCGCACCCGAGGTCAACTTCAATCCGCCTATGTTGATGCTGCCCTTGGGATCGCGCTTCAGCGTGGCGCTGATCTCAGCGCGTTCGCCAAGCATGCCGCGCGCCGCCGCCGGCAAGGCCGACGATGGGGCATCCGCCTTCAGATTGAGGTCGATGGCACCGTCTCGCAGCGATACCTGGCCGGCGACCTGGCTGTTCAACGCATCGCTCTTGAGCGAGCCGCTGTCGATGGCAAACAGGTCGGCCGTCAGGCGGCCGCTGACGGCTGCCGTGACCTTGCCGGCGATCAGCGGCGCGATCACCGGATTGTCGAGACCGACCTTGTCCACCGACACTGTGCCGGAAACCGGCCCTGCACGGTTCTTGAGATCGAACGCATCCGAATGCAACGCCAGGGCAAGCCCGTCCACCCTCGCCGGACTGGTGACGATCGAGGGCAGGATCGCGGAGACATCCAGGCGGGCCCGCGTGCTCTCGCCCGCCACCTTTGCCGACAAGGACTGGACCTCGATCTTGACCGGGCTCTCGGCGCTGCCGACAGTCAGGGGCAAGCTGGGGCCGGATGATATGAGATCGAGCACAAAATCGCTGGCGCCGTTCGGGTTGAGGGTGCCGGTCGCCTTGCCGGAAATCTTGTCGCCGGTCAGCGTCGCCTGATCGAGCATCACGCCGCCGGCAATCGTGTAGCTGCCGGCCGCATCGACGGCGAGCGGTCCGAGCCCGGCCTGCCGGGTCTGGCTGGTTTCGATTCCGGTCAGTTGCGCATTGAAGCGGACATCGGGAGCGGCTGGCGGTCCGGTCACACCAGCCGTGCCGCTGAGCGTGCCCACAGCATCGAGGCCGGGCGAAAATTCATTGGCGAGCGCCGCGGGCAGTGCCGAAAATTGCGCCGCGAGGTCGAGCGTCTGACCGGCAGTGCCCGACAGCGTCACCGAACCGCCGCCGACATCGAGAGCCAGTTTCTCGATGCTGGTCGTGCCGTTGGCCATACTTAGTGTCGACGCCTGAGCGATTGCCACCTTGATGCCGCGAACAGTGGCTTCGCCCGAGGCAATCTCGACGCTGGTCGTGCCGTCGGCGATCTTCACCCGGCCGGCAGCGGTTGCCGGAATGCCCGCTATGGTGGCGCCGCCGGTGAAATTGGTCCAGTCGCCATCGCGCTTCAGGTCGACGCCGATATCGCCGATTTCGGTGGTTCCCGACGTGACGCTGCCGGCCTTGATCGAACCGGCGATCGCAGGCGCCTTGAGATAATTGGCGATCAGCGCATTGACAGTGATGGCCTTGGCCGTCACCTCACCGCGCGCGATCGACGTGCTCTTGGCATCGATCGCGACGGAGGGCGCGTCGCCATCCTTGGCGAAGCGGATGGTGCCGTCGATGTCGCCCGTTATCGCCTGGCCGGCAAGTGCGGCCAGCTGGTCGATGGCAGGTGCATCAAGCGTCAGCGTGCCGAGCGGCATATACTTGTCGTCCAGCGCGAGATCGCCCGAGACCTTGTTGTCGCCCAGCGAGACCAGGAATCCGTTGATCGAACGCTTGCCCTCGCTTGTCACCAGCGCTGCCTTGATGTCGAGCGGCTGGTCGTCGACGGAGCCGGTCAGCGATACGTTGGCGGCGGGACTGGTGATATCGGCCTTGCCACTTGCCGTCAGCTTGATGGTCTTCACCGTGCGGCCCGAGGCGGTCAGGCTGTCGCTGTCGGCGGTAACCGTGAAATCCGGCGCCGTCATGGCGCCGCTTGCCGACAGCGCGAAATCGACGCCACCGGCGACCGGCACGCCGACTGTCGGCGACAGCACGGAAACGTCGCCCAGTTTGCCCTTGATGTCGGCCTGGATGTCGGTGCCTTGCATGCTGGCCGTGCCGGCGGCGCTGAGCGTGCCGGACGTGAACTCGATCGAGTTGGCGGCGAAAGACCCTTGCGGGTCGCGGGCCGCGCTGGCCGAGAATTTCACCCTAGCGCCGAGCACCGAGGCGATCTGCGACGGAAAGGCCGTCGCCACGGCATCCGCATTCATCTTCAGCTGCATCGACAGGTCGGCAAGCGCCACCGTCGCGGTCAGCGAAGCGTTGAGCGCGTCGGAACGCAGCGTGCCCTGGTCGATGGCAATGGCGTCCTTGCTGACCGACCCGGCCAGATCGACATCGATCTTGCCGGTGATCAGCGGCGCCAGCGTCGCCACGTCGGTGTTGAGGCCGCCCGCCTCCAGCTTGACGGTGACCGGCCCGGCGCGGCTCTGGATGTCAAAACCGTCGGAATGGATCTGGGCCGCCAGATCATCCAGCCGCGTGCCGCCGGCGACGATGGAGACGAAGGAGGCGCCGACGTCGATGATCGGCGCCTTGCCGTCGCCGAAGGCGCGGGCGGTGGCATTGCTGATCGCCAGCGTGATCGGCTGCGCCTTGCTGCCGACGCTGATCACCACGGGCGGCCCCTTGGCGGCGAGTTCGACCGAGAGGTCGCTGGCGCCGGCAGGATCGACAATGCCGGTCGCGGTGCCGTGCACGGCATCGCTGTCGATGTTGGCGCGGTCGACACTGACGCCACCGGCCGACGTGGCGGTGCCGGCAATGTCGAAACTGGTCTTGCCGGCAAACAGCGGCTTGAGATTCTCAGGCAGGAAGCGAGCGAAATCGCCGTCGCCCTTGGCCTCGATATGATTGCCCTTGTCGGTCAGTTGGTGGCGGCCCGTCAGCTGGGTGACGATCTTGCCGTCGACTGAGAACGTGCCGATGCCGTTCCAATTGGCGAGCGGCCCGGTGCCCGAGACATTTATGTCGACCGGCGGCGTGTCGGGCAGCTTGAGCAGGTTGGCGATGATACCGCCTGCCGGCTCCGAGGCCTTCAGGTCGAGATCGAGCCTGTTGTCTGCCGGCGCAAAGTGGATCTTGGCGTCGACATTACCTTGCTTGCCGTCATGGCGGGTGATGTTGAGCACCGTCTCGACCGCCAGTGGCGCGGCATCGGCCTTGACCGATCCCTTGGCCGCAAGCTCTGCGATGCCGCTGCCGGCCAGTTGCTGGCCAAGCGCGATCTCGGGCAGATCGATCTGCTTGATGTCGATGGAAACCGGCAGCGTCGCCGTGCCCCCGCTCGGCGCTGGCTGCGTGCTGGCCACCGGCAATCGCGCCAACTCAATACGCTCGGCAGCGATACGGTCGGCGCTGAAGTTTTTCGACAGCAGCGCCAGCGGCGACCAGTCGACGGCCACCTTGCGCGCCACCAGCCAGGCGCCCTCGCGGTCCTCCAGCACGACATGGTCGACGCTTAGCGCCCCGGACCAGACGCCGTCTATGCCGCTGACCGTGATCTTGCGGTCGTCGTTCGAAGCCAGCCGCGAAATGATGCCGGCGAGATTGTCGCGGCCGCGCTCGGTCTTGGTCAGCACGACCAGCGCGCCGATCGCTCCCGCAACCACGATCAGCAGCGTGTAGAGAACAATGCGGAGGATGCGCCAGACTGTTTTCATCGCTCAGAATGCCTGTCCGATGCCGGCATAGATGCCGAAATGCGGGTCACCCGGATCGCGGTTGAGCGGCACGGCGGCATCGATGCGCAACGGCCCGAACGGCGTGACATAGCGCAGGCCGACGCCGGCGCCGACCTTGACATCGGCGAAATCGGGGACCGACTTGGTCGACACGGTGCCGGCGTCGACGAACGGCACGATGCCGATCGTATCGGTGATGGCGATGCGCATCTCGACCGAGGTTTCGAAGAATGACAGGCCGCCGATCGGCTGGCCGGTGAAGTCCTTGGGTCCGATGCCCTGATAGGCATAGCCGCGCACCGAACCGCCGCCCCCGGAATAAAAGCGCCGGTCGGCTGGCACATGTTCGAGGCTGGTGCCGACGATCGAACCAATGGCGACACGTTCGGCCAGGACGAACTTCGAAGCCGAATCCAGCGACTGATAGGCCGATCCTTCGCCCCTCAGCTTCAGGAACGCCGCACCGCTCAAAATGTCGTAGCTGGGCTCGGCATAGGCCAGCACCCGGAAGCCGCTTGTCGGGTTCAGCCGGTTGTCCCGGTTGTCGTAGACATATTGCAGCGGAATGCTGGCGATCAGGTATTTGTGCTTGCCGAAAGCGTCGTGGATGCGGGAATAGTCGAGCGCCACTTCCGCCGAAACCGTCTGCTTCTTCGTCAGTTCGTAGGACAGCCCGGTACTGCCCTTGACCGAGAAATGGTCGTAGGCGTCAGGATGTTCGAGCACCGTCTTGACGCTGGCGAAGAACTTCGATGCCGGCCCGATCACGCCCGGCTTTTCGAACATGATGCCGGCATTGTAGTTGAGCTCGCCGAGATCGTTGCTGCCGATGCCGCTGATCTTGCCCTCGATGCGCAGCTTCTCGGCCCGGCCGAACAAATTGCGGTGGCCCCAATAGCCCTCAAGGCCCAGCCCCTCGGTGTTGGAAAAAGTGCCGCCGACGCCGAAATAGCGTGGCTTGCGCTCGCTTACCTGGACGCCGATCGGAATGTTGCGGTCGGCATCGAGCGTGTCGGCTTCCTTGAACGTCACGCTGTTGAAGACCTCGAGCGCCAGCAGCCGGTCGCGCGCGTCGTCGATTTCTTGCGGCGAATATTGCCGGCCGCGCTTGAGGCCGGTCATGTATTCGGTGAAGTCACGGTCGACCTTCTCGGTGCCTTCCACCGTGGTCGGGCCGTAGCCGGCGACCGGTCCGGCGGCGACCGTCAGCGTCACGTCGAGCGTCGAGGTCGCATGGTCGGCGACGATCTGGCGGTTTGTCACCTTGGCCAGCGGTCTGCCTTGCTCCTTCAGCGTCCGCACGATCAGCGCCTCGGCCTTGAGCACCGCGCCGGATCCGGCGTCGCCGCCTGATATCAGGCCATAATCGGCGCTCATCAGTCCTGCCGCATCGCCCTCAAGGTGGATATTGCCCAAGGTGAATTTCGGCCCGGTGGCAATGTCAATGACCACGGGAACCGGCTGCGGCCCCTTGAATTCGGCATCCGGCGGCAAATCGTCGAGCGGCTTGCCGTCGATGGTGACGGTGACGACGCCTTCGTAACGGGCATCGGCATAAAGCGCGGCGACAAGCTGTTCGCGGTCGCTGCGCGCCTTGGCCATCAGCCCGAGCGAGCCTGAAACCGGACGCTCCTCGTCACTCTTCAGCGCCGAGGCATTTTCGAGCTTCTTGACCAGATCCTTGTCGGCGTCGGGGGCATTGATGGTCACGGCGTAGCGCAGGGGATCGACGATATCGGCATCCTCGTCGCTGGACGATCCCCACAGCTTGATGCCGAAAAGCTCGAAAGCGGCCGCCGGGCGCGATTCGGCGACGAGCACGGTCGAGCACATCATGGCCAGCAGCAGGGCGCGCGGAAGCGCACGCCCTGGCGCGCGACCTCCTGACATCTGCTCTTCATGCGCCGGCATTAAGACAACCTAGATTACAAAACTAAAATTGGAATGAAGTTCTGAAGCGCTCGTAAAGGGGCCACAATCCAATTGTCTGAAATAGGGCGGGCTTGGAATTCACACCTTTTGCGTCGCCGCAAGAATGCGTGATCCCCTGTCCTATGGAGGTACTACCGGTCATCGGCCGGAAAGGAAACCGCTGGCAGGCGGAACCCTGCCGCGTCCTTGTGTTGACAAGCCTGACTGAAGCTTGATCATGCCCGGACGTCAGCTGTGTCTGGAGGGGTGTTATGGCAATGCGCGCGGCTCGTGGTCTGTCTATCCTGATTCTTCTGTTTTTCGCCTGGGCCAATGTCCTGGCCTGGAGCAGCGCCGCGCAAGCGGCCGAGGCCCGGCGAATAGCGACAACGGACAATTCCGACTATTTCGGCTTTGATCTCAGGTCCGACCAGAATGTGACAATCGACCAGTGCAAGACGACGTGCCTGGGAGACCCGGCCTGCCGCGCCTTCACCTACAACAAAAAAGCCAAATGGTGCTTCCTCAAATCCGACTACAACCAGCTGAAAACCTTCAACGGCGCGGTCGCGGGCAAGGTCGTCAACATCGATGGCGATCCTGATATCGGCGCGCCGCCGGAACTCGCTTTCTTCCCCAACTGGATGGCCGATCAGGCCCAGCAATACCGCAACAAGCTGCTCGGCCCGGCCTATGACAGACCTACAGAAGGCATGGCTGCCTTGCATAACGCCGCCGAACAGGCCGTGCTGACCGGCGATCACCGCTCCGCCATGCTGAAATACGAGGCCGCGGTCTCGGTGCTGCCCGATGATGGCCAGCTCTGGCTCAACCTGGCGCGTGAAACGCTGGCCGTTCAGCCCGCCGCAAGCACCTCCGAAGCATCCACTTTGCCGGCGAACGGCACGTCGGCCGCTTTCAATGCCTATAAATTGCTGCGCACCGCCAAGACGCGCGCCGAAGTGCTGGCGCTGCTCGGCAATGGGCTCGACAAGCGCGATCTCTACCGGCCGGCGCTGCAGGCCTATGAGGCCAGCCTTGCGCTGAACCCTTCGCCGGCGGTCCAGGCCGACTATGCCGATCTCAAGGCCCGCAAGGGTTTTCGCGTGATCGACCATACCGTCGACGCCGACACCAGCGCGCCGCGCATCTGCGCGCAATTCTCCGAGGATCTGGTCAAGACCGGCGTCGACTACGCGCAGTTCGTCACCGTCGACAACGCGCCACCCAAGGGCGTCGAGGCCAAGGACAAGCAAATCTGCGTCGAAGGACTGGAGCATGGCCAGCACTACGACGTCACCTTCCGCGCCGGCCTGCCGGCGGCAATCGGCGAAGTGACCGCGGCCCCCGTGGTGCTGTCGATATATGTGCAGGACCGCGCACCGTCCGCCCGCTTCACCGGTGACAGCTTCGTGCTGCCGGCCGGCGCGCGCCGCGGCATTCCCGTCGTCACCGTCAACATGAACGCCGCCGAGATGAAGCTCTACCGCATCGGCGATCGTTCGCTGGCCCAGCTTCTGTCGGGCTACCAGTTCCTGCACCAGCTCGACGGCTACGACATCTCCAACATTTCCGAACAGATGGGCGCGCCGGTCTGGCAAGGCCAGCTCGACATCGCCAATGATCTCAACAAGGAGGTCACCACCTCCTTCCCGGTTGATGAGGCGCTGCCGCAGCGCAAGCCCGGCGTCTACGTGCTGACCGCCCAGGCCGTCAACGACAAGAGCGACGACTACAATTCGATGGCCACGCAATGGTTCGTCGTCTCCGACATCGGTCTGTCGACCTATACCGGCCAGGACGGGCTCAATGTCTTTGCCCGTTCGCTGGGCAGCGCCAAGCCGATCGCCGGCGCCGAACTGACGCTGGTTGCCAGGAACAATGAGGTTCTCGGCACGGCGACGTCGGATGCCGACGGCCATGCCGTCTTCAACCCCGGCCTGACGCGCGGCGACGGCGGCATGGTCCCGGCCGTGCTGATGGCCAAGCAGGGCGACAATGATTTCGTCTTCCTCGACATGGGCCGGGCCGGCTTCGACCTGTCCGACCGCGGCGTCACCGGACGCGCGGCGCCCGGCGCGCTCGACGTCTATGCCTGGACCGAACGCGGTATCTACCGCGCCGGCGAGGATGTCCATGTCGCCGCCCTTGCCCGCGACGGCGCCGCCAAGGGGGTCGAAAACCTGCCGTTGACCTTCATCTTCTCGCGTCCCGACGGTGTCGAGGATCGCCGCATCGTCAGCGACGGCGCCTCCGCCGGCGGCCATGCCGTCGACCTGCCCCTCGCACCCAACGCCATGCGCGGCACCTGGTCGGTGTCGATCTACACCGATCCCAAGCAGCCGGCGGTGGCCAGCCAGATGTTCCTGGTCGAGGATTTCGTACCGGATCGCATCGAATTCGACATGAAGGCCGACAAGCAGGAGATTGCCCAGGGCGAAACCGCCAACATCGACATTGACGGCCGCTTCCTCTATGGCGCGCCGGCGGCGGGCCTGGCGCTGGAAGGCGAGCTGACGCTGTCGACGTCGCGCGACTGGGACCGCTTCCAGGGCTTTTCCTTCGGTCTCGCCGACGAGCAGTCGGCCGAACCCACGGTCACCCCCCTCGCCGATCTGCCGGTGGTCGGCGATGACGGCAAGGTGACCTTCCCGGTCTCCGTCGACCAACTGCCCTCGACCACCAAGCTGGTCGACGCCAAGGTGACGGTGAGGATGCGCGAATCCGGCGGCCGCGCCATAGAGCGCTCGCTCAACATCGGCATCCGCCCGCAAGGCCATATGATCGGCATCCGTCCGGATTTCGCCGACAATGAAGTGCCGCAGGGTGGCACCGCCAAGTTCAGCCTGATCGCCGTCGATCCCGACGGCAAGCGCGAGGCGCTGAAAGGCGCGCAGTGGACGCTGGTCAAGGTCGAACGCAATTACCAGTGGTACCGCTCCAACAATTCCTGGAACTACGAGCCGGTCAACTTCACCAAGTCGATCGCCAACGGCCAGGTCGACCTCAGCGCCGACGGCGACGCAACGGTCTCCGTGCCGGTCGACTGGGGTCAGTACCGCCTCGAAGTCGAGACATCGGATCCCGAGGGACCGGCGACAAGCTACGAGTTCGATGCCGGCTGGTATGTCTCCTCGACCACCACCGAAACGCCTGACGGCCTCGAAATCGCCCTCGACAAGGACAATTATGCCGCCGGCGAAGTGGCCAGGCTGAAAGTCTCGCCGCACTTTGCCGGCGAACTTCTCATCAACATCGGTTCCGACAAGCTGTTGAAGACCGTCACGGCATCCGTGCCGGCCGGCGGCAGCACCGTCGACATCCCGGTCGGCGACGACTGGGGCGCCGGCGCCTATGTCACCGCAACCCTGTTCCGGCCGGGCGAGGCGCAGGAAACGCGCATGCCGGCGCGCGCCATCGGCGTGAAATGGCTGAAGGTCGATCCGGGCTCGAAGAAGCTCGCGGTCACCCTGACGCCGCCGGACAAGACCATGCCGCGCCAGCAGCTGTCGATCCCGGTTTCGGTCGCCGGCGTGCAGCCGGGCAGCAATGCCTATGTCATGGTTGCCGCCGTCGATGTCGGCATCCTCAACCTGACCAACTACAAGGTACCGGACCCGGAGAGCTGGTTCTTCGGCCAGCGCATGCTGGGCATGGAAATCCGCGACATCTACGGCCGCCTGATCGACGGCTCGCTTGGCAACACCGGCAAGCTCAGGACCGGCGGCGACGGCGCCAACATGCAGGCGCAAGGCAGCCCGCCGACCGAAAAGCTGGTCGCCTTCTTCTCCGGTATCGTCGAGCTCGATGCCGACGGCAAGGCGCGGGTCGACTTCGACATCCCGCAGTTCAACGGCACCGTGCGCGTCATGGCCGTCGCCTGGACCAAGGATGCGGTCGGCCACGCCCAGTCCGATGTCATCGTGCGCGATCCCATCGTGATCACCGCCGGCCTGCCGCGCTTCCTGGCGCCTGGTGACGCCGCCGTCATGCGCCTCGATGTCGCCCACACCGATGGTCCGGTTGGCGACTATGCGTTCTCGATCGAAACGACGGGCGACTTGTCGACCGGCGACAAGCCCCTGCCCCAGAAGCTGACGCTCGCCCAGGGCAAGCGCCAGACGCTGACCGTGCCGCTGATCGCTCAGACGGCCGGCAATGCCTCGCTCACCATCAAGCTCGCCCATGCCGACGGCACCAAGGTCGAGCAGACGCTCTATGTGCCGGTGCGCCCGGCGCAATTACCGGTGACCACCCGGCTGGTGGTTGACCTCAAAGGTGATGGCGGAGCGCTGCGCGTCGACAAGGAACTGCTGGCAGCCAGCCTGCTCAACGGCGCCTCCGTCAGCGTCGGCGTTTCGCAGGCCGCCGCCTTCGACGTGCCGTCGCTGCTGATGACGCTCGACCGCTACCCCTATGGTTGCGCCGAGCAGACCACCAGCCGCGCCATGCCGCTTCTCTACGTCAATGAGTTGGCATCCGGCATCGGCATGGCCAGCGATCCCGATATCCATGGCCGCATCCAGGACGCCATCTACAAGGTTCTGAGCTACCAGGCTTCGGGCGGCAGCTTCGGCCTGTGGGGTCCGGGCTCCGGCGATCTGTGGCTCGATGCCTATGTCACCGACTTCCTGACCAGGGCGCGCGAGCAGAAATACGACGTGCCGAGCCTGGCCATGAACCAGGCGCTGAGCAATCTGCAGAACTCGCTCGGCTACGACCAGAGCGTCCAGGACCGTGGCAGCGAGATCGCCTACGCCCTCTACGTTCTGGCCCGCAACAAGAAGGCCTCGATCGGCGACCTGCGCTACTATGCGGACACCCAGCTCGAAGCTTTCTCAAGCCCGATGGCCGTTGCCCAGCTGGCGGCAAGCCTGGCGCTCTACGGCGATACACCGCGCGCCGAAGCCACCTTCAAGACTGCCTTGCAGTTGGCAAAGTCCACCACCGACTACGACTACTACCGCTCCGACTACGGTTCGCGGCTGCGTGATGGCGCGGCGATGCTGGCGCTGGCGGCGGAATCCAAGCCGGTGCCGACAATCGTGCCGGAACTGATCAAGCTGGTGACCAGGGAACGCGCCGAAGCCCGCTGGACCAGCACCCAGGACGAATCCTGGATGCTGCTTGCGGCCCGCGCGCTGAAGGAAGGCAATGATTCGATCACGCTGGCCGTCAATGGCGCGGCGCATTCCGGCGGCTACTCCAACCAGGTGGAAGGCTCTGACCTGGCCGACAGCCCGCTGACCATCGCCAACACCGGCAAGACCCCGCTGCAGGCAGTCGTTACCACCGTGGCGTCGCCGGTCCAGCCCTTGCCGGCCGGCGGCGACGGCTTCACCATCAGCCGCACCTACTACAAGCTCGACGGCACCGAGGCCAATGTCACCGAGGCGACGCAGAACGAACGCTATGTCGTCGTGCTCAAGGTCAACGAGCAGAACAAATGGCCGTCGCGCCTGCTGGTCACCGACCTGTTGCCGGCCGGCTTCGAGATCGACAATCCCGGCCTGGTCTCCAGCGCCCAGCTGACGAACTTCTCCTGGCTGGCGCAGACCGATGCGGCCCATCTCGAATTCCGCGACGACCGTTTCGTCGCGGCGTTCAACCCGGCCGATGGCGATCATGACCACAATCTGACACTCGCCTATGTCGTGCGCGCGGTGACGCCGGGTACCTATGCGCACCCGGCGGCAACGGTGGAGGACATGTACCGGCCGCAATATTCGGCCCGCACCGCCACCGGCATGATGGAGGTCAAGGCGCCGTAAGGCTCCGATGGTGATGGACGCGATAAGCAAAGTGCCCCCTCACCCGCCCTCCTCTTCGCTCGGTCGACCTCTCCCCGAGGGGAGAGGAGACGACCAGCGCCGGCGCCAGTCTCTTCTCCCCATCGGGGAGAAGGTGGCCGCGAAGCGGCCGGATGAGGGGGCGTCTTTCCAGCCATGAAGATACTTCGCAAACTCGCTATTGGAGCCGCAGGGGGCGCCTGCCTTTTGGCGCTCTCCGCAGCCAGCCTCTGGGAACTCGACCGTGCTTTCCCACCCCCGCTTCCAGCCGAACTCACGGTCTCCACCGAAGTCCAGGATCGCGACGGCGAATTGTTGCGCGCCTTTGCCACGCCGGACGGCTACTGGCGGCTCGAAACCCGCCTCGACCAGGTCGACAAGCAGTTCGTCGACATGCTGGTCACCTACGAAGACAAGCGTTTCTGGGACCATGAAGGTGTCGACGTGCTGGCGCTGGCCCGCGCCGCCGGCCAGTTCGCCACGAGCGGCCACATCGTCTCCGGCGGCTCGACGCTTTCGATGCAGCTTGCCCGGCTGATCGAGCCGCGCGAAAGCCGCAGCCTCGGCTCCAAGGTCAAGCAGATGCTGCGCGCCATCCAGATCGAGCGGCGATTGTCGAAACGCGAGATCCTCGAACGCTACCTGACGCTGGCGCCTTATGGCGGCAATCTGGAAGGCGTGCGCGCCGCCTCGCTCGCCTATTTCGGCAAGGAGCCGAAACGGCTCACCGTTTCCGAATCCGCCCTGCTCGTCGCTCTGCCGCAATTGCCGGAAAAGCGCCGGCCCGACCGCAATTTGAAGATCGCCCACGCCGCCCGCGACCGGGTGCTGACCCGAATGGTCTCCTCCCGCCTGCTCGGCGAGCGCGAGGCCGCACGGGCCGCCCTCGACGATGTCTCGGACCTGCGCCGCACGCTGCCGGCGCTCGCCGCGCACGCCGCCTATGCGATGTTGCCCAAGGCCGTCCCCGGCCAGCCCTTGCGGCTGACGATCCGCAAGAGCGTCCAGGAGGGGCTGGAACAGGTGGCGAGGGACGCGGCCACCAAGCTCGGCCCTCGCCTGTCGGTCGCTATGGTGCTGGCCGACTCCCGCACCGGCGACATCCTTGGCGAAGTCGGCTCGGCCAATTTCTTCGACGCCAGCCGCTCCGGCTGGATCGACATGACAAAGATCGTCCGCTCGCCCGGCTCGACGCTGAAGCCCTTCATCTACGGTCTGGCCTTCGAACAGGGCCTCGTGGCGCAGGAAACGCTGATCGACGACAGCCCCGTCGATTTCTCCGGCTACCGACCGAAGAATTTCGATATGGGCTACCAGGGCGATGTCAGCATCCGGCAAGCGCTGCAATTGTCGCTCAATGTGCCGGCGATCCGCGTGCTCGACGCGGTCGGGCCAACGCGGCTGATGGCGCGCTTCCGCCAGGCCGGCGTCAGCCCCATACTGCCGGTCAACGAAGCCCCGGGCCTGGCCATCGGTCTTGGCGGCGTCGGGGTGACATTGCGCGACCTCGTCCAGCTCTACACAGGGCTCGCCAATGGCGGCAAGACGCACACGCTGCATGATGGCACCGAGCCTGCCAATGCCGAGCGCACCAGCGCCACCATCCTCGACGGTCAGGCCAACTGGCAGATCATCGACATATTGTCGGGCGTCAAGCCGCCCGAGGGTGCCTTGCAGCGCGGCATCGCCTACAAGACCGGCACCTCCTACGGCTATCGCGACGCCTGGTCGGTAGGCTTCGACGGCCGCTATGTGCTCGGTGTCTGGGTCGGCCGCCCCGACGCCGGCGCGGTGCCCGGCCTATCCGGCTATGTCTCGGCGGCTCCCATCCTCTTCGAGGGTTTTGTCCGCTCGGGCCTCGCCACCGTCCCCTTGCCGGGCAAGCCGCCCGGCGTGTTCAGCCCCAGGCGCGAGGACCTCCCGGTGACCCTCGCCCGCTTCGGCGCCGGGCCGGACGGACTGGTGCAGGCGACAGTGACCGAACCCGCACCGACCATCATCTTCCCGCCCGACGGCGCCCGCGTCGATCTCGGCACCAATTCGGCCGACGCCTCGCCACTGGTGCTGAAGCTGCAAGGCGGCCGGGCGCCGTTCCGCTGGCTCGCCAACGGCAAGCCGCTGGTAGGCATCGATCGTCGCCGCACCGCGACCTGGCAGCCCGACGGCGCCGGCTATTCGACGCTGACCGTCATCGACGCCGCGGGGCGTGCGGCGAGTGTGAAGGTGTTTGTCGAATAGATCGCGCCAAGAAGCGATTCATGGAATTGGCTTTCCACAGGCTCAGCGGATAGCAGGATACTCACCCCATGCCTGTTCCGAGGCACCCCCCTCTGGCCTGCCGGCCATCTCCCCCGCAAGGAGGGAGATCGGATGTCCTTTCCGCTTTCGCCAACTGTCAAAGACAATACGCAACGGCAAAGCTGCCAATCTCCCCCCTTGCGGGGGAGATGCCCGGCAGGGCAGAGGGGGGTGCCTCGCGCCATCTTCTATCGTCAGCAGCCTCAGCACTGGCAGCAACAATCCTTATCGCGGCAACCACACTCCCCGCTTTGGCCGATGCCCTGCCCGCCGGCTTTGTCCGGCTCGCCGATGTCGATCCCTCGATCCGCCAGGACATACGCTACGCCGGATCGGATAATTTCCTGCATCGCAAGGTGGACGGCTATGACGCCCCGGCCTGCATCCTCACTGGGCAGGCGGCAAAGGCACTGTCCGCCGTCCAGAAAGCGATCGCCGCCAAAGGCTTGACCCTGGTGTTGTTCGATTGCTACCGCCCTGCCCGCGCCGTCGCCGACATGAATGAATGGACGCGCGAGGGCGGGCCGCCCGATCCGCAATGGTATCCGAAGGTCAGGCGCAGCGACCTGATCGCCAACGGCTATGTCGGAGAGCTGTCGACCCATTCACGAGGCTCGACCGTCGACGTCGCCATCGCCCGGACGGACCGCAGGTCCAGCCCCAACCCGGCCTGTGGCGCGGTTGATGCCGACACGCTCGATTTCGGCACCGGCTTCGACTGCTTTGATCCGATGAGCGAAACCGCCCACCGCGGCCTTGCCAGTGAAGCGGCGGCAAACCGCAAGATGCTTGTCGACGCCATGCGCGCTGGCGGCTTCAAGAACTATGCAAGGGAATGGTGGCACTTCACGCTGAAAAGCGAACCGTTCGCCAGACAGCGTTTCGACTTTCCCATCACCGCCGATTGATGCACCGGACCAAATTCCACACCTTGCCTCGGCACCGCCCCTTGCTAGATAGGCTGAGTGGCCGGGCCATGGATTCTTCCTTTGGCCGCAAGAGGAAAATATTTCTCCTAACGGCGAAATGGCGTCGAACATTTTCTCAAGAGGGGCAAAAAAGGCAACATTGAATGCATCTAATTTCTACCAATTCGGTAGATTTGGCGCGGGTTCAACGGAGGCAGAAATGACCAAACCTCATTTCAGGAAACTGCTCGGCGCACTGGTCGCCACATCTGTCCAGTTCGGCACGCTCGGTTTCGCGTTTGCCGATACCACCATTCTCAACGTGTCCTACGATCCGACACGCGAGCTCTACAAGGCCTATGACGAAGCTTTCGTCGCGCATTGGAAGGCCGAGACCGGAGAGACGGTCACCGTCCAGCAGTCGCATGGCGGATCGGGCGCCCAGGCCCGCGCCGTGATCGATGGCCTCGACGCCGATGTGGTGACGCTGGCACTTGAAGGCGACATCAATGCCATCGTCTCGAAGGCGAAGAAGATCAATCCGGACTGGCGCACCAAATTCGAAAACAATTCAGCGCCTTACACCTCGACCATCATCTTCCTCGTTCGCAAGGGCAATCCCAAAGGCATTCACGACTGGAGCGACCTCGTCAAGGACGGTGTCCAGGTGATTACGCCTAATCCTAAAACCTCCGGCGGCGCGCGCTGGAACTATCTCGCCGCCTGGGCCTACGCTAACGCCAATGACGGCGGCGACGAGGCCAAGACCAAGGAGTTCGTCGGCAAGCTCTACGCCAATGCCCCGGTGCTCGACACCGGCGCGCGCGGCTCGACCGTGACCTTCGCGCAAAAGGGCTTGGGCGATGTGCTTATCGCCTGGGAAAACGAGGCCTATCTGGCGCTCGACGAGTTCGGTGCCGACAATTTCGACATCGTCTACCCGCCGACCTCGATCCTGGCAGAACCGCCGGTGGCGGTGGTCGACGCCAATGTCGATGCCAAGGGCACGCGCAAGGTCGCCGAAGCCTATCTGAGCTGGCTCTATTCCAAAGAAGCGCAGACGATCATCGCCAAGAACCATTATCGTCCTGCCAAGCCCGATCTGGTGCCGGCCGAAGACCTCGCCAAGCTGCCGCCGATCAAGCTCGTAACCATCGACGATCCACAGTTTGGTGGCTGGAAAAAAGCACAGCCTTATCATTTCGGCGATGGTGGTATATTCGACCAGATCTACAAGCCCCAGTAAGCAGTCGATATTCAGGACGACATGACCACAGCACCCGCCCAGGCGGGGTGGCGATTCAGGCAGCCGAGCGTAATTCCGGGTTTCGGATTGACGCTCGGCTTCTCGCTTGCCTACCTCACCCTCATTATCCTCATCCCGCTATCCGGGCTGCTCTGGCGCTCGGCCGCCCTTGGCTGGCCTGAATTCTGGGCGATCGCCACCGATCGCCGCACCATCAATGCGCTGAGAATCAGCTTCGGCACCGCCTTCGTCGCAGCTGCGGTCAACGTCGTCTTCGGCACGCTGGTCGCATGGGTGCTGGTGCGCTACCGCTTCCCCGGCCGCCGCATCGTCGATGCCATGGTCGACCTGCCCTTCGCCCTGCCGACGGCTGTGGCCGGCATCGCGCTGACCACGCTCTACGCGCCGAACGGCTGGATCGGCAAATTGCTGATGCCGCTCGGCATCAAGGTAGCCTATACGCCGCTCGGTATCGTCATCGCGCTGATCTTCATTGGCCTGCCCTTCGTCGTGCGCACCGTGCAGCCGATCATGGAGGAGATCGACAAGGAAGTGGAGGAAGCCGCCGCCACGCTTGGCGCCAATCGCTTCCAGATCATCACCCGCATCCTGTTTCCGGGCCTGGCGCCGGCCATCGTCACCGGCTTCGCGCTCGCCTTCGCGCGTGGCGTCGGCGAATATGGCTCGGTCATCTTCATCGCCGGCAACTTGCCCTACAAATCAGAAATCGCACCGCTGCTGATCGTTATTCGGTTGGAGGAATACAATTATCCGGCGGCAACCGCGATCGCGGCGATCATGCTCGCTTTGTCGTTCATCATGCTTTTGGTCGTCAACCTCGCACAGTCATGGAGCCGCAAGCGCTATGGCTGACCCGGAGATCAAATCCTACGAACCGCATCATGAAAGCCAGTCGGCGGCGGTCACGGAAAGCCGCCCTGCGCGCCTGGCTCTGATGGCCGTCGCCTTCGCCTTCCTCGGCATTTTCCTGCTCTTGCCGCTGATCATCGTCTTCAACGAAGCCTTCGCCAAGGGCATCGGTGCCTACACCGAAGCGCTCGGCAGTGCCGACACCCGCTCGGCGATCCGGCTGACGCTGCTGGTGGCGGCGATCTCGGTGCCGCTCAACATCGTCTTCGGCATCTCCGCCGCCTGGGCGATCGCCAAGTTCGAGTTCAAGGGCAAGGCCTTCCTGACCACGCTGATCGACCTCCCCTTCTCGGTCTCGCCGGTCATATCGGGCCTCGTTTATGTGCTTCTGTTCGGCGCCCAAGGGCTGCTCGGCACCTGGCTGAAAGCGCATGGCATCGTCATCCTGTTTGCCGTGCCGGGCATCGTGCTGGCCACAATCTTCGTCACCTTCCCCTTCGTCGCCCGCGAGTTGATCCCGCTGATGCAGGAACAAGGCAATGGCGACGAGGAGGCAGCGCTTTCGCTCGGCGCCAATGGCTGGCAGACCTTCTGGTACGTGACCTTGCCCAACGTCAAATGGGGGCTGCTCTACGGCGTGCTCCTGTGCAATGCGCGTGCCATGGGCGAGTTCGGCGCGGTATCGGTGGTGTCGGGTCACATACGCGGCCTGACCAACACCATGCCGCTGCATGTCGAAATCCTCTACAACGAGTACAACGCCGTCGGTGCCTTCGCCGTCGCTTCATTGCTTGCGGGCCTGGCGCTCGTCACGCTGGTCTTGAAAACACTTCTCGAGATGCGCTACGGCGCCGAGATCGCCGCAACACGCGGGCACTGACAAAGGGACCACTATGGAAGTTCGCGTTGCCAACGTGCGCAAGGAGTTTGACCGGTTTCCGGCGCTTCACGACGTCTCGCTCGACATCAAGTCGGGCGAACTGATCGCGTTGCTGGGACCGTCCGGTTCCGGCAAGACGACGCTGCTCAGGCTGATTGCCGGGCTGGAGCGGCCGACACGGGGAAAGATATTCTTCGGCGACGAGGACGCCTCGCACAAGTCGATCCAGGAGCGCAATGTCGGCTTTGTCTTCCAGCACTATGCGCTGTTCCGGCATATGACGGTGGCGGACAATATCGGCTTCGGCCTGAAGGTCCGGCACGGACCGTCGCGCCCGCCGGCGCAGGAGATCCGCCGTCGCGCCTCCGAGCTTCTGGACCTCGTCCAGCTTTCAGGGCTCGAAAAGCGCTATCCGGCGCAGCTCTCCGGCGGCCAGAGGCAGCGCGTGGCGCTGGCGCGCGCCATGGCGATCGAGCCCAAGGTGCTGCTGCTCGACGAGCCGTTCGGCGCGCTTGACGCGCAGGTGCGCCGGGAATTGCGCCGCTGGCTGCGCGAAATCCATGACGCCACCGGCCATACCACCGTCTTCGTCACCCACGACCAGGAAGAGGCGCTGGAGCTTGCCGACCGCGTCGTGGTGATGAGCCAGGGCCGCATCGAGCAGGTCGGCACCGCCGACGATATCTACGACACGCCGAACTCGCCCTTCGTCTATGGCTTCATCGGTGAATCAAGCTCGCTTCCCGTCAAGGTCGAGAATGGCGAGATCTGGCTCGCCGACCGTCCGATCGGGATTGCCGCGCCCAACGAGCCCTCGGGCGATGCGACGCTCTATTTCCGCCCGCATGATGTCGAACTGCTGGACGGCTGCAGCGGCTGTATCGCCGGCACGGTCGCCGCCAGCCGCCGCGTCGCCGGCACGCGCCGGGTCGAGCTTGAGATCGGCGGAGAGCGCCAGCGGGTCGAAATCGAACTGCCCGTCGACCACCCCGCGGCGCAGAAAAGCCGGGTGGCGTTTCGCCCCGGACGCTGGAAACTTTTTCCGGCGGCTTGATCCTCTGGTCGAGGGCTACGCCAGCCAGTTCTCGACCTTCAGGCCTTTGATCCGGTTGAACTCGCCCGTGTTGGCGGTCACCAGCGTGGCGCCCAATGCACAGGCATGAGCGGCAATAAAAAGATCGTTGTGGCCAATGGTCTGGCCTGCCGCTTCAAGCTCGGCGCGAAGTCCGCCATACTCGGCATCCACCGGCACATCGAGCGGCAAGACAGGAATCTCGGCCAGCAAGTCTTCAACCTTCTTGAGCAGCTTGGCCGATCCCTTCCTGGCGCAGCCATATCGCAATTCCGAGGCGACCACGATGCTGGTGCAAACCGCGTCATCTCCCTCGCGCGACATTGCCCTCGCGGCCTTGCCAGCCGGGTTTCGGATCATGTCGCTGATGATGTTCGTATCCAGCATGAACCGCATCTAGAAAATGTCCTCGGATTTGACTGGCGTGTCGTCGATCTCGGGGAAGTCGTCTTCAGGATCGAGCGGCGGCTCTTTCGCCCACTGGGCGAGCAACGCGGTGAGGCCAGGTTTGCGAACCGGCTCGATGACAAGACGATCGCCTTCCCGGCTGATCAGGACTTTTTCGCCGGGAAGCTCGAACTCGACAGGAATGCGCACCGCCTGGCTGCGGTTGTTGCGAAACAGCTTCGCCTCCTTGGGCGGCGTTGTTGAATGACGGTTCTGGGGCATGTTGCAGCTCTTTTGTATATGCCATTTGTATATGCCAAACAGCGCCACGGTGCAAGGCCCGGGAAAACTCGGCACAGGAGACATCGCCTGCCATCGCACCCCGGAACGTTTCGGTCTGATGGCGGTCGGCTTAATTCATGCTTCGAGCGACACGACTATCCTTTCGTCACGCCTTTCAGCGACAGCACCAAGGTCATTGGGTTTTTCGGCGAAGCCGCAAAACCGTAGTGTTCGTAAAAGGCTTTCGCCTCATCCGATATGGCATGAACAAATATCCCGCGAATCCCGAGGATCGTCGCGGCGCGACCTGCCCGTAAAACGGCGTCTTGCAGCAGCGCGGCACCCAGCCCCTTGCCTTGCCAGCCCGCGTCGACGGCAAGACGCCCGAGCACGACCATCGGAATGGGATCAGGCATGTTGCGACGAATGGCGCCGGGTGCCTGCGCGAGATCAAGCCCGCCCGAAGAGAGGCAGGAATAACCGACAACGCGCGCGTCTTCCGCCACCACATAGGTACGCGACGCGCCGCTGACCTGGTTGGCTCGCGCCCTCAGGCGAAGCCATTGGTCGAGACTTTCCGTCCCGCTTCGAAAAAGGTCGAGATCGTGATTTTCGGCCAGAGGCGCGGGCGCCGATAGTATCATCCCTGCCACGGCCTGGGCACGTTCATAAGGCGTGCAAAACCTTCACCGCTTGGCGTCTCATCGAGGATGTCGAGATAGTGCCGATAGCTCTCGGGATCCACCTTGATCAGTGCCTGGTCGAGCAGCGTGTCCTCGGCCGCACGATATGCAGCATCGATCATAAAGTCGGAGCGGGTCTTCCCGCGTATTTTCGCAGCACGGTCGATCAATATGCGCACATCCTCTCGGATGCGCAGATTGACAGGCTTGGCGTGGGTCTCGGGTGTGGTCTTTGTCATGGCAGCGCTCCTTGTCGCTCCCGTAGCACACCTGCATACACAATGTGTATCTTTTTTCGGAACAGTCAAACGAATTGGAACGATCGGCGTCCACCGAGGCGAAGTCGCACTTGAAAGAAAAAACTACGAACCTTCTATTCCGGGGATAGGTTTTCTAGAAGCGATGCATTGATCCCCGGACCCATGCCTCGTCGCACACCACGCACCCCGGCTATGGTCCGACCATAAACACATTGCATCGGAGCCTGTTTTCATGAAGCGATTTTTCCTCGGGCTTGCCACCGTCGCCGGCCTGTTCCTCGCATCCTCCCCGGCCTGGTCGGCTGACAAACTGCTCAACGCATCCTATGATGTCGGCCGCGAACTGTTCGTGCAGGTCAACAAGGCTTTCATCGCTCAGCATCCGGGCGTCACCGTCGACCAGTCGCATGCCGGCACTTCGGCGCAGGCGCGCGCCATCGCCGAGGGCCTTGGCGCCGATGTCGTTACCTTCAACCAGGTCACCGACATCGACTTCCTGGTCAAGAAGGACCTCGTGTCGGCAGACTGGCAGAAGAACTTTCCCGACAACGCCTCGCCCTTCTATTCGCTGCCGTCCTTCCTGGTACGCGCCGGCAACCCCAAGCATATCAAGGACTGGAACGATCTCGTGCGCGACGACGTGCAGGTGATCTTCCCCAATCCGAAAACCTCCGGCAATGCGCGCTACACCTATCTGGCGGCCACCGCCTACGCCAAGGAGGCCTTCAAGGGCGACGACGCCAAGGTGAAGGAGTTCATCACCAAGCTGTTCAACAACGTGCCGATTTTCGACACCGGCGGCCGCGCCGCGACCACCACCTTCGTGCAGCGCGAGATCGGTGATGTGCTGATCACCTTCGAGTCGGAGACGCGCGGCATTCGCAAGGAGTATGGCGACGGCAAGTTCGAGCAGGTCACGCCTTCGGTCAGCCTGCTGGCCGAATTCCCCGTCGCGATCGTCGACAAGGTTGCCGACGAGCACGGCACGCGCGATCTGGCCAAGACCTATCTCGACTTCCTCTACACGCCGGAGGGCCAGGACATCGCCGCCCGCAACGGCCTCAGAGCCCGCGACGCCGCTGTGGCGGCAAAATACAAGGTCGATTTCCCCGATATCCGGCTGCTGACGGTGGAAGACGTCTTCGGCGGCTGGGACAAAGTACAGAAAGAGCATTTCGCCGCTGGCGGCCTGCTCGACCAGACCTACGGCAGCCGCTGAAGGCCGCGATATCTGCGGAGTAGACGGAAAAGCCGGCGCCCTGCCGGCTTTTTTCGTTTTTGAACGCCGAAAACCTGGTTATCAGCAGAATATCCGCCTTCTCAGTGCAAAACGTTACAAAGAATCAACGCGTTTATGCCTAACGTGCAATTTGGTGGCTGTTTGCGAAACATCATCGCAGGGCGAAGACGTCATTATTTGCACACAAACAGTCGGCAGATGCGAGTGGTTGGGGCTTTTATGGGTTGATCTGGGCATGCTGACAAAAAAAGGCAAATACGGCCTCAAGGCCCTCGTGCATCTGTCTGGCCTGCCGGCCGGCCAATTGGCCTTCGTCAATGACATCGCTGTGGCCAATAATATCCCGAAGAAATTCCTCGATGCCATCCTGGGCGAGTTGCGCAATGCCGGCTTCGTCCAGAGCCGCAAAGGCAAGGAAGGCGGCTACCGCCTTGCCCGGTTGGCCTCCGAAATCAAGATCGGCCATGTCGTGCGCGTGCTTGACGGGCCGCTGGCGCCGATCCCTTGCGCCAGCCGCACGCAGTATCAGCGCTGCGAGGATTGCGACGAGGCGACCTGCCAGGTCCGCCACATGATGCTGGAGGTGCGGCAGGCTATCGCCGAGGTGCTGGACAATCGCAGCCTCGCCGCCATGCGCGATGCGGACAATGACGATTTTCCGGTCGAGCTGACGTCGCAGATCTAAACCACCGACTGCAAGCTGACCGCGCTCAGACAGACATGAGATTCTTCCATTGAAGAGGGAGTTCTCCAAATCCCGGGTTGCGAAGACCTGAAATCACAGGAGAACCCCATACAGTTTGGCCTACCCGTTCAAATTGGACGCAGCCTCGAATACATCGCGTGCGGACGTCGTACCCGCCACGTGCTCCGTACCCGCCACACCGAGGTCCATCCATCCCGCATTCACGGCCTCGTACATTTCTTCGGCAGGTCCGCTGTGGCCCTTCGGGATGCCGAATTGCTCGAGCGCTTCCGCCCACCCCGCACGCGGGATTGCAAAGGCTTTCACGTCGAGATTCAGGACTTCGCCCAATTGCTCGGCGACGTCGTCCGCGCTGACCATCGAACCAAGCTCGACGATGCGCTGCCCTGACCACATTGGCCCGGTCAAAAGCGTTGCGAATTCCGCGCCGATGTCGTTCGTCGCGACCATTGTCGATTTCCGGTTTGTCGGATTGTAGAAAGCCGGCAGCGTTCCGCCCTGCGCGACCTGCAACCCGAAAAGAAAATTCTCGAAGAATCCGCCTGCGCGCACAAAAGCAACTGGCGATGTCAGGTCGCGAAAACCTTGCTCCAGAAGGGACAAGGCCGCGATTACCCCGTGCCCGCTGGTTCTGTTCGCCCCCATAGACGAAAGCGCAACCACTCGCGGCGGCGCTGTCTTGGTGAGCGCCTCGACATAGCTTGCAATCACGCCCTTTGCTTCCTTGTAATCGGGCGAAGGCGCCCAGACAGGGGGCAGCATGACGAACGCGCCTTCGACGCCTTCGAGCGCTCGCTCGATGGCTGCCGAATCGTTCCAATCGCCGTCAACGAGCTCCACGCCCCGGTTCGCCCAGCTCAATGCCTTCTCGCGGTCGCGGACCAGCGCGCGCACCTTCTTGCCTTGCGCTAGCAAATGCCTTGCCGTCGCGCCGCCCACGTTTCCCGTGATTCCCATTACTAAGAACATGTGTTTTCTCCTGATGTTTAGGGACAGAGCTGCCCCTGTTGGTTCAATGGATGAGCGGCAGAATGGCCCGGATACGCGGATCGCGCAGATAGAGGCCGCCCCAGGTCATCGCGCCCAGAAGCAGGGAAATGATTTCCGGCGGCGACCCCAACTCACCGATGCGGAGATGGGCGCAGATGGCACCTCCCAGAAAGCCAGTCACCAGGATCGCGCCGAGGACGGCGGTGACCGGGATGGCATAGAGGATGGCGCAGGCGAGTATGATCGGACCCACGACACGGGTCAGGTCCATCGCGAACCCGGTTTCCTGCAACATGCTCGCGATCCGTGCCGGCGCGAAAAGCTGAACAGTGCCGTCTGCCATCAAAGCGATAACGACAAACGCGCTCATTATCCGGCCGGCCCACAGGGCGCGATGCAAGGTCATAGTTTCAGGTGTCTGATGCAGGTTTACGGTTTCCGACACTTGTCATTCTCCATTGGGAAGATCCCATGTTCCAAGCTTACTGTGCCCCCAAGACGTGATAAACACCGAGGAAATGAACCGACTGTTCTCTTTTCGGGAAACAATACCGGGGCACGAAAATGCAAAATCTCGAACCC
Source organism: Mesorhizobium sp. M0239 (assembly GCF_040321815.1). Taxonomy (NCBI): domain Bacteria; kingdom Pseudomonadati; phylum Pseudomonadota; class Alphaproteobacteria; order Hyphomicrobiales; family Phyllobacteriaceae; genus Mesorhizobium; species Mesorhizobium sp. M0239. The sequence goes on from NZ_JAMYSG010000012.1 coordinate 181,062, forward strand.
ATCCTCATTTTCATAACGGTAGCGGAAATGGGGAGCTTCACCCGCGCAGCCGACAGCCTGGGCATCCAAAAGGGGAGAGCCTCAACGGCGGTCCGGAAGCTGGAAGAAGATCTCGGTGTCAGGCTCCTGCACCGGACGACGCGCAGCGTGCGGTTGACGGAAGACGGACGCGCATTTCATGCCCGTGCCCGCGATCTGCTTGCTGAAGTCGATGATCTGCACTCGATGTTCGCCGGCGATCGCGTGGCACTTCGCGGGCGTTTGCGGGTCGACCTTCCAACCGAAGTGGCGCGCACAACGATCGTGCCGGCCTTGCCGGATTTCATGGCGGCGCACCCCGAGTTGGAGCTGGAGGTGTCGAGTACGGATCGGCAAGTCGATCTGGTTCAAGAGGGGTTCGATTGTGTATTGCGGCTTGGACCCATTCGGGACGAGACGCTGATTGCCCGCCCACTGGGCCTGTTGCGCATGGCCAACGCTGCCAGCCCCGCCTATCTGGCGCGCCATGGCGTCCCTCGGTCGCTGGAAGATCTCCAGCGTCAGGAACATAGGACAATTCACTTTTCGACGGTGCTGGGCGCGAGACCCTATGGATGGGAATATCCGGACGGCGACAGCTACGCGACGCTTCAGTTGCCAGGTGGGCTACACGTCAACAGCGCGCAGACCTACGAAGCCGCCGCCCTCGCCGGCCTTGGTGTGATTCAGGCGCCACTCTTGGGCATTGGCCGATACTTGGAGAGTGGAGCGCTTGTCGAGATCATACCCGATTTTCGTCGCCGGGCGCTCGCCGTGTCCCTCGTCGTTGCGCATCGGAGCAATCTGTCGCGCCGAGTCCGCGCATTCATGAAATGGATCGAAGATGTGCTGACGCCATATATGGAATAGCGACACGAATATCTTCGTCCGACCCTCGAAATCAACATTTCTGAAGTTGTGTCTGCCGATCGGCGGTCCGGCGTCGCGGGCGCCGGCTCAAGCACGGACATGAGTACCGGGCCGTGCTCAGCCCCGCGCTGGCGCCGGAGGCGTCTGTCACCCCGGCAACGGACACCGCCAGGGATGGCGCCAAGAACATGGCCGTGCAGGCGCACTACATCCTGCTCAAGCATGACCGCCTGCTGGAGGCGCTGAGGCTCTACCCCGAGCAGATGCTGACGTGATCCCGCCGGCAGCGGCTGACCGAGGCCCAGGACAGCACCGGCATCGGCACTGACGATGAAAGTTCATGACCGGCGTATCAGTCGGACCGCGGCAGCGACGAGCTCACCGACCGGGCGCGTCGCATCGAGCGACAAGGCCCGCTCCTCCACTGCCGGCGGCTCGAGGATGGCGAACTGGCTGTCGACCAGGCTTGCCGGCATGAAATGGCCCTTGCGGTTGCCGACACGCTGCCTGGCCGTGGCAGGGTCGATCTCCAGATAGAGGAAGACGATTTCCGGGCAGAAGCCGCTCAACCGTTCGCGGTAGCTGCGCTTCAGTGCCGAGCAGGCGGCAACCACGCCCTGTCGGCCGCCCACCGACTCCGCGATGCGCTCGCCGATCGCGTTGAGCCAGCCTTCGCGCAGTTGATCGGTAAGGGGTTCGCCGCTTGCCATGCGTGCGACGTTTTCCGGCGGGTGCAGCCTGTCGCCCTCGATGAAGGTAACGCGCAGCGCGGCCGCCAGCGCAATACCGACGGCCGACTTGCCGCAGCCGGCGACGCCCATCACCACGATGGCCGGAGACACCGAGCCGGGAGCGCCCGCTGGCGCCTGTGCTGCCTTTTCATCCACTGTCAGCGGCTTGCCGGCGCGCGGCCGTAGAGCAGCAGCATGGCGACGATGACGACACCGTAGATGATCTGCCGCCCCGCCTCCGGCATCTGCATGACGGAGAGGATGGACTGCAGCAGCGTGATGAGGATGACACCGGCGACAGTGCCGAGATAAGAGCCGCGTCCGCCCAGGATCGAGGTGCCGCCAAGCACCACCGCGGCGATCGACGGCAGCAGATAAGCGTCGCCCATCGACTGCGCCGCCTTGGAGGCATAGCCCGCCAGAAGCACGCCGCCGAAAGCCGAGAGCCCGCCGGAGACGGCGAAGGCGATCATCACCACGCGCCGCGTATCGATGCCGGAGAGATAGGCCGCGCGCTCGCGGTTGCCGATGCCGTAGACGGTGCGGCCGAAGCTGGTACGGGTCAGCACGAACACCATCGCGGCTCCGATCAGCGCCCAGATGATGACCGCGTTGGGCACGCCCGGAATGGCGAAGCCGGTCGCCAGGTAGCGCATCGCGCCCGTCGCCGAATCCTGCGGCGAGAAGCCGCCGGTGTAGACCACCATCAGCCCTTGCGCGACGGCGTTGGTGGCCAATGTGATGATCATCGAGGGGATGCGCAGATAGGCGACGCCGATGCCGTTGACGACGCCGATCAGCATGCCGCAGAAAATACCGAACGGAATGGCCAGCGCCACGCCGACCGGGCCGTACGCCGCCGCAGCGCAGGCCATCATGGCGCCCGCCGCCACCGCCCACGGCACCGACAGGTCGATCTGACCGAGCAGGATGACCAGCATCATCCCGGTGGCGATGACGCCGAGGAATGAAGCCACCTTGAGCTGCTGCAGAAGATATTCAGGCGACAGGAAGCTTCTGGAATAGAGGCTGCCCAGGAACAGCAAGAGAACGATGCAGGCAAAGGCCGTCAGCACCGCCGGATCGGCACGGCGGATGAATCTGGGCATGCGGCCGGCAATGCCGCCAAGCGTCGTTTCGCTCACAGGAACCACTCCAGCCGGTTGCGGACCCGAAACAGGGCGAAGGCGCCGAGGCTGACGGCGACCAGCAGGATAACGCCCTGGAACAGCGGCTGCCAGAGCGGATCGAAATCGAAGACGAACAACAGGTCGCCGATGGTGCGGAAGGCCAGTGCGCCGAAGATGGCGCCGATCGCGCTGCCCTTGCCGCCGAACAGCGAAACGCCGCCGAGCACCACGGCGGCGATCGAAAACAGCGTGTAGGAGTTGCCGCTGGCATAGGCCGCTTCACCCGTATAGGTGAAGAAGGTCAGGAACAGTCCGCCGATCGCCGCCAGCAGGCCGGCCAGCGTGTAGGCGGCGAACTTGCCGCGCCGGATCGGCACACCCGACATGTAGGCCGCCGTCTCCGATGAGCCTGCCGCGTAGGCGGCGCGGCCGAGCACCGAGCGGCTGAACGGCACCCAGATCACCAGCACGACGGCCAGCAGGACGACCAGGCTCGCCGGCACCACGCCAAACACACGGCCGGTCAGCGCATCGGCCAGATCCTCATTGACCGAGCCGCCCGGGAATGGCCGCAGCAAAAGGCCGATGCCGTAATAGACGGCCCCCGTGGCAATGGTGGCGACGATCGGCTGCAATCGGCCATAGATGACGATGGCGCCGTTGATCGCGCCGCACAGCAGCCCTACCGCCAGCACGGCGATGACACCGAGCGTCGTCTGCATCGGCGTGCCGACCACCAGCCAGGAGGCCAGGCAGTTGGTCAAAAGGAAGATCATGCCGACGGACAGGTCGATGCCGGCGGTGATCACCACCAGCGTCTGCGCCATGGCGACAAAGGCGAGCAGCACACCCTTGTTCGACGCCGTCTGCACGACATTGGCGGTGAAGCCCGCCGGATGGTTCGAGGTGTAGATGACGAACATGACGATGAAGATGCCGAACGCCAGCAGCGTTCCGCGCTGCTCGGCCAGCCAGTAGCGCCAATCTTTCACGCGCTTGCTCCCAGGCCCACTGGGCTCTCCTCGCCATGGATGTTGAGCGCGCTTGATATCAGCGCCCGTTCGGTGATCTCGGCACCGACCAACTCGCGCTTGACCGCCCCGTCATAGAGCACCAGCACGCGGTCGCAGCAGCCGATCAGTTCGTCATAATCGGTCGAGTAGAACAGGATCGCCGCACCCGCGTCGGCCAATTTGCGCATCAGCTGGTACAACTCCTGCTTGGTGCCGACGTCGATGCCACGCGTCGGATCGTTGAGCAGGATGATGCGCGGCTGGCGCATCAGCCATTTGGCGATGACCACTTTCTGCTGGTTGCCGCCCGAAAGCGCGCCGACCGGAATGTCGAGGCCCGCCGTCTTGATCGCCAAGAGGCCGACCATGTCGTCGATCAGCCGCTGCTCGGCGGCGCGATCGATGATGCCGGCTTTCGACAGCCGGTCGAGCGCCGCGAACGACAGGTTCTCGCGCACCGTCATCGGCAGCATCAGCCCTTCGGTCTTGCGGTCCTCGGGAATGAGCGCCATGCCGATGCCGTCGTCGCGCGCAACGGATGGACTGGTGATCGAGACAGACTTGCCGTCGATCAGGATCTGGCCGCTGAGGCCCCGCAGCACGCCGAAGAAGGCGAGCAGCAATTCACGCTGGCCCTGGCCGTCGAGGCCGCCAAGGCCGACCACCTCACCTGCCCTGACGGTCAGCGAGATATCGTGCAGCCGGTCGGCCCATGAGAGCTTGCGGGCCTCGAGCCTGGGGGCCGCGGTGGCAGGCACGGCCGCCGGCTTGGGCGGAAAGATATGGCTGTATTCGCGGCCGATCATCAGTTCGACCACCTCATTGTCGCTCTTCGAGCCGGCTGCATAGCTGGCGACATTGCGGCCGTTGCGGAACACCGTGCACTGATCCGCCAGTTCGGCGATCTCGTTCATGCGGTGCGAGATGTAAAGCAGCGCCAGCCCTTCCGAGCGCAGCCGCTTCAGCACCGCGAAGATATTCGAGACATCCGCGGCGGTCAGCGCGGAGGTCGCTTCGTCGAGGATGAGGATGCGCGGCTTGCGTGCCAAAGCCTTGGCGATCTCGACCATCTGGCGGCGCGACAATGGCAGGTCCTTGACCAGCGCCAGCGGGTGGATGTCGGCTGCGCCGGCGCGAGCAAGTGCTTCTTCGGCGATGCGGCGCTGCGCCTTGCGGTCGATCATGCCGAAGCGTTTGGGCGGATCGGAAATGACGATGTTGTCGGCCACGCTGAGCTCAGGGACCAGCGACAGTTCCTGGAAGATGCAGACGATGCCGGCCTTGTTGGCGGCCCCCGGAGAAGCGAAGGTCGCCTCGCGCCCGTCCAGCGTCATGCGGCCCTCATCGGGCGCCACGACACCTGCCATGACCTTGATCAGCGTCGATTTGCCGGCGCCGTTTTCACCGAGAATGGCGTGGATGCTGCCGGCTTCGACGACAAGCTCGGCCTTCTCCAGCGCACGTACGCCGCCATAGCGCTTGGATATGCCTTCCATACGAAAGAGCGGAGCCGCACCGTCCATCGGCCCTCCCAGGGCGATTGTGGGATTGAGACAAGCGCCCCCGCAAAACCCGCGGCGCCAGGCGACAGCCAGCGATGATTTACTGGTTTTCCTTGGTCTGACCCATGATTTCCTGGGCGCTGAAATTGATGCCGCAGGTCGGGAAGGAATTGCCGACGAAGAAATTATCGGATTCCTTGGGGAAATAATCCGTGCCTTCCTTCAAGTTCGGGTCTTCGGCGATCGCCAGCGGCAGCTTCACCTCTTGTGGCACAACCTCGCCTTCGAGTGCGGCGATCGCGGTCTTGATGGCGACGGCGACCTGAGCCGGACCCGAGCCTGCGGACGAGCACTTCAGCCCGTCGGCCGAATGCGCGGCGCAGAACTTGCGGAAGCCGTTCTCGGTCTCGCCGCCAAACGGCACGAACGGATGCTTGGCGTCGATCATCGCCTGCACGATGCCGGTGTCGCCGCCCTGCCCGGTGATGCCGTCGAACGGACCGTTGGTGGCGATCGCATCCGCGGTCACTTTCTGTGCCACGCCGTCATCCCATTTGCCGGCGACTTCGGTCACGTCCCACTTCTTGCCGGACGCGTCGAAGACCTCGTGGATGCCGTTGTGACGATCGGTGTCGACCGAGGTGCCGGCGACGCCGCGCACTTCCAGGATCTTGCCGCCGTTCGGTATCTTGGCGACCAGCCACTTGGCCCACAATTCGCCAAGGCCCTTCTGATCGACATTGACGTTGATGGCGTCCTTGGTGTCGAGGATGTTGTCGAAGGCGACCAGCACGATGCCGGCTTCCTTGGCGCGCTTGATGACCGGACCGAAGGCCGTCGGGTTCTGGGCGTCGGTGACGATGGCGTCATAGCCGGAATCGATGAAATTGTTGATCGCCGAGATCTGTGCCGGCACGTCCTCGCCCGTCGAGACGACCTTGAATTCCTTGATCTTGGCTTTGACTTCAGGTTGTGCGGCGTAGGCCTTGGCCGTCTGCACCATCTGGATGCGCCAGGTGTTGGCGATGTAGCCATTGGCGAAGGCGATGCGGAACGGCCCTTCCTTCTTGGGATATTTGAAGAATTTGGTCTCCGCGTCCCACGGCGCGAAACAATCCGCCTGAGCGGCGGGACCCGACACGATTTCGGGTCCGGCGGCCATGGCGGCCGAATTGAGCATGACGAATGCAGTGGCGGCAACGACGCCACCAACCAGTGACTTGATCATCGATAATCCTCCCGATTGCAGTTCAGATTGTTCGTTTCGCAACGCGAATTTTCGCGCGATGGACCGGCACCTCCCGCCTCGCCATGCGCGTCCTTGGCCGCCCGTGGTGGCCGACCCGGTTCCTCCCTTGTCGCCGCCAGCGGTACGAAAACTATCATATTATCCATAATAAACAAGTATTAGTTGTCGCTTATGTATAATAAACAGGTACGCCCTGTCGTTGATGCACCTGCCTGCAGGAAATGGTAGCGCTACCAAATTGGCGTGTAAACCGGTATTCGCACAGTCGCTTCTGTGCGTTTCAACGCGCCGTGCTCTCGCGGCGCTTGAGCTCGAAACCGAGGTCGACGATCCGTTGCTCCGGTCTGTTGCCGGCGATCGCCGCAAGCGCCATGGCAACGGCACGCCGGCCGATCTCATAACGATGGGTGCGGATGCTGGTGACCGAAGGAAACGCCACCTGCATCATGTCGAGATCGTTGAAACCGACGATGCCGATCGTCTTCGGCACCGCGATCGAGGCGCGATGGCATTCGAACAAGACGCCGAGCGCGATATCGTCATTGTTGCAGAAGACACCGTCGAGTGTCGGCACCTTGGCCAGCGCATCGCGGAACATCTCGCGGCCGAGCGACACGCTGGACAGCACCGGCGTAGTGGTGACGAGGCGCGGATCGAACAGGCCCGCGGCCTCCATCGCCGCGCGATAGCCGGCAAGGCGCCGCTGCGAACGCGGGTCCATGCGCGCGCCGATGAAGCCGATGCGGCGATAGCCGGCCTCGATCAGATGCTCGGTCGCCGCCCTGCCGCCATCGAGATGCGAGAAGCCGACCATCATGTCGACGGGATCTGGACCGGTTTCCATGACTTGCACCACAGGGCAGCCGGCACTTTCCAGCAGCTTTCGCGAAGCCGGTGTCTGATCGATGCCGGCGACGATCAGCGCGGCTGGCCGTTGCGAACCGAACACCTGCAGCAGCCGCTCTTCCTCAAGGCCGGAATAGTGGGTGTTGCCAAGCTGGATGCGGAACGGGCTGGCCGACAGGCTGTCATAGATGCCACGCACCACCTCGGCGAAGACGTTGTTGGTCAGCGACGGCACCAGCACGCCGAACACCTCGGCGCGCGCCGAGGCCAGGGCCCGGGCATTCGGGTCCGGCACATAGCCCAGTTCGTCGACGGCGGCCTGGATCTGGCGGCGCAGCTCTTCGGACACACGCTCCGGCTCACGCAGGGCGCGCGACACGGTGATGGCACCAACGCCGGCCTTGCGCGCGACATCCGCGATGGTAGGGCGGCCGCCGCCCCGGCGCGAGCGCGGCTTGGTCAAGGACGCACTCCTGCCGACGGGCTTGTACAGCCAAGCGCCTTTGGAACCATATTCAGGGTCTTTGCCACCATCGTCATGCCAAACCGGCCTGTTGCCGCACCCACCCATCTTCCGGCGTCGCGCAGCCTTGGGTGGTTGTCAAGCCGCGCAGCTCCCGGACCATTGGGCACGGAGAGCTCAGGCCATCACGGCTGCGCTGCGCCGTGCCTTCCACAACAGCAGCCCGATCGCCAGTATGTTCAGCAAATTCCAGGCGATGCCGTTGAGGAACGCAGCCGCATAGGAGCCGGTCAAATCGTAGATCCAGCCCGACATCCAGCCGCCGATCGCCATGCCGAAGATCGTCGCCATCAAGACGATGCCGATACGCTGGCCAGCCTCTTTGGCCGGCATGTAATCGCGCACGATGATCGCGTAGCAAGGCACGATACCGCCTTGCGACAGGCCGAACACCAGCGACACCACATAGAGCGAGGCAAGCCCGTCGAACGGGATGTAGAACAGCAGCGACAGGCATTGCAGCACCGAGCCGATCATCAGTGTCCACACCGCGCCGATACGGTCGGCGAGGAAGCCGGACGCCAGCCGGCTGACGACGCCGCCCGCCATCATGATCGACAGCATGTCGGCGCCATGTGCGACTCCGTAGCCAAGGTCCATGCAATAGGCGACGATATGCACTTGCGGCATTGACATCGCCACGCAGCAGCCGAGGCCGGCGACGACCAGCAGCACCTGCAACGCCGCCGGCGACAGCGGCATCGACTGCACCGGCCGGCTTCCGGGCGAACCGGCGGCAGCCGCAACTGGGGCACCGCGCCGCAGCATCAGCACCAGCGGCACCATGGTCACCAGACAGAAGATGCCGATGGCGGCATAGGTGAAGCGCCAGCCTTCCGCCTTTATCAGTGTCGGCATGATGGTCGGCCAGATCGCTCCGGCGAGGTAGTTTCCGGCGGCCGCCGCGGTCACCGCGACACCGCGCCGGCGGTTGAACCAGTGCGAGATATCGGCGATCAGCGGCCCGAAGATCACCGACGTGCCGATACCGATCAGCACTCCTTGGGCAAGCGTGAATTGCAGGATCGAGGTCGACAGCGCCGCCAGCAGCAGCCCGGCGGAAAGCGCGATCGAAGAGAGCAGCGCCGGGATCCAGTATCCCATCCGGTCGATGGCGCGACCGACCAGCACGTTGCCGGCGGCGAAACCGACCATGGTCGCAGTGTAAGGCATGGACGCCGCGGCGCGGTCGACGCCGAACTCGGCCTGCACCGCGGGCAGCACGACGACGACAGCCCACATGCCGACGGCGCCGATCGTCGCCAGCAGCATCGAGATGGCGAGCCGCATCCAGGCATAGGAGCTGTCGATGCCGGGGCCGGGCTGGATGCTGTCGGTTCGGGTCAAGGCGTTTCCTGTCGGCGGTCTCGGAGATCGGCTGCCGTTTGCGCCACTATCGGCGCATTCTCAGGCCGCAGCAGCGCCACAGCTGGCAAATCCGTGGCTCCAGAGCCAGGACGGAACCGATGCCGATGTGCGGAGTTTCCCGGCAACCCACCCTGCAGAGGAGTCCTGCGATGACCGCCACCAGGAAAAAATGGTCGGCCGAGGTGACCGAGCACAGCGACGCGATGGATCTTGAGGATCACGTCTTCGAATCCGACGACGCCAGGAAGATCGCCGCCTCGCTCAAGCGATCCGCCGAACACAGCCACCGGCGCAAGGCCGAGCCGTTCCAGTCGGCCATGTCGATGCTGAACTTCTACATCAACCGCGCCGGCAAGAACTTGCCTGCCGCGCGCAAAAAAGTGCTTGAGGACGCCAAGGATGAACTGCGCAGCGCCTTCGGACGTGACAAGGATGATTAGCGGCGGCCGGCCCTACCGGGCGCGGATGACGCCGTCTGTGTTGGCGAGCAGTTTGCGCACTGCATTGCGCGCCGCGTCGGGGCGCTGCAGGCGGATGTTCTTCTCGATTGCCTCGTGCAGCTTCTGCGCGTGGTTGAGATCGTCGATCTCCCGCGTCGTATAGGCAAAGAGGTGATCGAAGGCGGATTCGATCAGTACGCCGAGCGGCACCAGCAGGTCGTTGCCCGAAGCCCGCAGGATGGCAAGATGGAAGCGCGTGTCGGCGCGGGTCCGCTCCTGCAGGCTCGTCGCCTCTCCCATCTCCCGGCAGGCCAGGCTGATCTCGGCCATCTGCTCGTCGGTTCTTCGCATGGCGGCAAACGCGGTCGCTTCCGGCTCGATGATGTGGCGGAATTCCTGCACCGTCTTGAGGAACACTTCGCGATCCGGCGACGTCGCGTACCAGGCAAGCACATCGCGATCGAGCAGGTTCCAGCGTTCCTTCGGCTCGACCCAGCTGCCGATCTTGGGACGTGAGGCCAAAAGGCTCTTGGCCATCAGCATCTTGATCGCCTCGCGCACCGCCGAGCGGCTGACGCTGAAGGTCTCCGACCATTTCGCTTCATTGGGCAGGATGGTACCAGGCGGATAGTCGCCCCGCACGATCCTGAGGCCGATTTCGCTGGCCAGCGAGGCGTGGACGCTGGAGCCTGGAATACGCGCGGCGTCCGCCCGGCGAACGCCGCCCGGACGGTCCCCGGAGGCCGCTTTCCCCAACGATTTTTCCTTGTTCGGCTTCGCGTCCCGCATGGGTTCCAGAAAGTCCGTATTAAGCAGGCTGTCAAGCGCGGCAAGCGGCTTGCACCGCAAAGCCGCCCGCTGTGCACAGATCAGCCTCGCTTGCTTCGCGGATCAGTCCTGCTTGACGTATCTGCGCCAGCTATGCTCCGGGCGGAAACCGAGCACGTCGCGCGCCTTGCGGTTCGACAGCAGCGTCTCGTATTCACCGAGCTCGGCCTTGAGCGGCACGCCGGGGTAGAACCGCTTCAAGAGTTCGGCGGTCGGCAGGTCGGACGAGGTGTCGTCGTTGGCGGCGTTGAACACCTGATAGCCGAGCCCGTCCTTCTCTATGGCGCGCAGCGTGATCTGGCCAAGGTCGCGCGCATCGACATAGCTCCAGGCGATGCGCTTGCGGAAACCCGGATCGGCGAACCATTTCGGAAACAGCGAATATTCGTGCGGCTCGATGACGTTGCCGATGCGCAGGGCATAGATGTCGGTGCCGTTGCGCTGCGCAAATGCCCGCGCCGTCTTCTCGTTGACGACCTTGGACAAAGCATAGCTGTCCATCGGGTCGACGTCATACTCCTCGTCGAGCGGGAAATATTTGGGATCGCGTGGCTCGTTGGCGAACACGAGCCCATAGGTCGTCTCGCTGGAGGCGATGATAACCTTGGGGATGCCGAGCTTTACCGCCGCCTCGATGACATTGTAGGTGCCGAGCGCATTGATGCGGAACACCTCGTTGTCGGTGGTGATCATGATGCGCGGGATGGCGGCGAAATGCACCACCGCATCGACCGCCTGCGGGCGCAGCGAAGGGTCGAATTCGTGCAGGCCCATATAGCTCGACAGTGCGTTGAACACCTGCCCGCTGTCGGTGATGTCGGTGATCAGCGTGCGCACCTTTGGGTTGTCGAGCGGCCTGGTGTCGATGTTGAGCACCTGGCAGCCTTGCTCGACCAGATACTGCACGACATGGCGTCCGGCCTTGCCGCTGCCGCCGGTGAACATGATCCGCTTCGTCATTTTGCTCTCCACATCCTCTGGGATTTATGTGTATTGTCAGACAATATCACCATCCGCAACCATCCTCGCCTGCAAAACGGCAGCGCCTGACATCAATCATTGCAACAGGACTTGAAGATATGAACACGACTGCCGCGAGCGAAAAGATCGGCTTCATCGGCCTTGGTCTGATGGGGCACGGGATCGCCAAGAACATCGTCGACAAGGGCTACAGCCTGACCTTCCTCGGCCGCAAGAACCGCAAGCCGGCGGAGGATCTGCTCGGTCGAGGTGCGAAGGAAGCATCAACCTCGCGCGATGTGGCGGCGGCGTCTGATATCGTCTTCATCTGCGTCACCGGTTCGCGCGAGGTCGAAGCCATCATTCGCGGCCCGGGCGGCCTCAAGGAGGGTTTGAAGAAAGGTTCGGTCGTCGTCGATTGCTCGACCTCAGATCCAGTCTCGACCATTGCGCTTGCCGCTGAGCTCAATGCACTCGGCATCGATTTTGTCGACGCACCGCTCAGCCGCACGCCGAAGGAAGCCTGGGAAGGCACGCTCGACGCCATGGTCGGCGCACCGGACGCCCTCTTTGCCAGGGTGAAACCGGTAATCGAAACCTGGGCCGGCCGCATCGTCCATATCGGCGACACCGGCGACGGCCATCGCATGAAGCTGCTCAACAATTTCATCTCGCTCGGCTACGCCGCGATCTATTCCGAGGCACTGGCACTGGCTGAGAAGGTCGGCATCTCGCCGCCGCGCTTCGACAGCGTCATTCGCAATGGCCGCATGGATTGCGGCTTCTACCAGACCTTCATGCGCTGGACGCTGGAAGGTGACCGCGATGCGCACAAATTCACCATCGCCAATGCCTTCAAGGACCTGACCTATCTGGAATCGATGGCGGGTGCGGCCGGCATTGCCAACCCGCTCGGCAACGCCACCAAGAACTCCTTCGCCGGTGCCCATGCAACCGGCCCGGCCGAGCAATTCGTACCGATGCTGGCGACGCATATCGCTGGGGTGAACGGTGTCGACCTGATGCCGATGAAGGATGGCAAGAAACAGACCATTTAACCGATTGCCCAACGCCGGCGCCGATCACCGCCGCCACCGCCCTATCCCATCGTCGGTATCTGCAAGCAGCTTGTGCACGGCGTTGCGCGCAGCGGCTGGGCGCTGCAGGCGGATGTTCTTTTCGATCGCCTCATGCAGCTTCTGCGCCTGGCGCTGATCGGCGACCTGCTGTGTCGTGAATGCGAAGAGATGGTCGAGCGCCGATTCGATCAGCACGCCGAGCGGCACCAGAAGGTCGTTGCCGGAAGCGCGCAGGATGGCCAGATGAAAGCGCGTATCGGCGCGGATACGCTCCTGCAGGCTCAAGGCCTCGCCCATGTCGCGGCAGGCCTGGCTGATTTCCGCCATTTGCTCGTCGCTGCGCCGCATGGCGGCAAAGGCCGACGCTTCCGGCTCGATGATATGACGAAACTCCTGCACGGTTCGCAGGAACGCCTCGCGGTCGGGCGCCGTCGCGTACCAGGCCAGAACGTCGCGGTCGAGCAGGTTCCAGCGCTCCTTCGGCTCGACCCAACTGCCGATCTTGGGGCGTGAGGCCAACAGGCTTTTCGCCATCAGCATCTTGATGGCTTCGCGCACCGCCGAACGGCTGACATTGAAGATCTCGGCCCATTTGGACTCGTTGGGCAGGATGGTGCCGGGCGGATAGTCGCCACGCACGATCCGCAGGCCAATCTCGCCGGCCAACGAGACATGGACGCTCGCCCCCGCAAAATGCGCGGCACCAGCCTTCCGCATGACAGCCGGACCGTGGCTCGCTTGTGCCTTGGTTAGGTCGGTTCGCTTGCTTGACTTCTCGTCCGGCATCCACGTTCCAATGCGTCGACCGTCTGTCGTCCGGACTGGTCCGAACCGTACGGGCGCCGATCTCGTTGCCGAAAAATCCAGATCACGGGCGCGGCAAAGCCGGAGCCGATTGCCCCAACTATTGCGTCCGTTCGGGAATACCGCTTCCGTTCAGGAATGACGGGGCGCCCGCAACCGGGCGCCCCGAAATCGAGAACCTACTTCTGGATGCAGGTGTCGACCGTATCCTTGGTGCACTCGTCGAGGCCGGTGAACACCGGATCGGCGACCGCCTTGCCTTCGATCAGGTCGATCATCACCGACGGTGCCTTGTAGCCCATTTCGAACGGCCGCTGGCCGACCAGAGCCGTTACAAGGCCGTCACGAGCGATCGCCACTTCGTCGCCGATCGTGTCGGCGGCGCCGATGACGAAGTCGTTGCTGGCGATCCGGTCCTTGAGCGGCCCGAACAGATCGCGGTAGGGCTGCGGCGCGCCGAACAGCGGCCAGCCGCCCATGATGCCGAAGGCGTCCAGCTTGGGGTTGGCGGCGAGGATGTCGGTCATCGCCTGCACGCCCTTGGCGCCATCGTCATTGGTGAACACCGGGCAGCCGGGAACTTCGGTCCAACCACCTTCACCCGCAAGTGCGGCAAGGCCTTCCTTGCCCGACAGTGCGTCACGCATGCCTTGCGCACGGCGCAGGATGTTGTCGGCTGCCGGGTTGCCTTCGATGGTGCAGATCGTGCCACCATTCGGCTTGCCCTTCTTGATGTACTCGCCGATCTTCTTGCCCATCAGGTAATTGTCGGTACCGAGATAGGTCTTGCGAAGACCTGCGTCTTCCTTGCTGAGATCGGCATCGACCGTCATGATCGGGATCGTCGGATTGGCGCTCTTGATCGTCTGCGCGATCAGCGGCGCGTTGGACGGCGAGATCGCCATCGCGACCGTGTCGGCCTTGCTCAGCATGTCCTGGACGATCTGCGCCTCGCCGGCCTCGTCCGAAGTCGACGCCGGACCGGTGTAGAAGCATTCATACTCCGAGCTGGCGTTTTCCTTGTTCCATTTCTCGCAGCCCTGGTGGATGGCCTCGAAGAACGGATTATCGAGACCTTTCACGACAATGACGAGCTGTTTCTTGGCCAAAGCCGGCCCGGCACCCAACGCCATTGCGGCGACGGCGGCGAGCAAAAGTGTTTTCCTCATGTCAGTCCTCCCTTGAAACAAACGGACACGGCGTGCCCGCCATACAGATCGACCGGATGCGTGATGACCGAGGGTCGTTTCGCGAGCGCTCGTGTCGCCAGGACAGATCGATAAGCATTTCCAGATTCGGCTTCAGATCAACTCACACACAGGTGCCGCTGGATCCTGGACCGTCAAACCTCCGCCGATTCCGGCCGGCGAACCGCCAGCGGAGATCGGCATAATCTCCTCCGACGCTTAGCTAATATCGGCTTGGCGCCAACGTCAATGCTATTTGTCCTACAAAACGGATTTTTAAAATAGTCCTGGCCCAATTCGTCCGACAATTGATTGACGTGCGCCGGCTTTTGCGTAAAAGAACGCTAACGCCGTCTTCGGGAGGAGCCGGGGAGAGCGAGGCCAAAGCAGCGTCGGCATCCACGCCGGGAACAGCAGCAGGTCGCAAATCACGGGGAGGCAAAGGCTGGTGGCGGTTCTCGAACTCACCAACATCTCAAGGCATTTCGGCGCCATCCAGGCCGTCAACGACGTTTCGCTGTCGATCGAGCCCGGACAGGTGGTCGGCCTCATGGGCGACAACGGCGCCGGCAAGTCGACGCTGGTCAAGATGATCGCCGGCAATTTCCGTCCGAGCCATGGCACCATGCACATGGATGGCAAGGAATTGATCCTGCACAAGCCGGCGGAAGCCCGCCAGCACGGCATCGAGATCGTCCACCAGGACCTTGCGCTCTGCAACAATCTGACCGCCGCCGCCAATGTCTATCTCGGCCGCGAGTTGCGGCGCGGCGTCGGGCCGTTCCGCATCCTCGACTATGCCTCGATGTACAAGCGCGCCGGCCAGCTCTTCGCCGAATTGAAGTCCGAAACCCGTCCGCGCGATCTCGTCAAGCAGATGTCGGGTGGCCAGCGCCAAGCGGTGGCGATCGCCCGCACCATGCTGTCGCAGGCCAAGATCGTGCTGATGGACGAACCGACGGCCGCTATCTCGGTGCGCCAGGTCGCCGAAGTGCTGAACCTGATCCGCCATTTGCGCGATCAAGGCATTGCCGTCGTGCTGATCAGCCACCGAATGCCTGACGTCTTCACCGTCGCCGACCGCGTCATAGTCATGCGGCGCGGCCGCAAGGTCGCCGACAAGACGATTGCGTCGAGCTCGCCCGAGGAAGTCACCGGGCTGATCACCGGCGCCATCGAACAGGTTTGATTTCAGCGAATTTCACCACGCACAGCAGATGAAGGTCGACGATGGCACTGACAATTGACCAGCCGATCGAACACAAGCAGCAATCCCTGCCGGCAAGAGTGTTTGCCAGCCAGACCTTCTGGGTGGTGATCGCCGTTATCCTCGCCTGCGTGTTCCTGTCGTTTGCCACCGACGCGTTTGCCACGTCGAAGAACCTCTACAACATCACCCGCAACATCACCTTCGTCGCCATTATCGCGCTCGGCATGACCTTCGTCATCATCACCGGCGGCATCGACCTCTCGGTCGGCTCGGTGCTGTGCCTGTCGTCGATGATTTTGGCCGTCACGATGCATGCCGGCTACTCAATCGAGGTCGGCATCCTGGCCTCGATCGCCACCGCGCTCGCCATTGGCGCCTTCAACGGCGTGCTGATCGCCTATCTCGGCTTTCCACCCTTTGTGGTGACGCTCGGCATGCTGTCGATCGCCCGCAGCCTCGCCATGGTCGCCTCCAACAACACGGTCGTCTTCCAGTTCGGGCCGGACCACGCCAAGCTTCTGTCATTGGGCGGCGGCGCCTGGGTGTTCGGCATCGCCAATCCGGTGCTTTACATGATCCTTCTGGCGCTGATCACCGGCTTTATCCTGCGCTGGACGAAGTTCGGCCGCCACATCTTTGCCATTGGCGGCAACGAGCACGCGGCAACGCTGACCGGCGTTCCGGTGCGCCAGATCAAGGTTGCCGTCTACATGATCTCGGCGCTGTCGGCCGGCATTGCCGGCATCATCCAGACCGGCTGGCTGGGTGCCGTCACCACCAATCTCGGCACCGGCATGGAACTGCAGGTAATCGCCGCAACCGTCATCGGCGGCGCCAATCTAGCTGGCGGCGTCGGCACCGCCTTTGGCGCCATCGTCGGTGCGGCCCTGATCGAGGTGATCCGCAACAGTCTCGGTCTGCTCGGCATCAATGCCTTCTGGCAAGGTGTGTTCATCGGCGGCGCCATCCTGCTGGCGGTGCTGTTCGACCGCATCCGCAATTTCCGCCGCAGCGACTAGAACCATGATCCCGAAAAGTGGAAACCGGTTTTCGGGCAAGATCATGGTCAAACAAAAGACGGTTTGATGGCCAACTCCCTGTTCAGCCTCAAGGGGCGGGTGGCGCTGGTGACTGGCTCCGGTCAAGGCATCGGCTTTGCGCTGGCTCGGGGCCTCGCCGGACACGGTGCAAGCATAGTGCTGAACGGTCGCGACACCGCCAGGATCGACAGCGCCGTCGAAAAGCTGCGCGATGTCGGCTTCAAGGCGCACGCCTCGGTATTCGACGTCACCGATTTTCAGGCGGTCAACGCGGACATTGCCCGCATCGAGGCCGAGATCGGCGCCATCGACATCCTCATCAACAATGCCGGCATACAATTCCGCGCCCCGCTCGAGGACTTTCCCGAGGAGCAATGGGAGCGCCTGTTCAAGACCAATGTATCGGGCGCCTTCCATGTCGGCAAGGCGGTCGCCCGCCACATGATCCCCCGCGGCAAGGGCAAGATCATCAACATCGGCTCGGTGCAGAGCGAGCTGGCAAGGCCGAACATCGCGCCATACACCGCGACCAAAGGCGCGATCCGCAACCTGACAAGGGGCATGTGCGCCGACTGGGCCAAACACGGCCTGCAGATCAATGCGATCGCACCCGGCTATTTCCGCACCGAGATGAACCAGGCGCTGGTCGACAATCCGGAATTTTCCGCCTGGCTGGAAAAGCGTACGCCGGCCGGGCGCTGGGGCAATGTCGACGAGTTGATCGGCGCCGCCGTGTTCCTTGCCTCCGACGCATCGTCTTTCGTCAACGGCCATACGCTGTATGTCGATGGCGGCATGACGGCTTCGGTTTGAAGGGCGTTCTTCCCTTGTGGGAGAAGAAGAAACCTATCGCTCAGTCTGAAAATCCGGCCGAATCGGCCGTCATTGGCCCTCGCCGCCGCCGCGCGTCTTGACGCCGCCCCGAACTCCGCCGCACAATCCCTGTTGCAGGCGAAGGGAGGCCAGTCGTCTGCGGGAGGATATACCCATGGAAGCGATCAGGCTCTACTGGGGCCGGTTCGGACATGTTTCTATCCTGAATGTCGCAAGCGACTTCGTCACTCATGCCCATGTCGAGGCCCATCTGATCATCTGGCTGGAAGGTACGGCCGGCGAAATGACCATCGGCCGCGAGACCGTCCGGCTTGGACCTGGAACGGCCGCCGGCATCAACTCCTTCCAGCCGCACAGCCATGTTCTGTCGCAAAACGGGACGCTCGGTCTGTTTCTCGCCTTCTACATCGATCCCGACTGGGCGCGGCGCCGCCGCGACCTGCCTTCGTCTGCGCCGCTGTTCTCACAAGCCGCGATCACGCTGGAACCGTGGCTGCATCAGGCCGCCGCCAATCTGCTCGACCACCTCAGCGACAATGAGAGCGTCGACGATATCGCCAATTACGAGATCGAGCGTTTCATCGATAGCGTGCTCGACGCCGCCGACGCCTCGGCGCCGCAGGAGGCCCGTGTCCGCATCAACACCATGCAGGATTTCCGTGTCCGCAAGGCAATCCAGCTGATGAAGGCCAATGTCTGCGAGCGCATCTGCTTCGACGACGTGGCGCGCAGCGTCGGCCTGTCGCGACCGCATTTCTTCGCTTTGTTCAAGGAACAGACCAATCTGACGCCCAATGTTTACTGGAACACGCTGCGCATGGAGGAAGCGGTGCGGCAGCTGCAATGGTCGCGGGAGCCGCTGATCTCGGTCGCCTGCAATCTCGGCTTCACCACGCAGGGCAATTTCTCGCGCTTCTTCCGCGACCATGTCGGCGTGCCGCCGACGCTCTACCGCGAGGCCGCGCGGGCGATTGCCTGAACCTGTCCTCGTTTAGTCAAGGTCGACTGTTTTTCAGACTCCTTGATACACGCTCAAGACGCATTGATAAGCGTCGCTGAAATGGCCGCCCTACCCTTGCACCGGATCGCTTTTGCAAGGGAACATTTGAATGGCCAAAGTCACCATCTCCAGCGTCATCGACGCGCCGGTCGAAAAGGTCTGGGCGCGCATACGCGACTTCAACGGGCTGCCGGGCTGGCATCCGCGCATGGTGGAAAGCCACATTGAAGACGGCAAGGATGCCACCACGATCGGCTGCGTGCGCAATTTCCAGCTCGCCAGCGGCGCCCGCCTGCGCGAAAAGCTGCTCGATTTTTCCGATCAGAATTTCCTGGTCAGCTACTCCATCCTGGAGACGCCGCAGCCGCTGACCAATCACAAGGCGACGCTGCAGCTCAGGCGAGTGACCGATGGTGACCGTACCTATGCCGAATGGACCGCCAGCTTCGACGCGCCGCCCGAAGAAGCTGACAAGATTGCCGATGGCATGGGCGCCAATGTCTTCCAGGGCGGCTTCAACGCCCTGAAAAGCCATTTCGCCGGTCAGAGCTGACGGGGAGCCAGGCCATGGCGCTAGCACTGCAGACTTTTGCAACGGTGAAGGAGGCCAACGCGGCACTGAAAGCCACTGGCACGCGCTATCTCGGTGGCGGCACACTGGTGGTCCGCGCGACCAATGAAGGCGATGTTTCGGTTTCCGGCCTTATCAGGTCGACCGAGCCGTCCCTGTCCAACATCGCTGCTGCCGGCGGCAAGGTGCGCATCGGCGCTTCGGTGACGATGGCGGCGATCGCCAGCCATCCGGAGCTCGGCGCACTTGCCAAGGCCGCCCGCGCCGTCGGTGGCCCGGCAATCCGTAATATGGCGACCGTCGGCGGCAATCTCTTTGCCCCAGCCCCCTGTGGCGATTTCGCTGTTGCCCTGCTGGCGCTCGACGCCACGGTGAGCACCGATGATGGCGAGATGCCGATCGAGACCTTCCTGGCCAATCGGGACGGCAGCCGCGCCATCGTCACTTCCGTGAGCTTCACGCTTCCGAAGGCCGACAGTTTCCGCTTCCTGAAAGTGTCGAGGATCAAGCCCAAGGGCGTCTCGGTGCTCAGCATAGCCGGTGCTCTGGAACTGTCGTCGGATGGCACCGTGACCTCGGCGCGGATCGCGCTCGGCTGCATGGCGGATCGGCCAATGCGCGCCAGGGCGGCGGAAAAAGCGCTGATCGGCCGAACGCTGACCGCTGACGGCATCGCGCCGGCCTTGGCCGCGGTCGGTGATGGCACCTCGCCCATCACCGACCCGATCGCCAGCGCCTGGTATCGCGCCGAAGTCTTGCCGGTTCATCTCGGCCGGTTGCTGCTCGCATAATATTTCGTTCGGGGGCGCGCGTCTGTCCGCCGGTTCGGGCAGGCGCGCTGGGAGGAAAACATGGCAAAGGTTCCGGTTCAATTCACGCTCAACGGCTCGGAAAAGGCCGAATTCATCGACAGCGGCACGACGCTGCTTCAGGCCCTGCGCGACAAGATCGGCGACACCTCACCGAAAGGCGGCTGCCATCAAGGCACCTGCGGCGCCTGTTCGGTCATCATCGACGGCGAACTCAGGCTCTCCTGCCTGACGCTTGCCGAGACCTGCTATGGGGCGGTCATCAGCACGACTTCAGGGCTTTCGGAAAGCGGCGTGCTGCACCCGCTGCAGCGCGCCTTCCTCGACACGTTCGCCACGCAATGCGGCTTCTGCACCCCGGGCATGATCATGGCGGCCAAGGTGTTGCTCGACCATACGCCCAACCCCAGCCGCGACGAGGTGGTCGAGGCGCTGTCGGGCAACATCTGCCGCTGCACCGGCTACGAGCCGATCATCCAGGCGGTGCTGACCGCCGCCCGCGCCAATTCGCAGAACGCGGCCTGAGGGGTCCAAAGCAATGGAACTGCGCAAGAACTACTTCGCTGATATCCGCAAGGACGATCTGAACGAGATCGGCCAGCCCCGGCCGCGCTCGGATTCACCCGGCCATGTCACCGGCAAGACCGCCTTTTTCGCCGACCGCAATTTCCCTGGCATACTGCACCTGAAGATGGTGCGCAGCCCGCATCACCATGCCCGCATCCGCTCGATCGACACGTCGGAGGCGGAAAAGCATCCGGGCGTGGTGAAGATTCTGACCGCCAAGGACGTGCCGCACAATGTCTACACCATCCTGATCCTGATCCAGGTCGGGCCGGAGGACGAGACGGTGCTTGCCGACGGCAAGGTGCGCTGGAAGGGCGAGGCCGTGGTGGCCGTGCTGGCCGAAACCGAGCGTGCCGCGCAAGAGGCCGCAGCCAAGGTCAAGGTCGACTATGAGGTGCTGCCGGCCGTCTTCGACATGGAAGAGGCGCTGAAGCCCGGCGCACCCCTGGTCAACGAATATCACGGCCAGAATTATTACCTCTATGACAGCGGCGAGTGCCGCAAGGTGCGCTTCGGCGATGTCGAGGCGGGCTTCGCCGGCGCCGACCACATCCTGGAGGAGAGCTACCAGTCCTCGCCGATCGAGCACGCGCCGACCGAGACCACCGGCTGCGTGGTGGCACCCGAGGGCAATGACCGCTTCACCTGCTACACCAACACGCAGGCGATGTTCTTCACGCTCGACAACACCTCGATCATCCTGCAGATGCCGGGCAGCAAACTGCATTTCGTCGGCGGCACCGTCGGCGGCGGTTTTGGCGGCAAGGTCGACGTCATCGTCGAGCCGATCGCCATCCTCGGCGCAAAATTAACAGGACGACCAGTCTGTTTTATCTACAGCCGCGAGGAGGAGATGCAGATCTCGTCGCCACGCGCCGCTGAAAAGGTCGTCATCAAGGACGGCGTCATGAAAGATGGCCGCATCGTCGCGCGCAAGGTCACCGGCTACACGGATGCCGGCGCCTATTCGCGCCACTCGCCCTATGGCGCGCAGAAGGGTGCGGGGCACTATCCCGGCCCCTACACCATCCCGAACGTCTGGATCGACACCTACTGCGTCTACACCAACCGCACGCCCTCATCCGCCATGCGCGGCTTCGGCGTCACCATCGGCGATTTCGCGCTGGAGGTGCAGATGGACAAGCTGGCACGGCTGATCGGCATGGATCCGCTCGAATTCCGCTTCATCAACGCCTATCGCGACGGCGACATGAAGGCGCATCGCCAGCCGACCGAGGGCGCCGCGCTGATCGAGTGCATGCAGGAAGCATCGCGCGCCGCCAACTGGCCGGTGGCGGAGAAATACATGGCCATGTCGTCCTACGTGAAGGGAGCTTGAGATGGCGATCAGGCGTGGACGCGGCGTTGCCGCGATCAACTATCCCACCGGCATGAACCTCGGCGGCGACCCGACGCAGGCGCTGGTGCACTCGACGCCGACCGGCAATTTCATGGTGACGCTGTCATCCGTCGATCTCGGTCAGGGCATGAAGCAGATCATGGCGCAGATCTGCGCCGAGACGATCGGCGTGCCGACCGACCGTGTCGTCGTCGACACCGCCGACACCGACACCGGCCCGCACTGCATGGGCACGTTCGCCTCACGCGGCACGCACCGCGCCGGCAACGCCGTCATCCAGGCAGCAAGGGAAGCGCGCCAGGTGATGCTTGAAGTGGCCGCCGAGGAGCTGGAGGTCAACGCCTCCGACCTCGAGACCGATGGACAGGGCAACATCCTGGTCAAAGGCGCACCGCAAAAGTCGATCTCGATCTTCGATGTCGCGCTGTCGGCGCATTTCAAGCGCGGCCGCTCGATCTCCGGTCGCGGCATGTTCCTGATCCCGCGCTCCTATCCCGAGAAAGAAACCGGCGCGATGAAGCCGTCGACTTGTTATGCCCATGCCTGCACGGTGGCCGAGGTCGAGGTCGACGACGAGACCGGCGAGGTTACCGTGGTGACGGTGAAGAACGTCTTCGAGATCGGCAGAGCGCTGAACCCGAAGATGGTCGAGCAGCAGTTGGTCGGCGGCTCGTGGATGGGCATCAGCCACGCGCTCTATGAGACGACCGAACCCTACTATCCCAACCGCGATCATGGCGGCACCGACTTCAACCAGTATCTGATGCCGGGTCCCGGCGACCTTGCCGAGACAGAGATCATCGTGCTGGAGCGTCCTTCCGCCGACGGACCCTATGGCGCCAAGGGGCCCGGCGAAATGTGCGCCAATCCGCAGATCCCGGCGGTCGCCAATGCGGTCTTCGACGCCGTCGGCGTGCGCATCGACACGCTGCCGATCACGCCGGAGCGCATCTTACGCGCGCTGAAGGCGCAAGCGGCGAACTGAGGGCTGGAATGACAGGGACAAGCGCCGAGACTGTCGCGACCTCACCGGAGGCGGTGGCGCAGCATCTGGCCGCCTCGCGCTATCTGGCCGATGAAAGCCTTTCGACCGCCATCTTCCTGGCGATCCGGCTGGGCAAGCCGCTGCTGCTCGAAGGCGCGCCGGGCGTAGGCAAGACGGAGGCGGCGAAGGCGATCGCCGCGCTGCTCGGCCGTGATCTGGTGCGGCTGCAATGCTATGAAGGCATCGATGCCGCGCATGCGCTCTATGAATGGAACTACCAGCGCCAACTGCTCGCCATCCGCCATGCCGGCGAGCATGAGATCGACATCTACGACGACCGTTTCCTGATCGCCCGGCCGCTGCTGCAGGTGCTGAAGGCGCCCGAGCAGCGCGTGCTGCTGGTCGACGAGATCGACCGCTCGGACCACGAATTCGAAGCGCTGCTTTTGGAATTCCTCTCCGACTTCCAGATCAGCATTCCCGAGCGCGGCACCATCCGCGCCACGGCACAGCCGATCGTCATCCTGACCTCGAACCGCACCCGGGAACTGGCCGAAGCACTGCGCCGCCGCTGCGTATACCACTGGATCGGCTATCCCGACGCCGAGCGCGAGGCCGCCATCATCATGCTGCGCGCCGGCGATGTAGCGCAAGCCACCGCACGCGCGGTGGCGGCGGCCGTGCAGACCATTCGCGCCCGCCCGCTCGCCAAGCCGCCCGGCATTGCCGAGGCGGTCGAATGGGCCAACGCCGCCACTATCCTGGAAAAAGGCGGCAGTCCGTGGCCGGAAGCCTTCCGCCGCGCCATCGGCGTGCTCATCAAGGACGAGGAAGATCTCTCCTACATCGCGCCCGAGCTTGGCCGGATTGTCGAGGAGGCGCTGGCGTGAGCCGAGACCTCAACGGCACGTTCTCCCCGTTCATTCCGCAACGCTGGCGGGACAGCACCCCCCTCTGTCCTGCCGGACATCTCCCCCTCAAGGGGGGAGATTGGCTGTCATTCCGGCTTTCGACAATCTCCAGCGTCGCAGAACGGAGCGAAGCATCGAAGCTGCTGATCTCCCCCCTTGCGGGGGAGATGTCCGGCAGGACAGAGGGGGGCGCCACGCAATGATGCGGGAAACAAGCTTACCCCGCGCGGCAGCGCCCTTGCTCAGCTTCGCCCGGTT
>NZ_JAMYSG010000013.1:0-202901 GCF_040321815.1 Mesorhizobium sp. M0239
CCCCAGCGTCACCGCCACACTGGGTTTGCTGTTAAATGTAATCTACGGGCCCGGGGCATTATCGATCCCCTCTTGGCTGTTTTGGCTTTTATTCTCTTTCTTGGTAAATATCAATTTCCCCCCCCCCCCCCCCCCCCATTTTTGTTAGGTTATTCTACGACTAACCCCTGCGGAACCCACACCCGCCATGAACCATTGATAGTTTCACGCGGCAATTCAACTAGGAGGTTTGAGTCCTCCCGATCAACCGGCCAGCCAATGTCCAAACTATCGCCACTTAACGAACGATGATGCACCACCAAACGTTCAGTTCCTGTGGTTGTGTCGAGCGACACAACTACCTCACCCGGATGGTTTCCTTCGCCAATCTGCTTGATCTTTAGTTTCATCAATAACCCTCCAGTGCTGCTTTAGTTCTTTTCCACAAGATCGAATCACCATTGATTCGGATATGGTCTCGACACGTTTTCGTCACATTCTCCGTGAGAGTGCTTTCTGAGTCACAGAGAACGGAACGTGAACACTCTGGCCTAATTAAGTCAGGTAGGCGAATCACAACGTGTTTCAAGTGTCGCCTAGACGGGGTTAACGCCCCGTGTCGTGGGTCTTCTCCTGCAAGGGGAGAAGGAAGAACGCTCAATGCCTGAAATGCCGCACGCCCGTAAACACCATGGCGATGCGGTGCTCGTCGGCGGCGGCGATGACGTCCTTGTCGTTCATCGAGCCGCCCGGCTGGATGACGGCGGTGGCGCCTGCGGCAATCGCCGACAGCAACCCATCGGCGAAGGGGAAAAAGGCGTCGGAGGCGACGACCGAGCCCTTGGTCAGCGGTTCGGCAAGGCCGGCGGCCTCGGCCGCGTCGAGCGCCTTGCGGGCGGCGATGCGTGAGGAATCGACCCGGCTCATCTGGCCGGCGCCGATGCCGACGGTAGCGCCGTCCTTGACGTAGACGATGGCGTTCGACTTGACATGCTTGGCGATGCGGAAAGCGAATTTGAGGTCGGCCATTTCGGCCGCTGTCGGCGCGCGCTTCGTCACCACCTTCAGCTCGAGGTCGTCGACCACGGCATTGTCCCGGCCCTGGATGAGCAAGCCCCCGGCGACGGATTTGACCGTTGTGCCAGGCGTGCGCGGATCCGGCAGGCCGCCGGTGACCAGCAGGCGCAGGTTCTTCTTTGCCGCAACGATTGCCGCGGCCTCGCCGGTCGCGCCGGGTGCGATGATCACTTCGGTGAAGGTCTTGACGATCTCTTCCGCCGCCTCGGCGTCGAGGGTGCGGTTGACGGCGATGATGCCGCCGAAGGCCGAGACCGGGTCGCAGGCCAGCGCCTTGGCGTAGGCGGCTTTCAGCGAGGCGCCTTCGGCAACGCCGCACGGATTGGCGTGCTTGATGATGGCGACGGCGGCGGAAAGATCGGGGTCGAACTCGCCGACCAATTCGAAGGCGGCGTCGGTGTCGTTAATGTTGTTGTAGGATAGCTGCTTGCCCTGCAGCTGGCGTGCCGTGGCGACGCCCGGGCGCTTGTCGCCGTTGACATAGAAGCCGGCGCTCTGATGCGGGTTCTCGCCATAGCGCATCACCTCGACCAGCCTGCCGCCAAAGGCGCGCCATGTCGGATGTTCGATCTCGAGCGCCTCGGCGAACCAGCCGGAGATCGCCGCGTCATAGCTGGCGGTGCGGGCAAAGGCCTTGGCCGCCAGCTTCTTGCGGAAATCCAGCGACAGCGAGCCGATGTTCATCTCCAGCGCATTCAGCACCGAAGCGTAATCGCCGGGATCGGTGACGATGGCGACATAGGCGTGGTTCTTGGCCGAGGCGCGGATCATCGCCGGGCCGCCAATGTCGATGTTTTCGACGATCGACGCGTAGTCGGCGCCGGAGCGGCGGACCTCCTCGAACGGATAGAGATTGGAGACGACGAGATCGATCGGCTCGATGCCGTATTTGCGCATTGCCGCGGAATGCTCCGGATCGTCGCGCACGCCAAGCAGCGCGCCATGCACGCCGGGATGCAAGGTCTTGACGCGGCCGTCCATGATCTCGGGGAAACCGGTGAGCTCGGAGACGTCGCGCACCGCCAGGCCCGCCTCGGTGATCGCCTTTGCCGTGCCGCCGGTCGAGACCAGTTCGACACCGGCCGCTGTCAGCGCTTTGGCGAAATCGATAAGGCCCGTCTTGTCGAAAACGGAGAGCAGGGCGCGACGCACGGGAACAAGGTCTGGTGCGGGAATGTTCTTGGCGGCGACGGCCATGGGCTGGCGGCCTTTCACGACTGGTGTGGTGGATGCCCGCGCCCGTAGCACATGCCGCCCGGAAATCAAACCGGCGGTCAGGTTGGGGCAAGGCAACGAATCCGTGTTAACGGGTTTCTTCGGAGACTTCGCAGGCGCGTTGGCTGACGGAGCACAACGAAAAAACCCGCCTATGCGGCGGGCCACTGGCGCAAATCAGCACCATAGGCAAAAATGTACCATAGCTGAGGGCACGGAGTCAAGAAAAAATTCCTATCGTGGGAAAGCTGCCGGCACTAAAGCTGCCGATGCCCCAAACTGGTTGTCGTCAGGCCTTTTGTTAACCTGAGTTCGAAGCCCTGTCAGGAGGGTCAGTTGTTTTCCGGGTAGCCGGCGATGCTGGTGCGGGTCAGCTGCCAGTGGACTTCGGCGATTTCCGAAGCCTTGAAGGCAAGCACGATCTGGCGGCTGCGGCGCGGGCCGCCAAGGCCGGCGAAATAGATCGATTCCTCGACCTCCGGCACCACTTCGGCTGCTGTGAACACCCAGGTGTCGGCCTGATCGGCGGCCAGCACCAGGCGGTCATGCTCGTCCTGCAAAAGGTTGACGTCGGGATGAACGTGAAAGCGGACGGTGACGAAGTCGCGCCCATTGTTGCGGATCGCCGTATTGCCGGGGCGCTGGAAGCGGTCGCGGCCAGCCAGCACATTGCCGTTCGACGACAGTTTCAGCTCGCGCTCATGCAGGAAGCCGAAGCGCGGGACATAGCCGTCATGGCGGGCGATGAAGCCCTGAACGCCCTTCTGGTCGGTGCGCTTGCACTGCACATGCTGCGGGCCGCCGATCAGCGGCGAACCGAGCAGGTCGTTGACGCGCAACGAATGGCTGAAGCGCGCCGACGAGGTGTCGTTGATGGTGGCGGTCGAGTGCGCGGCGGTGGCGCGCGCCAGCGGCCGGAATTCAGCCGCGCCATAGGTGTCAATGCCGGCATTGACGATGTAGTGCTGGCGGCCGGACGACAGTTCGAAGGCGAGGCAGCTGGCGTGTGCGGCGTTGGACACATCGATCGGCGGCGGCGGGCCGGTGTCGGCGATGACCGTGGTGCCGCCCATCGACAGGCGCTCATAGCCGGAATGCGGCGCATGCAGCAGCGGCGCGCCAGCGGTGTCGTCGTGGCGCAGAATGGTGGCGATGCGGTCGTGGATGGTGGCGCCCATGCCGTTGAAGCGGGCGAGGCTGCCATCCTGATGGCGGAAGAAGCGCAGCGCCGGCAGCATGCGGTCGATGGCGCCGATCAGCGCCTGCGGCGGCGTTTCCGCCTGGTTGGCATAAGTCTGGCGCAGCGGCAGAAGGTCGGCGAGGATTTCCAGGACGACCATCGGATTGCGCGAAATGTGCCCGCCATCTGCGAGGATCTGGCGGTCGAGTTCCTCGGCAAGATTGCGGGTCGCGCCCCGCAGGGCCGATGCCGGCGCCGGCAGGGACAAGGCAGCGAAGGCGAGCGCGATGCGGGCCCGCAGCCTGTCCTTGCCGTCGGGCATTTCGCGCGCCATCGACCTGAGGTAGCGGATTTGGATGGCAACCGATTTCAGGAAGGCGCGGTAGAAAGGGAACTCGGCGCCCTGCAATACGACCGAGGAGTGCTGCAACCAGGCGATGATGCGCTTGGCCGTCGTGCCCGGCTCCCAGGCGATGCCGGAAATATGGCTGCCATGCATGGTGATCCAGTCGGAGACCAGGGCGCGGGCATTGGCGGCGGCAAGCTCGGTGCCGGCGGCGCGCATATGGCGCAGCCAGCGAAAGCCGTGCAGCGTCTTCTGCCAGCCGTGATTGGGCACGTTGATCTGGAAAGGCGACTTGCCGCCGGTCTCGACGAGATGCCCCGACAGGGGATAACGGCCGTAATAGATCTCGAGTGCGATCTGCGGGTCGGCGAGGCGCAGGTCCGGCGGTGCGATCAGCACACGTTCCGGCGTGCGGCCGGAATAGCGCCAGCGATAGACAGGCCCGGCGCGCAGGCGCCGGCGCGTTTTGCGCCAGAACTCCTTCGCGACAAGCGTCCATAGACGCGTCGTGCTGCTGGCAGCAAGTGCCAAAACCCCTCCTGATCGTCCTCTACCCCGGCGCCGAGTCTACATGATTGCACGATTCGTGCGAAGGCGAATTCCACGAGCCCACGCCGGTTCACCTGGTTTTGCCCCCGATCCTGCCTAAAAAGTCAGTAGATCCGGCAGTTCAATCCCTAGCCGGCTCGCCGCATGCGAGCGGCGAAGAAGCCGTCGAGGCCCGAGCGCTCCGGCGCGCCGAGGTCCAGGTCGGCGGGCGTGGTGCGCAACGTGCCCTGCGGCGTCAGGAACGGATCGATGCCGGCGATCTCGCCTTGCCGCAACGGATCGTTGGTGATTTCAGGCGTGCCGGCCAGAAAGGCGCGATAGAGATCCTCGCCCTCGAGCGGGTCGAGCGAACAGTTGGAAAAGACGATCGTGCCGCCGGGCTTCACCAGGGTGACGGCGCGGGCGAGCAGCCTGCGTTGCAGGTCGGCCAGTTTTTCGACATCGGCCGAAGTCTTGGTCCATGGCACGTCGGGATGCCGCCGCACCGTGCCGGTCGACGAGCAGGGCGCGTCGAGGAGGATCGCGTCGAAGAGTTCTTCCGGCTCATATTTGAGCAGGTCGGCCTGGACGATTTCGGCCGACAGGCCGAGACGGTCGAGATTCTGCGTCAGCCGCACGAGCCGGTTTTTTGACGTGTCGACGGCGGTGACCTTCGCGCCGGCAACGATCAGCTGCGCGGTCTTGCCGCCGGGCGCGGCGCAGAGATCGGCAACCCGCAATCCCGTGACATCGCCGAACAGCCGGGCGGGCAGGCTGGCCGCGGCGTCCTGGACCCACCAGGCGCCCTCGGCAAAGCCAGGCAATTCAGTGACAGCACCGACAAGATTCTCGACTCGCACCGTGCCTGTCTGCAGGACGATGCCGCCGAGCTTTTCGGCCCAGAGACCGGGATCGGCCTTGACCGAGAAGTCGACCGGCGCCTCAACGCGATGTGCTTCGAGGATCTGTCTGGCCTTCTCGTTGCCGTAGGTGGTCTTCAGCCTGTCGGAAAACCATTTGGGCGCCTCGTCGGTGGCGGCAAGGGCGGCAGGCAATTCCGTTTCCTTGGCCCGTGCCAACGTGCGCAGAACGCCATTGACGAGGCCGGAGAAGCGCACCGTGCGCGGATCGGACTTGGCATGGGTCACCGCAATGTCGACGGCGGCGCTGTCGGGAATATCGAGGAACAGGATCTGTGCTGCGGCCACATGCAATATGTGCGACAAAGCGGTGGCATTGGGCGGCAGCGGTTTTTCCAGGCGCCTCGCCAGCAGCCCTGATATGGTCATGCGATAGCGTAGCGCGGTGACCAGGATGGCGCGGACCAGGCCGCGATCGCGCAAGTCGAGCGCCTTGTATTGCGGGTGGCCGTTCTCGTGATCGGTCAGCCCATCAAGCGGCGTCCTGGCGTCGATGACGGCGGCAAGCAGGCGCGCCGCCGCCTTGCGGGCGGCGAGGCCGGCAACGAAGTCGCCGCCGTCCCTGTGTTCCTGATCACTTGAAACAGTGCGTCGTGGTCCTCTGTCCGCCACGCTCACGACCACCGGCCCTTGGGCCCGGTCGGATTGCGACCCCACGGGTTGGACTTCGGCTGGGCGGGCTCCGCCGACTGCTCGGGCCGCGCTGCCTGATCCCATGGGCCGGATGGCCGTAGTTCGTCCGCCTGGCGTGGCGTTGGGGCCTGGCGCTGGGCGGCCTGGGTTTGGCTGCCGGCCATGTCGCGCGCCATCGCTTGCAAGGCTGCGATGCGGTTCTCAGTGGCGGGGTGGGTGGAGAACAGGCTGTCCATGCGCTCGCCGTGAAGAGGATTGATGATGAAGAGATGCCCGGTCGCGGGATTTCGCTCGGCATCGGGGTTGCGGATGCGTTCGGCGCCGCGGGCGATCTTGTCAAGCGCCGATGCCAGCCAGAGCGGGTGTCCACAGATTTCGGCGCCACGCCGGTCGGCCTCGTATTCGCGGGTCCGGCTGACCGCCATCTGCACGACCATCGCTGCAAACGGAGCCACGATCATCGCAACCAGCACGCCGACAAAGCCGAACGGGTTGTTGTCGCGGTTGCCGCTGAAAAAGAAGGCAAAATTGCCGAGCATTGAAATGGCGCCGGCAAAGGTGGCGACGATCGTCATGGTGAGCGTGTCGCGATGCTGCACATGGGCGAGCTCGTGCGCCATGACCGCCGCGACCTCTTCAGGCGTCAGCGCCTGCAACAGGCCGGTGGAGGCAGCCACCGCCGCATTCTGCGGATTGCGGCCGGTGGCAAAGGCGTTCGGCTGCGGGTTGTCGATCAGATAGGTCTTCGGCATCGGCAGGCCGGCCTGTTTGGCCATTGCCTGGACGATGGCGTAATATTCGGGCGCGTTCCTTTCATCGACCTCGACGGCACGGTTCATCGACAGCACCATCTTGTCGGCATTCCAGTAGCTGAACAGGTTGGTGCCGGCGGCGATCAGCAGCGCGATCATCATGCCGCCGGTTCCGCCGATCAAAAAGCCGACGCCCATGAACAGCGCGGTCATCGCGGCAAGAAGCATGGCGGTGCGGATGGTGTTCATCGTCTGCTCCTGTCCGGGGGATAGCGAAAAGGGGTCGATCGTCGTGGGTTCATGGCTATATGATGGGAAACGCCAGTTCCTGTTTCAATTGACTGGACTCAATCTGCTGACTGGACTCAATCTACCGAGATTATCGCATGACCGACGAAATCAGTAAAACAGGCGCCGCTCCTGCCGAAGCGGCATCGCAAAGAGAGCTAGCGCCGGCCGCACGCCGTGCGTTGGCCGAGGCCGCAGCGCGGCGGGAAGACTACCGCGAAAAGGAGGTCGCGCTGCCGAAGGAGATCGGCGGCCGCGGCGGCAAGGAGCCAGGGCGCTACGGCGACTGGGAAGTAAAGGGCCTGACCAGCGACTTCTAGATGCCTCCCTACGCAGCGTTGCGCTGCGGCTCGAGCGCGATCCAGCCACGCTCGTCGACCGTGATGCCGACCATGTCGTAGCCTGCGATCGCGGCATGTTGCGTTGGCAAGGGGTGCTTGTGCGTGGCGCTGATGACCATGACCGCCGCGCCCGCCGCTTCGGCTGCCGCTATGCCAGCTGGAGCATCCTCGAAGACGAGGCAATCGCGCGCGTCGAAGCCGAGCCGTTCCGCGCCAAGCCGGAAGCAATCGGGCGCCGGCTTGCCGCGGGAGACATCTTCCGCCGCGACGATGACGCCCGGGACGGGGATGCCGGCGGCCTTCATGCGCAACAGCGCCAGCTCGCGCGGGGCGGAGGTGACGATTGCCCAGCGTTCGGGCGGCAGCGAATCGAGAAATGCCACGGCGCCGGCGATCTGGAGAATGCCATCGAGATCGGCCGCCTCGGCCTTCAGCAGCAGATCAGCCTCGTGTGCCGGATCGACGCCCGGCAGCGCCAGGCCGGTGATGGTCTCGATCGCGCGCACGCCATGGATCGTCGGCAGGAAGGCGGCAACGTCGAGGCCCTGGCGGCGTGCCCAATCGCTCCACACCCGTTCCGCCGAGGCGATGGAATTGATGAGGGTGCCGTCCATGTCGAAGAGGAAGGCCGCGAATTTTCTGCCTGAATACATGATTTTCCTTGAGTTCGGGGAGCGCTGGTGGGGTTGCCGAACCTAACCTCTCGACCGCGGCAGGGGAAGACACGGGGTGGGCTTTTCGATCGGCCCAGGGAACCGCGGTATCCTCCGGGCGTTTGGGAAGGACTGCTTCTCACAACAACGATCGAAGGGGGACCAACGATGCTGATCCGGCTCGGCTACGAAATCGCCATCGAATGCGTAGCCGCCACGCCGGTGATTTCAGTGCTCGAGATCCATCGGGACAGGCAGGCCGACATCAAGCGGCAGACGCGGGTGCTGACCTCGCCCGCGGTGCCGACAAGGCTGTACCATGACCTGCATGGCAATGCCTGCCGGCGCTTCACAGCACCCGCCGGTGGTTTTCGCATCCTGTATGACGCGGTCGTCGAGGACAGCGGCGAGACGGACGAGGTCAACACGCTGGCCAGGGAAGTGCCGGTGGCGGACCTGCCCGACGAAGTTCTCGGTTATCTCCTGGGCAGCCGCTATTGCGAGACGGATCATCTGAGCAGCCTGGCCTGGGAGCTCTTCGGCGACATCCCGTCCGGCTGGGCGCGCGTGCAGGCGATCGTCGATTATGTCCACAACCGGCTGTCGTTCGGCTATGGCTATGCGCGCTCGACCCGCACCGCGGCGCAGGCGCATGAGGAGCGCGTCGGGGTCTGCCGTGACTTCGCCCATCTGGCGATCACGCTTTGCCGCTGCATGAACATTCCGGCACGCTACGTGAACGGCTATCTCGGCGATATCGGCGTGCCAGCCGATCCGGCGCCGATGGACTTCTCGGCGTGGCTGGAAGTGTTCCTCGACGGCAAATGGTACACGTTCGATCCTCGCCACAACACGCCGAGAACCGGCCGTATCGTCATCGCCCGCGGCCGCGACGCCACCGACGTGCCGCTGCTGCACAGTTTCGGCCCCCACCGGCTCAGCCTGTTCAAGGTGTGGACCTACGAACAGGAAGGCAATCTGTTCAACCCGCCCTACCACGGCATCGACAGGACCGTCAGCGCACAGATGCTGGCGTAGTCGCGAGGCCTACCGTTGCAACTGCTCCAGGGTGGTCAGGAGGTTTTCTCCGGGCCGCAACTTTCGGGACACATGGTCCGCTTCGGCACAGTGAGCTTGTGCCGCAACAGGACGCCGTCGACGGCGTCGCGGTGCCTCGGGCCAGATCATGGTAAGCGGCTGGTAAACGCCAGCGCCATGGTGCGTTCCCGTTTACCAGCCGTTCACCTTTGTTGGTTCCAAAGTTTAACAAAAACAGCGACTTGCTACTGGAAAGCCAGCTCTCCGCCCAGCTAGGGCGTCATCCGGCGGGAATCCTGCATTGCCCTTTCCGCGGCGACGAGGCCGAGGCGAGTGGAGGCTGTAGGATGCGAAATTACGGGGGTCTTGTTCACGCGGTTGGCGGGTTCGCCAGGGATCGCGGTGGAAATTTCGCAGTCCTGTTCGGCCTTAGCGCCTCGGTCTTGGCGCTGGCCGTGGGCTTTTCGGTCAACGTATCGCAGCTCTACAATGCGAAAACGAGCCTTCAGGGCGTGGTCGACGCCGCGGTCACGTCGACGGCACGCGACCTGACGACCGGTGTCATCAAGGAAGCCGATGCCAACAAATCGGTGCAGGCCTTTCTCGACGCCAACAGCCAGGCAGGCATTCTGCAGGCCGACCAGATCGTACTCGACAAGCTGATCGTCAACAGGACTGCCAAGACGGTCCAGGCCGACGCCCATGTCGATGTCGGGCTGTATTTCCCGATTTTTGGCACGGGCGACATGAAACGCGTCGCCGCCTCCACGACGGCGCTCTATTCGGACAAGACCATCGAAGTGGCGATGATGCTCGATGTGACCGGGTCGATGAGGAAGCGCGGCAAGGTCGACAAAATCGGCGATCTGAAAGCTGCTGCAAAAAACGCCGTCCGGACGATGCTGCAGAACCAGGATCCGAAGAACCCCCGCATCCGCGTCGCGATTGTGCCTTACGCATCAGGTGTGAACGCCGGCAAGCTGGCGGAAAACGTCTATGCCGAGAAGCAAGGGAGCTCTGAACTGCCACCCGTCGCCGGCAGTCCGCTTCTCGTCGCCAAGACGGGCAAAAATCTGCTGCCCTCCTTCAGCGAGTACATCTCCATCGTCGGCGCGGCGATGCCACATCCCGACAACTGCGCCACGGAGCGCAAGGACAAGAACGGCAACGCGGATATGAGCGCCGACGGCCCAGACACGGTTCGCACCGACAAGGAAGGCAAGAAATATTATGCCCTGGTCAATCGGGACGATCATCTCGGCGGGGACATGAACAGGTGCCCTGATGCGGAAGTGATCCCGCTGACCGCCGATTCCGATGCATTGCTTGAATCGATCGAGGACTTCCAGGCCGATGGCTACACGGCCGGCGCGATCGCCATTCAGTGGACCTACTATATGCTGTCGCCGCAATGGCGCACTGCGATCAGAAATGCCGGTCTCGGCAAAGGCGCCTCGGACGCCGATCCGAAGAAGATCGCCAAGGTCGCGATCCTGATGACCGATGGCCAATTCAATACCGCCTTCGCCGGTGCTGGGGACAGCTACAACAGCCAGGGCAACCTTGCGCGCGGCAACGCCGGAACGCTGTGCGGCAACATGAAAAATGACGGCATCGAGATTTTCACCATCGGCTTCGATCTGAACAACAAGGACATGTCGGCAACCGAGCGGGACCAGGCAAAGGCGGTGCTGAAGGACTGTTCATCGAAGGACGCCTCCGCCGCCAAGAGGCATTTCTTCGACGTGTCCACCGGAGCCGAATTGGACGACGCCTTTCAGGAAATCATCCGCAACACCGAAAAGGTCGCATTGACCCAGTAGTCTAGTCCGCAAACGGAAAAGGCCGCCGCTTCTTTCGAAGCCGGCGGCCTTCCGTGTTTCCGTCCGTGGCGCGGCCCTATGGCGATGACCTATGAGGTCACCCGCCGCGCATTTCGCGCCTTAACGGGAAGACTGCTTCCCGAAAGTGCAATCCGCTGAGGCCACGTTCTGGAAAACGAAATCACTCGACATCGGATCACCTCCTTTCGATTTGTTGAACACATACTCATGATGGGGTGCGTTGCAGCAAAAGACAAGGCGCAGGTTTGAAAAAGTGGGAAGGTGCTTTTGGCACGACACTGGGTTGCGGGCTGTCGGCCGGGCAGGCAAGATCATGGCATAGAGCCGAGCCGGCAATCCGGGTCGGCCCCTGTGGGAGGGATGCATGGAGGCAGCCGAGAGAGCGGCGCGGATCGTGCGGACGGTTGTCGAGACGCT
This sequence comes from Mesorhizobium sp. M0239, assembly GCF_040321815.1. Taxonomy (NCBI): domain Bacteria; kingdom Pseudomonadati; phylum Pseudomonadota; class Alphaproteobacteria; order Hyphomicrobiales; family Phyllobacteriaceae; genus Mesorhizobium; species Mesorhizobium sp. M0239. The sequence goes on from NZ_JAMYSG010000013.1 coordinate 11,212, forward strand.
GAAACCGGGCTTTGCCGTCAGGCTGTGGACCGGGGAGCGGATCGGCCCCGCCACGGGTCCAGTGCTCACCATCAACGACCAGGACATCGTCTGGCAGGTGGTGAAGCGACCATCCCTGTCGACGCTGATCGAAATGTGGATTTCCAAGACGATCGATATCGAAGACGGGACGTTTTTCGACTTCTACGCCCTGCCGTCGCAAGGCAAGCTCAGAACCAAGCTCAAATCGCTGCCGAAAATGGCGATCCTGCGCGACCTGCCTTCCGTGCTTTTGGCACGCAGGCAGATGACGGCGCGGACCGATCTGTCGGGGCGCAATCCCTATGTTAGCGGTTCGAGCCAGGAGGCGATCCAGCATCACTATGACATTTCGAACGCCTTCTACCGGCTCTTCCTTGACGAGCGCATGGTCTACAGTTGCGGCTACTTCAAGGATTTCGCCAACAGCATCGATCAAGCGCAGATCGACAAGCTCGACCATATCTGCCGCAAGCTCCGGCTGAAGCCTGGCGAACGACTGCTCGACATCGGCTGTGGCTGGGGAGCGATGCTCATCCATGCCGCGAAGAACTATGGCGTCATCGGCCACGGTGTCTCGCTGTCGCAGGCCCAGACCAATCTTGCCCGTGAACGCATCCGCGCCGAGGGTCTGGAGGACCGCATCACCATCGAGATCAAATCCTATGCCGAACTCACCGGCTCGTTCGACAAGATCTCGTCGATCGGCATGTTCGAGCATCTCGGGCTCGCCAACCACGCGACCTATTTCTCAACTGTCCACCGCCTGCTGAAGCCCGGCGGCATCTATCTGCATCACGCCATCACCAGGCGCAGCAAGGGCGACATGAAGAAGACCCTGCGCAAGGGGCCGGAGTTCAAGGCGCTGATCAAATACATTTTCCCCGGCGGCGAACTCGACACGATCGGCATGACAACAGGCAATCTCGAGGCGCACGGCTTCCTGGTCTACGACGTCGAGAATCTGCGCGAGCATTACGCCCGCACCTGTCGCCTGTGGGCCGAGCGCCTGCACGCGCGTTTCGACGAGGCTATCGCCGAGGTGGGCGAGGCCAGGGCGCGGCTATGGCTGCTCTACCTGACCGGCTGTTCGATCACCTTCGAACGTGCCTCGGCACAGATTTTCCAGACCGTCGTCACCAAGCGCGCGCGCGGCCCAAGCGGCCTGCCGCCGACGCGGGCAGATCTGTATCGATAGCTTACACGAAGCGCATCGCGTCGCCGACTTCGACGCGCGCCGGCCGGTCGATCGTGCAGTAGACGCCGAGATTGTGGGCGTTGTGGCGGACCAGGTTGCGCAGGATCGCCGGATCATGGTCGAAGCCATCCTGGGCGACGATGGTGAAACCGCAGCGGCGGCAGGGTTCGGAGACAGTCAGCAGGAGATCGCCGATGGCAAGCTTGCGGCCGATCCATTCCGTTTCCGGAAACGACCCTTCGATTGCCGTCATGTCGACGACGATGTTGGGGCGGAAGCGGCGTGGGTCGGCGACCCCTTCCGGATGCAACGCTTTGAGCCGTGCCAGCGAGGCGGTGGTCAACAGATGGATGGGCGCCTTGCGGTAGCGCTCCGCGGTCAGCGGGCCGGAATAGTCAGGTCCGGCATTCTCGCGGCGAAACGGTCGGATCGAGGCCTCGAAGCCGAGATAGGCCGACACCGCGCGGTCGCTCTCGATACTTGGCGCAGCCAGCCAGTTGTCCCCGGGAACGGCAATCTCGAGTTCCAGGGTCGGCGACAGCCGGGTGCGGATGCGCGGCACCTTGTGCCATTTCGGGTCGCGGTCCGGTCGCGCGATCTCATTGTCGGACGCGTCGACGAGGCCGAACATGCGGTCGCCCTCGATGCTCTCGATATCGACCGAGATTGTTTCCCGACGCTCGCCGGCAAGCGAACTCGCCGGATAGCGCCAGAGTTCACTGACAGTGCCGAGCGCGGCCTGCATCATCAGCTCTTCTTGTTTTGCCGGTTGGCGACCAAATCATCGACGACGGCCGGATCCGCGAGCGTTGAGGTATCGCCGAGCGCTGAAAAATCGTCCTCGGCAATCTTGCGCAGGATGCGGCGCATGATCTTGCCGGAACGCGTCTTCGGCAGGCCGGGCGCGAACTGGAGCTTGTCGGGCGAAGCGATGGCGCCGATCTCCTTGCGGACATGGGCAACCAGCTCCTTGCGCAGTTCCTCGCTAGGCTGCTCGCCGGCCATCAGCGTGACGTAGCAGTAGATGCCCTGGCCCTTGATGTCGTGCGGATAGCCGACGACGGCGGCTTCCGAAACCTTGTCGTGGCTGACCAGTGCGGATTCGACCTCGGCCGTGCCCATGCGATGGCCGGAGACGTTGATGACGTCGTCGACGCGGCCGGTGATCCAGTAATAGCCGTCGGCGTCGCGGCGACAGCCGTCACCGGTGAAGTACTTGCCCTTGTAGGTCGAAAAATAGGTCTGCACGAAGCGGTCGTGGTCGCCATAGACGGTGCGCATCTGGCCGGGCCAAGAATCGGTGATGCACAGATTGCCGTCGGCCGCACCTTCCAGCACCTTGCCCTCGCTGTCGACCAGCTGCGGCTTGACGCCGAAGAAGGGCCGTGTCGCCGAACCCGCCTTGAGGTCGGTGGCGCCCGGCAGCGGCGTGATCAGGATGCCGCCGGTCTCGGTCTGCCACCATGTGTCGACGATCGGAACCTTGCCGTTGCCGACGATGTTGAAATACCACTCCCAGGCTTCCGGATTGATAGGCTCGCCGACCGAACCCAGCACGCGCAGCGACTTGCGCGACGTCTTCTTTACGTGCGCATCGCCGGCGCCCATCAGCGCGCGCAATGCCGTCGGCGCGGTGTAGAAGATATTGACCTTGTGCTTGTCGATGACTTCCCAGAAGCGCGACTGCGACGGATAGTTCGGCACGCCTTCGAACATCAGCGTGGTGGCGCCGTTGGCGAGCGGGCCATAGACGATGTAGCTGTGGCCGGTGACCCAGCCAACATCGGCGGTGCACCAGTAGATGTCGCCGTCATGGTAGTCGAAGACATATTGGTGCGTCATCGAGACGTAGACGAGATAGCCGGCGGTGGTGTGCAGCACGCCCTTCGGCTTGCCGGTCGAGCCCGATGTGTAAAGGATGAACAGCGGGTCCTCGGCCTTCATCTTCTCGGGCTTGCATTCGGCTTTCACCGTCGCGATCTCGTCGTGGTACCAGACGTCGCGGCCGGGAACCCAGCCGGTCTTGCCGCCGGTGCGGCGCACGACCACCACCTTTTCGACTTTCGTTCCGGCTTTCGCGGCGATCTCGATCGCCTTGTCGGTGTTTTCCTTCAAAGGGATCGGCTTGCCGCCGCGCAGGCCTTCATCTGATGTGATGACGAAGGTCGACTTGCAGTCGTCGATGCGGCCGGCCAGCGCATCCGGCGAGAAACCGCCGAAGACGATCGAATGGACGGCGCCGATGCGCGTGCAGGCCAGCATCGCATAGGCCGCTTCCGGAATCATCGGCATGTAGATGGTGACGCGGTCGCCTTTCTTGACGCCGTGCTTCTTCATCACATTGGCGAGCCGGGAGACATGCTCGTAGAGCTCGTTGTAGGTGACCTTCTTGTCGTCGTAGGGATTGTCGCCTTCCCAGATGATGGCGGTCTGGTCGCCGCGCTTCTTCAGGTGCCGGTCGATGCAGTTGTAGGAGACATTGGTCAGTCCGTCCTCGAACCATTTGATCGAGACCTTGCCGTCGAAGGAGGTGTTCTTGACCTTGCTGTAGGGCTTGAACCAGTCGATGCGCTTGCCGTGCTTGCCCCAGAATTTGTCCGGGTTCTTGACGCTGTCGGCATACCATTTCAGGTAGGTGTCATTGTCGATCAGCGCGTTTTTCTTCCACGCCGGCTGGACGCGATGGACATGAACCTCGGACATTCCTGACTTTCCTCCCGAACCAATCGCCGGCTTGAAATGTCGGCGGGATCGCAGCGGCACGGCCGCGAATTCGGCGGCATTATTACCAGTTCCGCCGTTACGGCAACATTAGACGTTGGATTCGCGCGGCGGGATGCCGCAGGTGTTTTTCCCGCCGCTGTCAGCACTCGATCAGCGTCGCTGCTAACTGCATGTTTTCGCGCGGAAAACCCGTTTTCGATCAGGAAAAATCAATAGACAGTTAAGCAACGGCGCGCACACTCTGACGTTGGGAGGAAAGGAGACTCAACCAGGACCGCCCAAGGGGGACTGCCATGCGCGACCATTCCGAAATGGACCTGATGCTCAAAGGCTATGGCCTGACCACGGCCAAGATTCTCTATCACTTTCCCGATCATCCGCATCTGTTGCAGAGCTTCATCTGGCAGGACTACGATCTGGCGCCACAATTTCCGGTACTGATCAAGTTCATCGAGTTCTGGAAGGCCAAGCTGGACGGGCCGCTGCATTCGATCAGCTACACCCACCAGAAGCTGATCGCGCCGAATGAATGGCGCAAGGTGGATGGTGAGTTCGTGCTGCACTGAACGCGGTACAACCGATCTCCCCCGCAAGGGGGGAGATTGGCAGCTTCAACGCCAGTGCTCACACCACCGGCGGATTGAGCCGGGCAAAGCCTTCCTGCCGCCGATACGGGAAGTACGGGTAGGGCGCGGTGACTTCGCTTGCCGCGTCGAGTTTCCTGATCTGCTCCGGCGTCAAATTCCAGCCGACGGCGCCGAGGTTCTGGCGCAGCTGTTCTTCGTTGCGGGCGCCGATGATGACGGAGGAAACAGTCGGACGCTGCAGCAGCCAGTTGATGGCGATCTGCGGCACGGTCTTGCCGGTTTCCAGCGCCACCGCATCGAGCGCATCCATCACCCGATAGAGATGCTCGTCCTCGACCGGCGGTCCGAAGCTTGCCGTGTCGTGCAGCCGGCTCTTTTCCGGCAAGGACTGGCCACGGCGGATCTTGCCGGTCAGGCGGCCCCAGCCAAGCGGGCTCCACACCAGCGCGCCGACGCCCTGGTCGAGGCCGAGCGGCATCAGCTCCCATTCATAGTCGCGCCCGACCAGCGAATAGTAGACCTGATGCGCGACATAGCGTGGATAGCCTTGGCTGTCGGCTTGCGCCAACGACTTCATCACCTGCCAGCCGGAGAAATTGGAGATGCCGACATAGCGCAGCTTGCCGGCGCGCACGAGTTCGTCCAGCGTCGACAAGACCTCCTCGATCGGCGTCCCGGCGTCGAAAGCGTGCAGTTGCAACAGGTCGATGTAATCGGTGCCGAGGCGCCTCAGCGCATCATCCACGGATCTGATCAGCCGCGACCGAGACGAGCCATAGTCGGCCGGCCCATCGCCCATCGGCAGCGCGGTCTTGGTCGAGATCAGCACGGCATCGCGGCGGCCTTTTATCGCTTCGCCAAGCACCTCTTCCGAGGCGCCGTTCGAATAGACGTCGGCAGTATCGAACAGATTGACGCCGGCCTCCAGGCAGATGTCGATCAGCCGCCGCGCTTCCCTGGCGTCGCTGTTGCCCCAGGCGCCGAACAGCGGGCCGGAACCGCCAAAGGTTCCCGCGCCAAATGAGAGTGCGGGCACTTTCAGGCCCGATGCACCGAGACGTCGGTAGTCCATCTTTTTGCTCCTGTGGAATGAAGGGTGTGGAAAGCGGGTTTGCAGAGGACGGTCACGACCGGATGGAGGCAGGCTCGCCGAGCGTGGCGGTGCGATCGAGACGCAGCGCCAGCCCCGCCACACCGAGTGCCGCGAGCGGCAGCAGGGCGGCGACCCAGGTGAGTGAGCCCAGGCCAAGGCCATGGGCAATCACCGCACCACCAAGCCAGGCACCTGCCGCATTGCCGAGATTGAAGGCGGCGATGTTGAAGGACGAGGCGAGGCTCTGGCCGGCACCTTGTGCCTTTTCCAGCACCCACATTTGCAGCGGCGCCACGGTGGCGAAGGCGGCGGCCCCGAGCAGACCGACATAGATGACGGCCATCACCTGGCTGTGGATGGCGAAGGTCATGGTGGCGAGCACCAGGGCCAGCACCACGAGACTGCCCAGCACGGCCGGCACCAGCCAGCGGTCGGCGACCTTGCCGCCAAGCAAGTTGCCGGCAATGAGGCCGCCACCGAAGACGAGCAGGATCGGCGACACGGCCGCTTCCTTGAAGCCGCTGATCTCGGTCAGCAGCGGCGCGATATAGGTGAAGACGGCGAAGACACCGGCATAGCCGAGCACGGTGGTGGCAAGACCGAGCAGGACAGGCGTGCGGCGCAAAACGGCGAGATCGGCGCGCAGATCGCTCTTTTCGGGCGCTGTTCGGCTGCGCGGCACCAGAGCCAGGATGACGGCGAAGGCCGCCAGACCGACCAGTGTCACCGCCCAGAAGGTCGCCCGCCAGCCGAAGGCCTGGCCGAGCCAGGTGCCGAAGGGTACGCCGAGGATGTTGGCGATGGTGAGCCCAGTGAACATCAGCGCGATCGCCGAGGCTTGTCTGTTGGGCGCGACCAGCCCGGTGGCGACGACAGAGCCGACGCCGAAGAAGGTGCCATGGGCGAAGGCGGTGATGATGCGGGCGCCCATCAGCGTCCAGTAGTCGGGCGCCAGTGCACAGGCGAGATTGCCAAGCGTGAAGATCGCCATCAGCGCCAGAAGCACGGTCTTGCGTGGCCAGTTGCCGGTGGCGATGGTCAGCAGGGGCGCGCCGATGACGACGCCGAGCGCATAGCCCGAAATGAGCTGGCCGGCGGCCGTGATCGAAACGCCGAGATCCTTGCTGACATCGAGCAGCAGACCCATGATGACAAATTCGGTGACGCCGATGCCGAAGGCACCGGCGGCAAGGGCGTAAAGAGCAAGAGGCATGGCGATTTCCACTTCGATGAGGAAGAGCGCCGTCCCGCGCCCCGACCCGTGAGATCGTGCTGCGACGCATTGTGAACCAGACTTGCCTTGGGCACATTTTCTGTGAAATAGATTCACAAATGGCCAGACCCGACATCAATCGCTCCGGTGAGATCGAAGTGTTCGTGCGCGTTGTCGAGGAAGGCAGTTTTTCCTCTGCCGCACGCGCCTTGCGCATGACGCCATCGGCGGTGAGCAAGCTGATCGCGCGGCTGGAGGCCCGGCTTGGCGCGCGGCTGGTCAGCCGTTCGACGCGAAAGCTGCAACTGACGCCGGAAGGCACAGCCTTCTACGACAGCGGCCTGCGCATCCTCGCCGACATGGCGGCGGCCGAGCAGGAGGCAGCGGCGGGTGCTTCACCGCGCGGACGTTTGCGCGTCAACAGCTACGTGCCCTTCGGAGTGCACCGGCTGATCCCGCTTCTGCCTCGGTTCCTCGAACGCTACCCCGAAATCTCAGTCGATCTGGTGCTGACCGACAGCGTCATCGACCTGATGGCGGAACGGGCCGATGTCGCCATCCGTGCCGGGCCGCTGAGTGAGTCACGGCTGGTGGCGCGCAAGCTCGGGCAAAGCCCGGTGGTCGTCGTTGCAGCACCTTCCTATCTGGCGGCGCACGGCACGCCGCTGACGCCAGCGGATCTCGACAGGCACAACCGCATGGGCTTCGGGTTCGTCAGGCATATCGATGGCTGGCCGTTCCTCGACGCGGACGGCCGCGCCATCATGGTTCCCATCACCGGCAACACGCTGGTCAGCGATGGCGAGGCGATGCGGCTGATGGCGCTGGCGGGCGCGGGCGTCGCCCGGCTGGCCCACTGGCATGTGGCGGCCGATATCGCCGCCGGTCGGCTGGTGTCGCTGCTGGAGGCATTCAATCCCGGTGACGAGGAGCCCACCCACGCCGTCTATGTCGGCCAGGGCCGGCATCTGCCGGCGCGGGTGCGTGCCTTTCTCGATTTTCTGGGTGAGAGCGTCCGGCTGACCTGACATCCCGGGAGCCACGGCTCCCGGGATGTCAGCGTGGGCTGTATTTATGCTTTCGGCGTGAACGGCGCCGGGCGGCGGCCCGCTGCCTGGCGCTCCAGCATCCAGCCGGGATATTCGGACGGCAGGGCGCTGACCTCGTCGAGACGAAACAGATCGTCGCTGTCGAGCTTCACTTCCGTCGCGGCAAGGTTCTGCTCCAGCTGCTCCATGCGGCTGGCGCCGATGATGACGCTCATCACGAAGGGCTTGGCCAGGACATATCCGAGCGCCACCGTGGCGACGCTGACATCATGCTTTTTGGCGATTTCGCGCATGACGGTAACGGTCGCCCAGGCACGGTCCTCATTGACCGGCGGGAAGTTGAAGGACGCGCGGCGGCCTTCGCCATTGCCGGGCGCGCCGGGGCCGTACTTGCCGGAGAGCAGGCCACCGGCCATCGGCGACCACACCATCAGGCCGAGCTTCTCCTCGTTGAGCAGCGGCACGATCTCGCGCTCGAGGTCGCGGCCGGCGATCGAATAGTAGGACTGCACGGTCTCGAAACGGGCAAAGCCCTTGCGCTCGGCGATGCCGAGCGCCTTGGCGATGCGCCATGCCGCCCAGTTGGAGACGCCGACATAGCGAACCTTGCCGCTGGCAACGAGATCGTCGAGCGCCCGCAGCGTTTCGTCGATCGGCGTCACGGTGTCGGTGCCGTGCAGCTGGTAAAGATCGATATGGTCGAGTTGCAGCCGCTTCAGGCTGGCATCGACCGAATCCATGATGTGGCCGCGTGAAGAGCCGCGCTGGTTCGGACCGTCGCCCATGGCGCCGTGGGCTTTGGTGGCGATGACCACATTCTGCCTGTTCACGCCGAGATCCCTGAGCGACTGGCCGAGCAGCCGTTCGGATTCGCCAAAGGAGTAGACGTCGGCCGTATCGAAGAAATTGACGCCGGCGGCGAGCGAATGGGCAACGATCTCGTTGACGCCCCTCTGGTCGAGACTGGCGATCAGGCCCCATTGGGCATTTTCACCGGCAGCACCGAAGGTCATGGTGCCGAGGCAGATTTCGGAGACGAACATCCCCGTATTTCCAAGCTGATTGTAACGCATGGTGGCGGCTCCAGAGAGTTTGTGATGACGCAAAGCAAATAGGAACGGTACGTTTCGTTTCCAATTGCTGGCTCAACGAGCCCGCCGAGTTGGCCTATAACCCCTCACCGCATCTAATGCCGCCATCAGAAAGCGCCCGCTGCATTCACCGAACGAGGTTCGCATGAGTATGCGGATTATAAGTCTATAACTCGGATCTTCGTCTTCGGGCGGCGATTGACCTCCTCGACGAAGTCGTCATCCCACACGGGACCTGAGAGAAGATATTCCGCAAGCGAAGGTGTTGCGCCGACCAGTCGGTCGTAGTTCTCGGGGGAGAGTACGACAGCAGTTGGCTTTCCGCGCACCGTGATGGTTTGTGGCCCTTGTTCCCGCGCCTGCCGTACGAATTTCGACAGATTGTTCTTCGCGTCCTTAAGATGCCAGTTCAAGGGCACTACTCGCTAGATGGCTTCGCTAGTCATATACCAGATGCCGTTGAAGCATGGCAGGGTTTCCGCTCGAACAGATGTGTTGCTAGTCCCTCGACATGGGTTGGAAGCTATTGGCAGCGAGAATCTATAGCCTCTTTCGGCGGCAGATCGCAAACCTCGGGATAAACATCTCTCTCGTCGTCATCCACGGGCGGAGCAAGGAGCGCAGCGACGCAGCGCAGACCCGAGGATCCATCCCGCGACATCTGCCGAAGAATGCAGCGGAACAGAATTCTGCACCGCTGCATTTTCCTTGTCGTCACGGCATGGATCCTAGGGTCTGCGCTCCGCTTCGCGTCGCTCCGCCCTAGGATGACGAAGGTGTGGTGGCCTGCAGCCAATCGAATATGTTGGAATTTAGCGACTAGAGACCGGTCTGTGCATCGGAACTATCGGCTGCCGAAGATCGCCGAACCGACGCGGACGCTGGTGGCGCCGAAGGCGATCGCCGTCTCGTAGTCGCCAGACATGCCCATCGAGAGTTTGGCGACGCCGGCTTCCTTGCCGAGCTTTTCCAACAGCGCGAAGTGCGGGCCGGGGTTCTCATCGGCCGGCGGGATGCACATCAGGCCCTCGATGGCGAGGCCATGCACGTCGCGGCAGCGGGCGACAAAGGCCACGGCGTCGCGGGGCTCGATGCCTGCCTTCTGCGGCTCGGAGCCGGTGTTGACCTGGACGTAGAGCTTCGGTGCGCGGCCCTGCCTGGCGATCTCCTTGGCCAGTTCGGCGGCGATCTTCTCGCGATCGATCGTCTCGATGACGTCGAACAGCGCCACAGCCTCCTTGGCCTTGTTGGATTGCAGCGGGCCGATCAGATGCAGTTCGATGTCGGGAAATGCGTCCTTCAGATCAGGCCATTTGCCTTGCGCCTCCTGCACGCGGTTCTCGCCGAAGACGCGCTGGCCGGCCTCGATGACCGGGCCGATGTCGGCAGCGTCGAAGGTCTTTGAGACCGCGACCAGCGTCACGACGCCGGCTTCGCGGCCGGCCTCGCGCTCGGCGGCGGCGATCTTCGCCTTGACCGCGAAAAATTGCTGAACGGCGTCACCCATATGCAAATCCTGCTGTTTTGACCGGCGTTTTTGTCAGACGCGATACCCATATGGTTGACGGGTTTGCCAAACCATGGTGAACACCCGGACCACATTCCCTGAACTGCCGAGCCATCGCCCGCAGTTCGCGCCTGCTTTTAAGTGAAAAACGTCCCATGGCAACCGAACGATACAATCCGCGCGCGTCAGAGCCCAAATGGCAGAAGGCCTGGGACGCCAAGAAGCTGTTCGAAGCGCACAATGACGATCCGCGCCCGAAATACTATGTGCTGGAGATGTTCCCCTATCCGTCGGGGCGCATCCATATCGGTCATACCCGCAATTACACGATGGGCGATGTGGTGGCGCGCTACAAACGGGCCAAGGGCTTCAACGTGCTGCATCCGATGGGCTGGGACGCCTTCGGCATGCCGGCCGAAAACGCGGCGATGCAGAACAAGGTCCATCCCAAGGAGTGGACCTACCAGAACATCGCCACCATGCGCGAGCAGCTCAAGGTCATGGGCCTATCGCTGGACTGGGCGCGCGAATTCGCCACCTGTGACGTCGACTATTACCACCGCCAGCAGATGCTGTTCCTCGATTTTGTCGAGAAGGGGCTGGTGACGCGCAAATCCTCCAAGGTCAACTGGGATCCGGAGGACATGACCGTGCTCGCCAACGAGCAGGTCATCGATGGACGCGGCTGGCGCTCGGGCGCGCTGGTCGAACAGCGCGAACTGACGCAGTGGTTCTTCAAGATCACCGACTTCGCCCAGGATCTGCTGGATTCGCTCGACGGCCTCGACGAATGGCCGGAAAAAGTGAAGCTGATGCAGCAGAACTGGATCGGCCGCTCGGAAGGCCTGCTGATCCGCTGGCCTCTGGCCGACGCCTCTGATGGCGAGCATGAGCTGGAAGTCTATACGACAAGGCCCGACACCATCTTCGGCGCTTCCTTCATGGCTGTCGCCGCCGATCATCCGTTGGCCAAGAAGGCCGCTGCGCACAATCCGGCGCTGGCGAAGTTCATCGAGGATATCGGCCATATGGGCACCTCGGTGGCGGCGCTGGAGACAGCTGAGAAGAAGGGTTTCGACACCGGCATCCGCGTCGTCCATCCGTTTGACGACAACTGGACGCTGCCTGTCTATGTCGCCAATTTCGTTTTGATGGAATACGGCACCGGCGCCATTTTCGGCTGTCCGTCCGGCGACCAGCGCGACCTCGACTTCGCCAACAAATACGGCCTGCCGGTGATTCCGGTGGTGATGCCGGAAGGCGAGAATCCGGCGACGTTCCAGATCATCGATGAAGCCTATGTCGATGACGGCGTGATGATCAATTCGCGCTTTCTCGACGGCATGAAGCCGGATCAGGCTTTCGACGAGGTCGCCAAACTGCTGGAGCAGAAGACGATCGGCAACCGGCCGATGGCCGAGCGCAAGGTGAATTTCCGCCTGCGCGACTGGGGCATTTCGCGCCAGCGCTACTGGGGCTGTCCGATCCCGATGATCCATTGCGAGGCTTGCGGCGTGGTGCCGGTGCCGAAGGCGGACCTGCCGGTGAAGCTGCCCGACGATGTCGATTTCGATCGCCCGGGCAATCCGCTCGACCGGCATCCGACATGGCGCCATGTGAAATGTCCGCAATGCGGCAGGGATGCGCGGCGCGAAACCGACACGATGGACACGTTCGTCGATTCGTCGTGGTACTTCGCCCGCTTCACCGCGCCGTGGGCGCATGAACCGACCGATCCCAAGGCGGCCAACGAATGGCTGCCGGTCGACCAGTATATTGGCGGGATCGAGCACGCGATCCTGCATCTGCTCTATTCGCGCTTCTTCACCCGCGCCATGCGCGAGGCCGGCCATGTCGATCTGGCCGAGCCGTTCAAGGGCCTGTTCACGCAAGGCATGGTGGTGCACGAAACCTATCGCGTCGGCTCGGCATCGAATGGCCGCTGGCTGGCGCCCACCGAAGTTCGGTTGGAGGATGTCGACGGCAAGCGCAGCGCCATCGACATCGCCACCGGCGAGGCCGTCACCATCGGTCCGCTGGAAAAGATGTCGAAATCGAAGAAGAACACGGTGAGCCCGGAAGACATCACCGATGGCTACGGCGCCGATACGGCGCGCTGGTTCATGCTGTCGGATTCTCCTCCCGAGCGCGATGTCGAGTGGACCGACGATGGCGCTGCCGGTGCGCATCGCTTCATCCAGCGCATCTGGCGACTGGTGTCGACGGCGGCCGAAACACTGGCCGGCATCAAGCCCGTGGCGGCCAGCAGCGGTGAGGCCGCGGTGGTTTCCAAGGCCGCGCACAAGATCCTGAAGGCGGTCGGAGAGGATATCGAGAAGCTCGCCTTCAACCGCGCTATCGCCCGCATCTACGAACTGGCCAACGCGCTGACCACGCCGCTCAACGAGGTGGCCGATGGCAAGGCCGATGCAGCGCTGAAAGGCGCCTGCCGGCAGGCGGTGGAGATTCTCGTGCATCTGATAGCGCCGGTCATGCCGCATCTGGCCGAGGAGTGCTGGGCAGCGCTTGGCGGCACCGATCTCGTTGCCGAACGGCCTTGGCCGGTCTTCGATCCGGCGCTGGTCGTCGACAACGAAGTCACCTATCCGGTACAGGTCAACGGCAAGAAGCGGGGGGATTTGACAATTGCCCGCGACGCGGACCAAGGTGCGGTCGAAAAAGCGGTATTGGCTCTCGACTTCGTGCAGAAAGCACTCGAAGGGAAGACTCCGCGCAAGGTGATCATCGTGCCGCAGAGGATCGTCAATGTCGTTGCCTGATCGGGAAAAGACAGAGTTGAGCCATTTGCTGCGCCGCATAGCGCTTGCCGGCCTGATAGGTTCGCTCGCGCTTGTCTCGGCCTGCACGGTGCGGCCGCTCTATTCGAGCGCGCCACTGTCGGGTTCGCAGGCCAGTGCCAGTGCCGAACTGGCGTTGATCGGCATCAAGCCGGTCAATACGCGTTACGGCCAACAGGTGCGCAACAATCTGATTTTCGGGTTTGGACGAGGCGCCGGCGAGCCGGCCTCGCCGGCATATTCGCTCAATCTCGGCGTGACCGAAGCGGTCGAGTCCGCGGCACTCGTGCAGGTCGGAACGGATGAAGACGAACCGACCGCCGGTTCCGTGACGCTGACCGGCAGCTATACGCTGGCCGATGCGAAGACCGGCGTGGTGATCGCATCCGGCAAGCGTTCGATCACCTCGTCCTTCGACAGGCCGCGTCAGGAATTCGCCGCATACCGGGCGCAGATCGACGCCGAGAATCGCGCTGCGCGAGAGTTGGCGGAAGCGCTGCAGCTGTCCATTGCCCAGGACCTTGTCCGGCACGGCAAGACCGGCTAGCGCACCTCATCGCTCCACGGAAACGGTCTGGCTCCAGGCATGATGGGGTGATCGCGGGATCATGACCAGATTCTCGAACAGAGATTGTCCGAAGACCCATCGATCTGCTGCGGCACGGCGAGTAGATCGCGCCACCAGCGTGGGTGCAGCGAGACGACGATCGTGCCGTGTCGGTCGCAGACCACCACGAAGATTTTGGTGCCCAGGATGGTCGGCGATCCATCCGGGAAGCAACTGTTAACCACTCGCTCCCTATTGCTCGGCAGACATTTCAAAGTGAGTCTTGAGAATGGAAGCCAAGCGTTTTTCCCGGGTCAATTTATCGACGGCTGCATTGCCTGATGGCCCCGAGGGGAAGCGCTTGGAGAGCATAGGCGACAGGGGTGGTCAGCGAAGTTCTTCCGCGGCAGGCGACCTTGATCGTCCGGCTCGCAAGGAGCCGGACGGCCGGCAGCCCACCACACGCCGGGCCGGCTATTCCGCACCGGTGGTCGATCTCGGCGGCAACAAGCGGCCCTATATGGAGCCGCGGGGTGGCTCGGACGATACGCCTTCGAAAATCGGCGATATCGAGAGCCCTGCCTGGCAGGAATATTTCTTCCTTGCACCCAACGTGCGTTTTACACGCACGCCGGACTATGAGGCCAGGAAGCATCGTCCGCCGCACGAGCGTGTTGTCGAACACGCCGCGACGCGCCCAGCAGAGCAAGCCGTTGCTCAATCCATGATCAACGGGGCGTCTTCCGCGCCTTCGCTACTGGCATTGCCGGCTTCGGTGAAAAGCCCTGCTTCCCAGCCGCTGGCCGGCCACGCCTCGCAAGGGTCATCACCGCCGGCTGCTGCTTTTGTTGCCCCGGGGCGCGCCAGGGAGAAGGTGCCAGCCGTTGCGCCGGTGCCGCCGAGGTCGGTCGCTACGGCACGGGCATCCGCGCGTGCGTCCGTTGCTCCGGGCGCCAAAACGACCACTTCCGAAAGGCTGCGCTGGCCATATCTTTCGGATCATGCCTTCTTCGAGGCCATGGCACCCTATCTGGTCGACGTTTCGTCGCCGGCCCGGCAGACCGGTCCAGCGTCGCCTGCACCGGTCGCCGTGGCGCCAGTGACCACTATGCCGATCGACATTCGCCCGACGACAGGGACCGATGCCACCGCATTGTTTCGTGTCATCGACTGCCTTCCGGGCCAGGTCTTGAAGCCGTTGCCGGATGTTTGGCCGGCCAATTCGAACCGGACCGTCGCCCAACCTGGCGTGCCGGCGAGCAATGCGCCGTCGCCGGTCCAGGCTGTCGCAATCCCAGCCGCCAAAAGCGATGCCGTTTCCGTGTCGGCCGCGCCAAGTGTGAACGTCCCTGCCAGGGCCGTTGGCGCCCGCTCCGCGCGCTTGCCTGGGGCTGGAAAGGTCGTGCTGTCAACCGCAGGCGATCCCTATGAGCTTCCCTCGGAAGAGCTGTTGCAGCAGCCACCGGAGGGACAAGGCTTCTACATGTCGCAGGAGCGGCTCGAGCAGAACGCCGATCTGCTGGAAAGCGTGCTCGAGGACTTCGGCGTGCGTGGCGAGATCATTCATGTTCGCCCAGGCCCGGTCGTCACGCTCTATGAGTTCGAGCCGGCGCCGGGCGTCAAATCTTCTCGCGTCATCGGGCTTGCAGACGATATCGCCCGCTCCATGTCGGCGATTTCGGCGCGCGTCGCCGTCGTGCCTGGCCGCAACGTCATCGGCATCGAGCTCCCGAACGAAACGCGCGAAACCGTCTATTTCCGGGAGTTGATCGAATCGGAAGGCTTTCGCAAGACCAGCTGCAAGCTGGCGCTTTGTCTCGGCAAGACGATCGGCGGCGAGCCGGTCATCGCCGAGCTGGCGAAGATGCCGCATTTGCTGGTGGCCGGAACCACCGGCTCCGGCAAGTCGGTTGCCATCAACACCATGATCCTGTCATTGCTCTACCGGCTGAAGCCGGAAGAATGCCGGCTGATCATGGTCGATCCCAAGATGCTTGAACTCTCCGTCTATGACGGCATCCCGCATCTGCTGACGCCCGTCGTCACGGATCCCAAGAAAGCCGTGACGGCGCTCAAATGGGCGGTGCGCGAGATGGAGGACCGGTATCGCAAGATGGCGCGGCTCGGTGTGCGCAACATCGACGGCTACAACGAGCGTGCCGCCGCTGCCCGCGACAAGGGCGAGACGGTCGTCATGACCGTGCAGACCGGCTTCGAAAAGGGCACCGGCGAACCGCTTTTCGAACAGCAGGAAATCGACCTTGCGCCGATGCCCTACATTGTCGTCATCGTCGACGAGATGGCCGACCTGATGATGGTCGCCGGCAAGGAGATCGAAGGCGCGATCCAGCGACTGGCGCAGATGGCGCGCGCTGCCGGCATTCACCTGATCATGGCAACGCAGCGCCCCTCGGTCGATGTCATCACGGGCACGATCAAGGCCAACTTTCCAACCCGGATTTCCTTCCAGGTGACATCGAAGATCGACAGCCGCACAATCCTGGGCGAGCAAGGCGCCGAACAATTGCTTGGCCAGGGCGACATGCTGCACATGATGGGCGGCGGGCGCATTTCCCGCGTGCATGGGCCGTTTGTTTCCGACGCGGAGGTCGAGCATGTCGTCGCGCATCTCAAGGCGCAAGGGCGCCCTGAATATCTGGAAACCGTGACGGCCGATGAGGACGAGGAAGAAATCGAAGACGATCAGGGCACGGTCTTCGACAAGGGATCCGTTGCAGCCGAAGACAGCGACGCGATCTACGACGAGGCGGTGAAGGTGGTGGTGCGCGACAAGAAATGCTCGACGTCCTACATCCAGCGGCGCCTCGGCATCGGCTACAACCGCGCTGCGTCCCTGGTCGAGCGTATGGAAAAGGAAGGCCTGGTCGGCACACCCAACCATGTCGGCAAGCGCGAAATCATCATGGGCCGGCGCCAGCCGGCGAGCGCGCCCGAGGGTGACGGCGCGGATTGAGCGGCAGTCTGCTTGGAGCGCACATGAAAAAGGCCGGTTGCCCGGCCTTTTCATCACAAGCGAATTGGCTTTAGCCGATCGCCATTCTCAGCCGATCTTCTGGCCGGTTTTTGCCCAGTCGGCAAGGAACTGTTCCAGGCCCTTGTCGGTCAGCGGGTGCTTGACCAGTGCCTTCAGGGTCGCCGGCGGCGCGGTCACGACATCGGCGCCGATGAGTGCCGCCTGCTTGACATGGTTCACGGTGCGCACCGAAGCGACCAGGATCTCGGTCTGGAAATCGTAATTGTCGTAGATCTGCCTGATCTCCTGGATCAGCTCCATGCCGTCGATGCCGATGTCGTCGACGCGGCCGACGAAGGGCGAGATGAACGAGGCACCGGCCTTGGCCGCCAGCAGCGCCTGGTTGGCCGAAAAGCACAGCGTGACGTTGACCAGGCGGTTCATCTCGGTGCGGATCGTCTTGCAGGCCTTGAGCCCGTCCAGCGTCAGCGGCACCTTGATGCAGACATTGTCGGCGATCTTGGCCAGAACCTTGGCCTGCTGCATCATCTCGGAATATTCGGTGGCGGTGACTTCAGCCGAGACCGGACCCTTGACGATGTCGCAAATCTCTTTGGTGACCTCCGCGATCTTGCCGCCGGATTTGAGGATCAGCGACGGATTGGTGGTGACGCCGTCGAGCAGCCCCAGATCGTTCAGCTCACGAATATCCTTGACGTCGGCGGTGTCGACAAAAAATTTCATGGCGGGTCTCCTGAAGATTTTCATGTGCATGTCATGCACATTCGGGGTCGGCCTTTGATCTAGACCAAAGTCAGGGCAAGGTCACGCCTCATGATCGACGATTCGCCCTTTGTCGCAGCCGCACCGGTGCTGGTGCCGATGCCCGCCGAACGCCCCTACACCTATGCCGTGCCGGCCGGCATGCGCGTGGTGCCGGGCTCGATCGTGCGCGTGCCGCTCGGTCCGCGCCAGGTCGCCGGCATCGTCTGGGATGGCGCGGTCGAGAAGGTCGACGCGAAAAAGCTGCGCCCCATCGAACAGGTTTTCGACTGCCCGCCGATCGACCGCGCGATGCGCCGCTTCGTCGACTGGGTGGCGCAGTACACGCTGTCGCCGCCGGGCATGGTGGCGCGCATGCTGCTCAGGGCGCCGGAGGCTTTCGACCCCGAACCGTGGATCGAGGGATTGCAGCGCACGCTTCTCGCACCCGACCGGATGACGAGCGCCAGGCAGCGCGTGCTGGAGACGGCCGAAGGCGGCCTTGCCTGGACGCGCTCCGGCCTCGCTCACGCCGCCGGCGTGTCGTCGACGGTGATCGACGGCCTGAGGGCGCAAGGCGTGTTCGAGACCGTGATGATCCCGCCGCGCCCGGTGGTGGCCGCGCCCGATCCCGCCTACGCCACACCGGAACTGATGCCGGACCAGAGCGCCGCGGCGCAGATGCTGCGCGCCAATGTCGCAGCCGGCGTGTTCAACGTCGCGCTGCTCGACGGCGTCACCGGATCAGGTAAGACGGAGGTTTATTTCGAAGCGGTGGCGGCTGCGCTCGACCAGGGCAGGCAGGTGCTGATCCTGCTGCCGGAAATCGCGCTGACGCATGCCTTTCTCGAGCGCTTCCAGCAGCGCTTCGGCGCCAAGCCGGGTGAATGGCATTCCGACCTGCCGCCGCGGATGCGCGAGCGGGTTTGGCGGCAAGTGGCGGAAGGCGGCGTGCGGGTCGTCGCCGGTGCGCGTTCGGCGCTGTTCCTGCCGTTCAAGGAGCTTGGCCTGATCGTCGTCGACGAGGAGCACGACCCTGCCTACAAGCAGGAGGACCGCGTCTTCTACAATGCGCGCGATATGGCGGTGGTGCGCGGCCATATCGGCAGCTTTCCGGTCGTGCTGGCGTCGGCGACGCCATCGGTTGAAAGCCGGGTCAATGCCAGCCAAGGTAAATACAACAGAGCGGTGCTTTCCGCTCGCTTCGCCGAGGCGGCGCTTCCGCATCTGAAGGCGGTCGACATGCGGCGCGCGCCGCCGGCGCGTGGCGGTTTCCTGTCGCCGGTGCTGCTCGACCAGATGCGCCAGACGCTGGAGAGGCAGGAGCAGTCGCTGCTGTTCCTCAACCGGCGCGGCTATGCGCCGCTGACGCTGTGCCGGGTCTGCGGCCACCGCTTCGGCTGCCCGGTCTGCTCGGCCTGGCTGGTCGAGCATCGTTTTCGCGGCCAGCTGGTCTGCCATCATTGCGGGCACAATGAGCGCCGCCCCGAAGCCTGCCCGGAATGCGGCACGCTCGATCATCTGGTCGCCTGCGGGCCAGGTGTCGAGCGGATCGCCGAAGAGGTCGTTACGCATTTTCCCGACGCGCGCACCATCGTCTTGTCGTCGGACCTGATGGGCGGCGTAAGGCGGCTGCGGCTGGAACTGGAGGCGATCGCCGATGGCGAGGCCGACATCGTCATCGGCACGCAGCTCGTCGCCAAGGGCCACAACTTTCCCAACATGACCCTGGTCGGCGTCGTCGATGCCGATCTTGGCCTTGCCAATGGCGATCCGCGCGCCGCCGAGCGCACATTTCAGCTGCTCAGCCAGGTCACCGGCCGCGCCGGCCGCACCGGCAAGAAGAGCCTTGGCCTGCTGCAGACTTTTCAGCCCGACCACCCGGTGATGCGGGCGATCGTCTCGGGCGACGCCGAGGCGTTTTACGAACGTGAGATCGCCGAGCGCGAACGGGCCGCACTGCCGCCCTTCGGCCGGCTCGCAGGCGTCATCGTTAGTGCGGTGACGCGGGCTGAAGCCGAAGGCCATGCACGTGGCCTGCGCCGCGCCGCGCCCGAGGCGACGGATTTGTTCGTGCTCGGCCCGGCGGAGGCGCCGCTGTCACTGCTCGGCGGCCGCCATCGCTTCCGCCTGCTGATCCAGGGCGAGCGGCGCGCCGATATGCAAGGTTTTATCAGGGCCATGCTGGCCAACGGGCCGAAGCAACGCGGTTCGGTCAGGGTGCAGGTCGATATTGATCCGCAGAGCTTTTTGTGACGGCTTATTTACCGCCCTTGGCCTTTTTCACGTACCGGTCCTGAAATTCGGTAATATCCACAAACGCTGCAAAACTATTCGATCGCTTCGCAATGGTCGCCAAGTGACCCTCCATTTTTTCCGTCGAGTCAGCGATCCTCCGTTCAGCTGCCTTGGCCAGAACCCCCCGCAGCCCCGCAAATTGTTTTATATCAATAGTGCGTTCTCGAGCTATCTCCTTGCCGAGAACATCCAAGTAGCGCAGTTTCACTTTGAAGGCTTTCAAGGGACCAATATCAGCCCCGCCGATCTGTCCATATAGCTCAAAGCTAATACCGAAGAGGGCATATATCTTTTCGTCCTGCGGTATGACCGTCATCGGCATGCGTTCTTTGTCATTTACGAGCATTACATCGTGACTTTTGAAGTCTTGCTCATCGTACAAAAGCTCGAATCTAACGTCGAAGGCAGGTCCTCTTCCGACATTGGCCAATACGAAATTTATAGCGCCGTTGCCATCCGAGTGTGGTGATAGGTAGGCTACTATTTCGGGAGCGATCCCAGCCTTCCGAAGGCTTCGATTCTCGAACCATAAGAAGGCAGTCAATAAGGCAATAACACCGGTTGCGACAGCGGAGACAGCTGTTGCTATTGCTGAAACCGTTGAACTCGCATTTGCATCGAATACGCCTAGAAACTCGCCCATTGCCCTCATTCCGTGTATGCCCAACCGCTATAGACACCCAGAATCGAGAGAGGACCAGCCTATTGTGAAAACCCTTGGCCTTCTGGGCGGCATGAGCTGGGAATCGACGGCCATCTACTACCGCCTGCTCAACGAGATCGTGCGCGAGCGGCTGGGCGGGCTGCATTCGGCCAGATTGCTGCTCTGGTCGTTCGACTTCGCCGAGATCGCCGAGCGGCAGCATCATGGCGACTGGGACGGCGCCGGCGTGCTTCTTGTCGAAGCAGCGCGCAAGCTCGAGGCCGGCGGCGCGGAAGGTCTGCTTTTGTGCACCAACACCATGCACAAACTGGCCGACCAGGTGCAGGCGTCGGTGTCGATCCCGCTGATCCACATCGCCGACGCCACCGCGGTGGCGGTCAAGCGCGCCGGCATGCAGCGCCCGGCGCTGCTGGCGACGCGCTTCACCATGGAACAGGACTTCTACAAAGGCTGGCTCGCCGACAGATACGGCCTGCGGCCCGTGGTGCCCGATGCTGCCGGGCGCGACATGGTCCATCGCGTCATCTACGAGGAATTGTGCCAGGGCATCGTCACCGAAATCTCGAAGGCGGCTTACATCGCCGAGACCGAACGCCTGCGCCGCGAAGAGGCAGCCGACAGCGTCATCATGGGCTGCACCGAGATCACCATGCTTATCGGCCAGCAGGATTTCGACATCCCGGTCTTCGACACGACGCGTATCCATGCCGAGGCGGCTGTGGCATTCGCGCTTGGCTGATGCGCGCCGCCTAAAGTGCGTGGACCATCTGGCGCGGGGGTTTTCCTCCGTTAGAATGCCCGGAATTTCAAAACAGGCACTTCGAGGGGACAAGATGGATTTTGCGCTTCCATGGCCAACGAGCCAGGGCGAATGGCTGGCCTGGTCGAGCGCCGTCGTCACCGTGCTGCTCGGTCTTTTGTTCTTTCTGGCGCCTGGCCTCGCCTTCCGTGCCCTGCGCTTGCAGGTCAAGCCAGAGAAGGCTGCGGCGATCGCCGAGGGGCGCGGCAGGATGTCGGGCTTCTATCTCGGCGTCGGCCTGTGCTGCATCCTGCTGGCGCAGCCGCTGATCTACATGGCGCTCGGCTTTTCCTGGTTGTTCACCGCCTTCGGCCGGTTGCTGTCGATGATGTCGGATGGCGCCAACACGCCTTTCAATTGGGTTTCCATTGTGCTGGAATTGGTGCTGGCGGCGTTACCGCTCGCCTTTGCCTTCGGCTTTTTGCCTTGAATCGTTGGGTATTCCGCGATGGAAGACGGGTGACTTTCGCCGGATGCGACAATAGTGCCTGAAAACCATGCGGAACGACGCATTGCGGTCTTAAAATGCCTGTGCTAGACGGCAATCGACTTTCGGCCGGGGATAGCGGAAGCCGCGCCTCCGTGCTCGAAAAAATGCAGTAAGGTCAAAGATTTAGCCAGAGTTTTTGCTCGCGCCAACAATCTACGGCCTGTCAGACAAGAGAAAAGACGGTCCGTGGCTCAATCGTCATCGCCAATCTCAGGTGTCGCAGAACGCTATGCGGGTTCGCTGTTCGAACTCGCCCTGCAGGCAAATTCCGTGGCCAAGGTCGAAGCCGACCTCAACAGCTTCGAAGTCATGCTCGCGGGCAGCGCCGACCTTACCCGGCTGATCAACAGCCCGGTGTTCTCCAGCGAGGACCAGGCGAAGGCCATCGCGGCAATCGCCGACAAGGCCGGGATTGCCGGCCTCACTGGCAATTTCCTGCGCGTCGTCGCCCGCAACCGCCGGCTGTTCGCCATTCCCGGCATGATCAGGGCGTTCCGTCAGATATCAGCCGAACATCGTGGCGAGACCGCTGCTGAAGTGACGTCGGCTCACGAACTGACGGCTGCCCAGCAGACCGAACTCAAGGCGGCGCTGAAGAGCGTTGCCGGCAAGGACGTGGCTATCTCCGTCACCGTCGATCCGTCGCTGCTCGGCGGGCTGGTGGTCAAGATGGGCTCGCGCCAGATTGATACGTCGCTCAAAACCAAACTCAATTCGCTCAAGCTTGCACTGAAAGAGGTCGGCTGATGGACATCCGCGCCGCGGAAATTTCCGCAATTCTGAAAGACCAGATCAAGAATTTCGGCAAGGAGGCCGAGGTCTCCGAAGTCGGACAGGTGTTGTCCGTCGGTGACGGTATCGCCCGCGTCTACGGCCTCGACAATGTCCAGGCCGGCGAAATGGTCGAGTTTCCCGGCGGCATCCGCGGCATGGCGCTCAACCTCGAAGCCGACAATGTCGGCGTCGTCATCTTCGGCGCCGACCGCGACATCAAGGAAGGCGACATCGTCAAGCGCACCGGCGCCATCGTCGACGTTCCCGTCGGCCCCGGCCTGCTCGGCCGCGTCGTCGACGCGCTCGGCAATCCGATCGACGGCAAGGGTCCGATCAAGGCAGTCGAACGCAAGCGCGTCGACGTCAAGGCGCCCGGCATCATCCCGCGCAAGTCGGTGAACGAGCCGATGTCGACCGGCCTCAAGGCCATCGATGCGCTGATCCCGGTTGGCCGCGGCCAGCGCGAGCTGGTCATCGGCGATCGCCAGACCGGCAAGACCGCCATCATCCTCGACACGATGCTCAACCAGAAATCGGTGCACGACAACGGCCCCGAGAAGGAAAAGCTCTACTGCGTCTACGTCGCCGTCGGCCAGAAGCGCTCGACCGTCGCGCAGTTCGTCAAGGTGCTGGAAGAGCGCGGCGCGCTCGAATACTCGATCATCGTCGCCGCCACCGCTTCCGATCCGGCACCGATGCAGTTCCTGGCGCCGTTCGCCGGCGCCACCATGGGCGAATACTTCCGCGACAATGGCATGCACGCGCTGATCAGCTATGACGATCTGTCGAAGCAGGCCGTCGCCTATCGCCAGATGTCGCTGCTGCTGCGCCGCCCGCCGGGCCGCGAAGCCTATCCGGGCGACGTCTTCTACCTGCACTCGCGCCTGCTCGAGCGCGCCGCCAAGCTCAACGACGATCTGGGCGGTGGTTCGCTGACCGCGCTGCCGATCATCGAAACGCAGGCCAACGACGTGTCGGCCTACATCCCGACCAACGTGATCTCGATCACCGACGGCCAGATCTTCCTCGAAACCAACCTGTTCTTCCAGGGTATTCGTCCTGCGGTGAACGTCGGCCTGTCGGTCAGCCGCGTCGGTTCGGCCGCGCAAATCAAGGCGATGAAGCAGGTTGCCGGCTCGATCAAGGGCGAGCTCGCGCAGTACCGCGAAATGGCGGCGTTCGCGCAGTTCGGCTCGGATCTCGACGCCGCCACGCAACGCCTGCTCAACCGCGGATCGCGCCTGACCGAACTCCTGAAGCAGCCGCAGTTCTCGCCGCTGAAGACGGAAGAGCAGGTCGCGGTGATCTTCGCCGGCGTCAACGGCTATCTCGACAAGCTGCCGGTCAACCAGGTCGGCAAGTTCGAGCATGGCCTGCTCAGCCACATGCGTTCGGCAGGCAAGGACGTCCTCGATGCCATCCGCAAGGAAAAGGCGCTGTCGGATGATCTGCGCGCCAAGCTGAAGGCCGAGATCGACACTTTCGCCAAGACCTTCGCCTGAGCGAATTGCAAGACGGGATCAGGTTTGAAGCATGCCTTCATTAAAAGACCTTCGTAATCGTATCGCCTCGGTCAAGGCGACGCAGAAGATCACCAAGGCGATGCAGATGGTCGCCGCGGCGAAGCTGCGCCGTGCGCAAGAGGCTGCGGAAGCGGCGCGCCCCTATTCGGAGCGCATGGGTTCCGTGCTGGCCAACATCACCCAGGCCATCGGCGGCGGCGGCGATGCCCCGGCGCTGATGACCGGCACCGGCAAGGACGACGTGCATCTGCTCGTCGTCTGCACCGCCGAGCGCGGCCTGTGCGGCGGCTTCAATTCGCAGATCGCCCGCCTTGCCCGCGACCATATCCGCAAGCTTTTGGCGGACGGCAAGCAGGTCAAGATCATCTGCGTCGGCAAGAAGGGTTTCGACATCCTGCGCCGCGACTATGCGTCGATGATCATCGACCGCGTCGATCTGCGCGAGGTCAAGACACTCGGCTTCGTCAATGCCGATGCGATCGCCAAGAAGGTCATCCACCTCTTCAACGAGGGCGGCTTCGACATCTGCACGCTGTTCTATTCGCAGTTCAAGTCGGTGATCAGCCAGATCCCGACCGCGCAGCAGATCATTCCGGCCGGCGTTGCTTCGGCTCCGGCCGAGGCGATCGATGGCGGCAACGCCGTCTACGAATATGAGCCGGAGCCGGGCGAAATCCTCTCCGACCTCATTCCGCGCAACATCTCCGTGCAGGTTTTCCGGGCGCTGCTCGAAAATGTGGCCGGCGAAATGGGCGCCAAGATGAGCGCCATGGACAATGCGACGCGCAACGCCGGCGACATGATCAACAAGCTGTCGATCACCTATAACCGCCAGCGGCAGGCGCAGATCACCAAGGAACTGATCGAAATCATTTCGGGCGCCGAGGCGCTCTAGGCGTGGTTCGCGGGTCATCGACCCGCGATCGGACCGCGTGAGAAACAAAGGACGAAAAAGGGTAAAGACGATGGCGAAAGCAGCGACCCCCCAGAAGGCGACATCCAAGACGGCAGCCCCCAAGGCCGCAGCCGCGAAAACCGCAGCCCCCGCGAAGGCGGCAAAGGCTCCAGCAGCAGCCGCGAAGGCTGCCCCGGCCAAGGCGGCAGCACCGGCGAAGGCCGCCGCTGCCAAGACATCGGCAGTGGCCAGCAAGGCAACCGGCGTTGTCGGCAAGGTCCGCCAGGTCATCGGCGCCGTTGTCGACGTGCAGTTCGGCGATCACCTGCCGGCGATCCTGAACGCGCTCGAGACCACCAATGTCGGCAACCGACTGGTGCTCGAAGTCGCCCAGCACCTGGGTGAAAACACTGTGCGCTGCATCGCCATGGACTCGACCGAAGGTCTGGTTCGCGGCCAGGAAGTGCGTGACACCGGCGCGCCGATCACCGTGCCGGTCGGCCCGGGCATGCTCGGCCGCATCATCAACGTCATCGGCGAGCCGGTCGACGAAGAAGGCCCGGTCGACGCAACCGAAATGCGCTCCATCCACCAGCCGGCTCCGACCTATGTCGAGCAGTCGACGGAAGCCCAGATCCTGATCACCGGCATCAAGGTGCTCGACCTGCTGGCTCCCTACGCCAAGGGCGGCAAGATCGGCCTGTTCGGCGGCGCCGGCGTCGGCAAGACCGTGCTGATCCAGGAACTGATCAACAACATCGCCAAGGCGCATGGCGGCTACTCGGTGTTCGCCGGCGTCGGCGAGCGCACCCGCGAAGGCAACGATCTCTATCACGAGTTCATCGAATCCGGCGTCAACAAGAAGGGCGGCGGCGAGGGCTCCAAGGCCGCACTCGTCTATGGCCAGATGAACGAGCCGCCGGGCGCGCGCGCCCGCGTCGGCCTGACCGGCCTGACGGTTGCCGAATATTTCCGCGACCAGGGCCAGGACGTGCTGTTCTTCGTCGACAACATCTTCCGCTTCACGCAAGCGGGTTCGGAAGTGTCGGCTCTGCTCGGCCGCATCCCGTCGGCCGTCGGCTATCAGCCGACGCTCGCCACCGACATGGGCGCGCTGCAGGAACGCATCACCACAACCACCAAGGGCTCGATCACGTCCGTGCAGGCCATCTATGTGCCCGCCGACGACTTGACCGATCCGGCGCCGGCGACCTCGTTCGCCCACCTTGACGCGACGACGACGCTCAACCGCGCCATCGCCGAAAAGGGCATCTATCCGGCCGTCGATCCGCTGGATTCGACCTCGCGCATGCTCGACCCGCTGGTCGTCGGCGACGAGCATTATGGCGTCGCGCGCCAGGTGCAGTCGATCCTCCAGCGCTACAAGTCGCTGCAGGACATCATCGCCATCCTGGGCATGGACGAGCTGTCGGAAGAGGACAAGCAGACCGTGGCCCGCGCCCGCAAGATCGAGCGCTTCCTGTCGCAGCCCTTCTTCGTCGCCGAAGTGTTCACCGGCGCGCCGGGCAAGCTGGTCGATCTCGCCGACACCATCAAGGGCTTCAAGGGCCTCTGCAACGGCGACTACGATCACCTTCCCGAAGCCGCCTTCTACATGGTCGGCGGCATCGAGGAAGCGGTCGAGAAGGCACAGCGCCTGGCGGCTGAAGCGGCTTAATTTAGGGAATAGGGAGTAGTCAGTAGTGAGCAGGGAATAGCAGCTGCGTGATGTGGGCCGGTTAGGACCACTTACTACTGCCTAGTTCCTATTCCCTACTCACTAAATTGATCATGGCTGAAGCTTTCAAATTCGAACTGGTCTCGCCGGAGCGCCTGCTTGTTTCCGAGCAGGTCGAATCCGTCGTCATTCCGGGCGCCGAGGGCGAGATGACCGTGATGGCGCATCACGCGCCGGTCATGACCACGATCAAGCCGGGCGTCGTCACCGTGAAGACCGCGGCGGGCGGCGAAGAGCGCTATGTGGTGTTTGGCGGTTTCGCCGACATCGTTCCGGCCGGCTGCACGCTGCTGGCGGAATCGGCTGTCGCGGTGAAGGATGTCGACCGCGCCGATCTCGCGCGCCGCATCCAGGAAGCCAGGGAAGACGCCACTGATGCCAAGGACGACGAGGCTCGCAGCAAGGCGGAACAGTTCCTTAGCCAGCTCACCACGCTGGAAGGCGCCATCCTGCCGGCGTAGGCCTGAGCGCAGACTCTGGAATTCATGCCATTGGTAGCGCGCAGGACGGGCGTTCTGTCGCGATCCTTCGCGCCCCCCTCTGTCCTGCCGGACATCTCCCCCACGAGGGGGGAGATTGGCAGCTCGGATGTCGGTGCTCTTCCTGTAACGTTAGAGATTTGCGAAAGAGGGGGGCGCTGTCCCGCCGACATCATAACCGCGAGGCCGTAGCTCAGGTCTGCTCGCTCTGTATGCCCAAGGCGGCGAAGGCCAGAACCGGACCATCGCGCCGCAGGTGGACGAGATGGACAGCCACAAGTTCGATCAACGTCTGCCGCTCGGCATGGTCCCTGGCGAAGCCGGCCAGGTCGAACACCGCGGTCACGGTTTCGTTGGCCGGCAGCTGCTCGCTCAAAAGTGCCGTCAGCGCCGCGTCGAGCGGATCGGTGAAATGTCCCGCCGGCAAGGTTTTTCCTCGCGCGGCGCAAGCGGCGATCCAGGCAGCCACCACCAGGGTTAGATGGACCAATTCAGTACCGGCTTCGAGGCATTCGATGGCGGAGGCGACGATGCGCTGCGGCAGTTTCTGGCTGCCGTCATTGGCGATCTGCGCCGTGCGATGGGCAAGTGCAGTGTTGGAAAAACGCTCCGCGAGCTCCGCAGTATAGGCGCTCGTGTCCAATCCGGCATCCTCGGGCAGGGTCGGGATGGCTTCGGCCCACAATGCATCAACGAATTGCCGGATCGCCGGGTCGGCGAAGGCGCGGTCGACGGTGGCATGACCGCTGAGCAGGCCAAGATAGGCGATGGCCGAATGCGAGCCGTTGAGCAGCCTGAGCTTCATGTCCTCGAACGGGCCGACATCGCGAACCATGGTGACGCCGAATTGTTCCCACGCGGGCCGGCCAGTCGGGAACTTATCTTCGACCACCCACTGACAAAACGGCTCGGTCATCACGGGCCAGGCATCCTCGACGCCGAGTTCTTCAGCGATCCGCACCCGATCGGCGTCAGTGGTTGCGGGCACGATGCGATCGACCATGCTGGAGGGAAACGCGACTTGTTGTGCGATGTGGTCGGCAATTCCGACATCGCTCGATTGCGCGAGCCCGGCATCTCGCAACTGGGCGAATTCGACCAACAGCCGGTGCAGCGTGGCGCCGTTGGCCGGCAAATTGTCGCAACACAGGACAGTGAAGGGCGGCGTGCCGGCGGCGCGTCGCCGGGCAAGCGCCTCGGTCAGAAAACCATGCGCTGTCTTCGGCATCCGGGGATTGGCCAGATCATGGGCGATATCGGGATGTGCGGCGTCCAATCCGCCGCCTGCCGCCCTCAGATAGGCCTTTTCAGTGATCGTCAGCGTGACGATGCGGGTGCGCGGATCGGTCAGCGCGACCAGCACCGCCCTGGGATCCTCCGGCGCCACCAGCATCACACCGATCGAACCGATGACCTGAAGCCTTTCGGTTCCACTGCTTCTGATCGCCAGCGTGTAGAGCCCGTCCTGCGGCGTGAGAGCGTCGCGCGTGTCGGTGCTGCGCAGCGAAACGCCTGTTATGCCCCAATCCGCGTCGCCTGCCGCCAGGCAATCGTCGACATAGGCTGCCTGATGGGCGCGGTGGAAGGCGCCGACACCAAGGTGCACGATGCCCGGGACGACGCAGCTGCGATCATACGCAGGTGTCGCGATCGAAGCCGGCAGTGCGCGCACCGTCTTCGTGGAAAGGCGTTCGGTCGTCGTGGTGCGACTGGTCTGGTCGGATGACATGAGTGGCCTCGGCAGGGATCGGCAAAGCGGCGTAACATTCGATTTCCTGCCACACAATGGGTCGAAAAGTCATCATACAACAATCGGATTTTTGTATGTTGACATTATTTCTTGCCGCCCCTACCGATAGTGGCCTTGGGAGGATGACCGTGACACTGACCCATGCGGATCTGCTGTTTCCCGCCGAGGCGCATTCGCGCGCGATTGCCCGTGATCTCTATGCCGGGATCAAGGACCTGCCCCTTGTCAGCCCGCATGGCCACACCGATCCGCGCTGGTATGCGCTGAACGAGCCATTCCCGGATCCGGCGCAACTGCTCATCGTCCCGGATCACTACATCTTCCGCATGCTGTTCAGCCAGGGCGTCCGCCTCGAGGATCTCGGCGTCGCGACGCTGGACGGCGCGCCTGTCGAAACCGACGGCCGGACGATCTGGCGGCGCTTTGCCGAGCACTATTATCTGTTTCGGGGCACACCGACCCGGCTGTGGTTCGACCACGTACTTGCCGATCTGTTCGGCATCGACGAACCGCTGACCGCCGCGACGGCCGACCGCCACTACGACACGATTGCAACGCTGCTGCAGTGGGAGAATTTTCGCCCGCGCGCGCTGTTCGAGCGTTTCAACATCGAGGTCATCGCGACCACGGAAGGCGCGCTCGACGATCTCAAATGGCACCAGATGATCCGCGACAGCGGCTGGCAGGGCCGTGTGGTCACCGCCTACCGGCCGGATGCCGTCGTCGATCCTGATTTCGAGGGGTTTTCACCCAATCTCGATCGGCTCGGCGAGATCACCGGCTGCGACACCGGCAGCTGGGCCGGATATCTCGACGCGCATCGCCAGCGGCGCGCCTTCTTCAAAAGCTTCGGCGCGACTTCGTCAGATCATGGCCATCCGACGGCCGAGACCGCCAATCTTTCGGATGCGGCGGCGCAAGAGCTGTTCAATCGGGTTCGCCGTGGTTCCGACGATGAGCGCGAGCGAAAACTGTTCCGCGCCCAGATGCTGACCGAGATGGCCAAGATGAGCCTCGACGATGGGCTGGTCCTGCAGATCCATCCCGGCTCCTGGCGCAACCATTCGCCCGCAATCTTCCAAAAATTCGGCCGCGACAAGGGCTTCGATATCCCGACCCGGACCGACTATGTGACGGCGCTGAAGCCGCTGCTCGACTGCGTCGGGCTGGAGCGCGACCTCACCGTCATTCTCTTTACGCTCGACGAAACCAGCTATGCGCGCGAGCTGGCTCCGCTGGCCGGCGTCTACCCGGCGCTGAAGCTCGGGCCGGCCTGGTGGTTCCACGACAGCCCGGAAGGCATGCAGCGGTTCCGCGAGATGACCACCGAGACGGCCGGCTTCTACAACACCGTCGGCTTCAATGACGATACCCGCGCCTTTCCATCGATCCCGGCACGTCACGATGTGGCGCGGCGGGTCGACTGCGCGTTCCTGGCGCGTCTCGTCGCCGAGCACAGGCTGCGCGAGGACGAGGCGCATGAGCTGGCGCGGGAACTGACCTATACGCTGGCGAAAAAGGCGTATCGGCTCTGAAGGGGCAACTCGCCCGCAATGCAAAGGGAGGAAACCATGTTGCATTTTTCAAGACTGACGGGAGCTGCGCTGCTCGCCGCCGCACTGATGGCCGGAATGGCAAGCGCCCAGACGGTTCTGCGCTCGTCCGACACCCACCCGGACGGCTATCCGACGGTCGAGGCAGTCAAATATTTCGGCGAGCTTGTAAAGGAGCGTACGGCCGGCCGCTATGCGGTCGAGCTCTATCATTCCGCGCAGCTAGGCGAAGAAAAGGACACGATCGAGCAGGTTCGCACCGGCGTGATCGACCTCAACCGCATCTCGATGGCGCCGTTCAACGGGCTCATTCCCGAAACCACTGTGCCCTCGCTGCCCTATATCTTCCGCTCGGAAGACCATATGCACAAGGTCATGGACGGGGCGGTCGGCGATCAGATCGCGGCGGCGTTCGAACAGGTCGGGCTGGTGCTGCTCGCCTTCTATGACAGTGGCGCGCGCTCCTTCTACAATTCGAAGAAACCGATCAACTCATTAGCCGATCTGTCCGGCATGAAGTTCCGCGTCATCCAGTCCGACATCTTCGTCGACATGGTGGCGGCACTCGGCGCCAACGCGACTCCGATGCCGTATGGCGAGGTGTATTCGGCGATCGAGACCGGGGTCATTGACGGCGCGGAAAACAATTTTCCGAGCTACGACACCGCCAAGCATGCGGAAGTCGCCAAGTTCTATTCGCTCGACGAGCACACTATGGTGCCGGAAGCCTTCGTCATGGCGAAGTCGAGCTGGGACAAGCTGACGCCGGAGGATCAGGCGATCTTCAAGGCGGCCGCCAAGGAGAGCGTCGCCAGGCAGCGCGAGCTGTGGACCGCCAAGGTCAAGGAATCGCGCGCCAAAGTCGAAGCGGCCGGTTCGCAGATCACGACGCCGGACAAGCAGCCCTTCATCGACGCCATGGGTCCGGTCTACGAGAAGCACGTCAAGGACGATAAGCTGAAGGCCATGGTCGAAGCCATCAAGGCCGTGCAGTGATCAAGCGGCGGCGCGGGCATTCCGCGCCGCCATCCCCCTTGCGGAGAGAACCGGTGACCTCCAGCCCAGCACACAGACCGCCCCTGTCCGGCGTCGCCCGCATGATGTCGCGCGTCAGCACAGCGGCGCTATGGGTCGCAGGCATCGGGCTGGTGCTGATGACCGCCTTCGTCGCCTGGCAGGTGTTCGGTCGTTATGTCCTGAACCGCTCGCCAAGCTGGACCGAGCAGGGCTCGGTGATGCTGATGAGCTGGTTCATTTTCCTCGGCGCTGCCGTCGGGGTGCGCGAGAACTATCACCTCGGCTTCGACGTCCTGCTCTACGTGCTGCCCAAAGGCGGCAAGCGTTGGCTGCGGATGATCTCGGACCTCGTCGCGCTCGCCTTCGGCATCGGTATGATCTGGTATGGCAGCCAACTGGTCGCATTGACCTGGGGCGCTACCTTGCCGTCGCTCGGCATATCGGGGGGCTGGGACTACGTCCCGCTGGTCGCGGGAGGCGTGCTCGTCGCGCTCTTCACGCTGGAGCGCATCGTGCTTCGTCTCTCCGGTGCGCCGATCGACGATGTGCTCGATGAACTGCCGCCGGCGGAAGTCGCAACCGAACTCGACACGGCGAACGTGAAGGTCTGACGGCATGGAACTCTGGATCCTCTTCGGCGTCTTCACCCTTCTGATGCTTATCGGCACGCCGATCGCTTTCTGCCTCGGCGTCGCAAGCTTTGCCACCGTCCTCTACATGGGCCTGCCGCCGCTCATCGTGTTCCAGCGCCTGAATTCCGGCATGAGCGTCTTTTCGCTGCTGGCCATTCCCTTCTTCATCTATGCCGGCGACTTGATGGTGCGCGGCGGCATCGCCAGCAAGATCGTTGCCTTCGCCGGCTCGCTCGTTGGCCATTTGCGCGGCGGCCTCGGGCAGGTCAACATTGCGACCGCTACACTGTTCGGCGGCATTTCGGGCTCCGCCGTGGCCGAGGCAGCGGCGGTCGGCGGCTTGATGATCCCGCAGATGAAGGCGCGTGGATATGGAGCGGATTACGCCGTCAACGTCACGTCGATGGCGGCGCTGATCGCGCTGCTCCTGCCGCCGTCGCACAACATGATCATCTACTCGATCTCGGCAGGTGGAAAGATCTCCATCGCCGACCTGTTCACGGCCGGCATCATTCCGGGCCTGCTGTTGGCCCTGTCGCTGATGATCACCGCCTATTTCGTGGCGCGCTCCCGCGGCTATCCGACCGAGCCGTTTCCGGGCTTCACCGCCGTCGCGCATCTCTTCGCTGTCGCGGTGCCCGGCCTGCTGCTGATCGCGATCATCTTCGGTGGCGTACGATCGGGCGTTTTCACGGCGACCGAAAGTTCCTGCGTCGCGGTCATCTATGCGTTGCTCGTTACTGTCTTCGTTTACCGGCAGATGACTTGGGAAGGTTTCGTTCATGCCACCCATGGTGCCGTGCGCACCACGGCCATGGTGCTGCTCATCATCGGCATGGCGGCGGCGTTCTCGTGGTTGATGGCCTTCCTGAAAGTGCCGGCAGCGCTCATAGCCTCCATGAACGCGATCTCGGACGATCCGCTGATCGTGCTTCTCCTGCTCAACGTCTTGATGCTGTTCCTCGGCACCTTCATGGACATGGGCCCGACGATTATCATCTGCACGCCGATCTTCCTGCCCGTGGCGCAAGCCTACGGCGTCGACCCGGTGCATTTTGGCGTTATCATGATCCTCAACTTCGGCATCGGGCTGAATACGCCGCCGGTGGGCGCTGTGCAGTTCGTGGCGTGCGCAGTGGGCAAGATATCCGTCTGGGAAGCGATGCGCTCGATCTGGCCGTTCTATGGGGCCGGGCTCGTGGTACTGGGGCTCGTCACTTACATTCCGGCCATTTCGCTCTGGCTACCGAGCGTCTTCAAATAGGGGCGACATGGCATCGGACACCGCAACCGACCTCAGGGTCGAGAGAAAACCCAAACTGTCGGAGACCGTGGTCGCGACGATCCGCAAGCAGTTGCAGGCGGGTGAGATCCTGCCCGGCCATAAATTACCGACCGAAGGCCAACTGACCGAAACCTTCGGCGTCAGCCGCACCGTCATCCGCGAGGCGCTGGCCAAGCTTGCCGCCGACGGGCTGGTCGAACCGCGCCAGGGCGCCGGCGTCTTCGTCACAGAGCACATCTCGACAATGTTCGGCGCGCTGGCCGCCGACATGGGCAGCAAGGATTCGATCGCACTCAACGTGCTCGAAGTGCGGCTGGCGATCGAGATCGAATCGGCCGGGCTCGCCGCCATCCGTCGCAACGCCGCGCAGGAGGCGGCGATCCAGGAAGCCTTCTTCGAATTCGAGCGGCTGCTGCTTGCCAGCGAGCCGACCGGTCCGGCCGACCTCGCCTTCCATCGCGCCATCGCCAGCGCCACCAGCAACCCCTTCTATGTCGAGATGCTCGACGTGCTCGGCCGGCGCGCCATCCCGTGCGACGTGACTTCGCCCTGGTCGACCGAACTGGCGCAATCCGACAGCTACCAGCGCGGGCTGCAACGCGAGCACCTGGTGATCCTCAACGCCATTACCTCTGGCGATGCCGAGGCCGCGCGCGAGGCGATGCGCGCACACCTCACCGCCAGCCAGCAGCGTTACCGCGAGCGGCTGCATGCACGTCAGGCTTTTTATTCCAGTTCGGTCAAGGCCGCCGCCGGCAAATGACCCATCTCAAGTCAGGACGAAAATGAGCCAGAGCCATATCGACTGTACATCACGCTTTGCCATCGACCCGGTCGCCGCCGCGGCGATGGGAACCGATGAGCTGCGTCACAATTTCCACATTGACGGCCTGTTCCAGCGCGGCCGCATCAGCCTGACCTACACCCATTACGACCGCATGATCGTTGGTGGCGCCGTGCCGACTGGCGCACCGCTGCCGCTGGAAGCGATCAAGCCGACCGGCACGAAGAACTTTCTCGACCGTCGCGAACTGATCGCCGTCAACATCGGCGGCGCGGGCGTCATCACGGCCGGCGGCCAGTCCTTCGAATTGCAGGCGCGCGACATGCTCTATCTCGGCATGGGCACCACCGACGTGTCCTTCGCCTCGGTGGACAAGACCGCGCCGGCTAAATTCTATCTGCTCAGCGCGCCTGCGCATCAGGCCTGGCCCAGCCGGCTGATCCGCATCGGCGACGCCAAGCGCCTCGATCTCGGCAGCAAGGACACCTGCAACGAGCGTTCGATCTTCCAGTTCATCCATGCCGAGGGCGTGAAGACCTGCCAGCTGGTGGTCGGCATGACTCAGTTGGCTCCAGGATCGGTGTGGAACACCATGCCATGCCATGTGCATGACCGGCGCATGGAGGCCTATCTCTATTTCGACCTGGCCGAGACGG
Source organism: Mesorhizobium sp. M0239 (assembly GCF_040321815.1). NCBI lineage: Bacteria > Pseudomonadati > Pseudomonadota > Alphaproteobacteria > Hyphomicrobiales > Phyllobacteriaceae > Mesorhizobium > Mesorhizobium sp. M0239. The sequence goes on from NZ_JAMYSG010000013.1 coordinate 46,110, forward strand.
CGCGCGTCTTCCATTTCATGGGCGAGCCTGACGAGACGCGCCATATCGTCATGGGCAATGAGGAGGCGGTGCTGTCGCCGGGATGGTCGATCCACTCCGGTGCCGGCACTTCCAATTATGCTTTCATCTGGGCGATGGCCGGCGACAATGTCGACTATACCGATGTCGACCCGGTGGCGTTGGGGGATCTGCGGTGAGCGACCCCTTCAGCCTTACCGGAAAACGTATCCTGGTCACCGGCGCCAACACTGGCATCGGCCAAGGCATCGCCGTGTGCGTCGCACGCGCCGGGGGCGCGGTGGTCGGCGTCGGCCGCTCGTCGATGGACGATACGGCAGACAAGATTGCGGCGGTGGGCGGGCAATTCGAAGCGGTGAGCGCCGACCTTGCCGACACTTCGGCCGCCGGCCTGTTGCTCGACCGGATCTGGGACGAAAGCGGTCCGCTCGACGCGCTGGTCAACAATGCCGGCATCATCCGCCGCGCCGATGCCGTCGATCTCAGAGAGGCCGATTGGGACGACGTCATGGACGTCAACCTGAAGACGGTTTTCTTGCTCTGCCAAAGCTTTGCAAGGCGTGCCTTGGCCGCTGAGCGGAAAGGCAAGATCGTCAACATCGCCTCGGTGCTGGGCTTTCAGGGCGGCATCCGTGTCGCGTCTTACACGGCCTCGAAGCATGGCGTGCTCGGCATCACCCGGCTGCTCGCCTGCGAATGGGCGCAAAAAGGCATCAACGTCAACGCCATCGCGCCGGGCTATATCGAGACCAACAACACGCAGGCGCTGCGCGCCGATCCCGACCGCAGCGCCGCCATCCTGGCGCGGATCCCGGCCGGTCGCTGGGGGGAAGCGGGCGACATTGGCGACGCCGCCGTGTTCCTGCTGGCGCCGGCGTCGAACTACATGCATGGAGCGGTGGTGCCTGTGGATGGCGGCTGGCTTGCGCGATGAGGAGACGACGATGACCACAAAGATTTTCGCGCATGCCGGCGAGGGCGCCTGGACGCCGACCCCGGACGGCAACAGGCGACGCGTTCTCCTGCATACCGACGAGTTGATGCTGGTCGAATTCGGCTTCGACAAGGGTGGCGTCGGCGCCCTGCATTCGCACCCACACGTCCAGGCTAGCTATGTCGCCGAGGGCCGCTTCGAGGTGACCATCGACGGTAGGACCGAAACCATCGAGACCGGCGGCAGCTTCATTGTGCCGTCCGGTCTGGTGCACGGCGTCAAGGCGCTGGAAGCAGGGCGGCTGGTCGACAGCTTCACGCCGCACCGGGCCGATTTCCTCGGCTAGCCAGGGAAGACCCGCACCTCAAAAGAGGCGCGGGTTGTTGCCTGGGCGCTTGTGGCGCCGCGGTACTCAAGACATGACCGCAGGATGCGAACCTGCCGCATGATGGTGAACATAGGCTTAACGCGCCGGGTGTTCGGTCAGGTGATATGCCGGAGCAGGCTGAAGAGCCGCTCGAACGTCTTGCCGTAGGGCGGGCGCAACAAGGCTCCCGCGCTCAGCCGGGACTGCAGGAAAACCGGCTTCTCCTTGCTGAAGGTGCGAAAGCCCCATTCGCCGTGATAGGCGCCCACGCCGCTGGCGCCGACGCCGCCGAAAGGCTGGTTCTCCTGCACCAGATGCAGCATGCAGTCGTTGATGGTGACGCCGCCGGCGACGGTCTCATGCAGGATGCGTTGACGGTTGCCGCTGTCGCGCCCGAACCAGTAGAGCGCCAGCGGCCGGTCCGCCCCATTCACATGCGCGATTGCCTCGTCGATCCCGGTATATTCTACGATGGGCAGCACCGGCCCAAAAATCTCTTCGCGCATCAGCCGCAGGTGCGCGCCGGCATTGCGGACCAGGGTCGGCAGCAATTTCCGGCTGGTACCGCCAAGCTCCTCACTGGCCGGGTTGATTTCGGTGACATCGGCGCCGGCGTCACGCGCTTCAGTGATCATGTCGCGCAGGCGCTGGTGGTGCCGATCGCTGATGATGGCGGTATAATCGGGGTTGTCGCGCAGGGTCGGGTAGAGCTTCGCGATCGCCGTTGCGAGCTTCGCGGCGACCGCGTCTGCTCGCCCCTTCGGGACCAGAAGATAATCCGGCGCGATGCAGGTCTGCCCGGCATTCAACAGCTTGCCGTAGGCAATGCTGGATACCGCCGCGTCGAGGTCGCATGACGGATCGAAGATTGCCGGCGACTTGCCGCCGAGTTCGAGCGTGACCGGGGTCAGGTTGGCTGCCGCGGCTATCGCGACCTGGCGTCCGACCGCGGTCGAGCCGGTGAACAGCAAATGATCGAAAGGCATCGACACGAAGGCCTTTCCCATCTCCGCGTCGCCGCTGATGACGCTGAGCTCATCGGGTGCGAAATGCTCGGCAACGAGTTTGGCCAGCAGCGTTGAAAATGTCGGCGTCAGTTCGGAAGGTTTTATGAGTACGCGGTTGCCGGCGGCAAGGGCCGCGGTGACCGGCGCGACAGCGAGCTGGAAAGGATAATTCCAGGGCGACACGATGCCGACGACACCCAGTGGCTGCGGAAGGAGGCGATTTCTGCCCGGCAGGAACGGCATAGTGGTGGCGACGCGGCGTTCGCGCATCCAGCCCCTGAGGTGCGACAGCGCGTGGCGGATACCGGCGCGCACGACGAACAGTTCCGCAAGACGCGTCTCATGCGCGGAACGGCCGCCAAAGTCGGTGTCGATGGCGGTGCAGATGTCGGCTTCATGCCGCTCGGTCAACGCCAACAGGCGTTTCAGGCGATCCTTGCGGATGCCAAAGTTGGGGAAAGGCTGCGCCTCGAAGGCAGCACGCTGCAACCGAAACCGCTCGCCGAGAGCATCCTGAATGGCCTGCAGCATCGCGCCCTCCCTGACTTGTCGGGCCGAGCTTACATCGTGGTGCGTGGCGGAATCCAGCGGGGGTGCAGGTCTCGCAAGGGAAGGTGCTGCGGCGAGCCTTGGATCAATCGGTCAGCTTCCGCGTTCGCGCCGCAGGCTTTCCTTGTGCCGGCTTGTTCTGGTTGTGGTCCGGTGTCAGCTGCGCTAAGGCAAGGTGCCCATGCGGAGAGTCGTTTTGACCGGTTTCCACATCCTCTCCAATCCACGAAATTGCAGCCCGGTGTCTGCCTGATGCAGGCATCGGCGATGAGCATCTTGGCCGTGGCCCGCAGGCGGCGCGTTTCGTCCCGGGTGGCCCTGATGCAAGATCGGGTTGCCGCATTGCGCCAGCGGAATTGCGGATGAAGGGCGCGCGCAGGCTTGAGGCTGCGTTTGGAGCGGCCGCGCGAAGGGTTATGCGGGAGTTTCTGCGATTCGTGCCGCTGTCTCTGAAACAGCGCATGCAAAGACGCACATACGCACGCGCAACGCCCGCCAACAGAATTTTCATTTCGGGCTGCGCGCGCAGCGGGACGACGCTGACACAGCGGCTGATGAGGTGTTTCGGGGATATTTTCGTCCATCCGCCCGAAGCGCGATACACAATGCTGGACATGCTGGATCGGCCGGAATCGAACCTCGTCGTCAAGCGCGATGCGCGCGGTTTTGCGCATCTGGCGAAGCTACCTCCCTCCATCGGCTTGATCTATTGTGTGCGCCATCCATTCGACACGCTGACAAGTTCGCATCCGCAAACACGCCACGAGCGTCGGTTCCACGTCACGCCGCATCGCTGGCTGGCCGAATACGACGCGCTGACCCGGCTGAAGAAGGCACAACCGCACCGGCAGATACTCTTTGTCCGCTACGAAGACATGATCGGCGCGCCCGATGCGCAGCAGGACAGAATCGCGCAGTCGTTCGGACTGACACCGCGCATTCGTTTCAGCGAGGATCCGGACAATCCGATCCGGGTGGCTTCGTTGAGAAAATGGGAACGGAATGAAGAATTCAGGACCTATCTCGACGGTCTGCCCCCGGCATTTCTCGTCGGCGTCCGGCGTTTCTGCGCCGAGTTCGGCTATGACATGCCAATAAGCACGCCGACCGTGGACGCGCGGTGATGCAGGCACCGGCGGCCGTCGCGACAGAAGAGCGAGATCCCAAGCGGCGCGTGCTGAAAGACGTGTTCGGCTTCGATGATTTTCGCCCCGGCCAGGCCGATGTCATGGACGCGCTGCTGGCTGGGCGTCATGTGCTGGCCGTCATGCCGACAGGTGCGGGCAAATCGCTCTGCTACCAAGTGCCGGCACTGGTCCTGGGTGGGCTCACCATTGTCGTTTCGCCGCTGGTGGCGCTGATGCAGGATCAGGTCGCCGCCTTGCGGCTTGCCGGCGTGGCGGCCGACACGATCAATTCCTCGATCGACCGCGATGCCAATATCGCCGCATGGCGTCGCGTCGCCTCGGGCCAGACGCGCCTGCTCTATCTCGCGCCGGAGCGGCTGATGACCGAGCGCATGCTCGAGGCGCTGGCCAGGCTCGATATCAGCCTGATCGCCGTCGACGAGGCGCATTGCATCTCGCAATGGGGGCCGGCGTTCCGGCGCGAATACGAGGACCTGTCGCGTCTGCGCGGCATCTTTCCCAACGTGCCGATCATGGCGCTGACGGCAACGGCGGACGAAGGCACGCGCACCGACATCGAATCTCGGCTATTTGCCGAGCGCGTCGAGACCCTGGTGCTGGGCTTCGACCGGCCGAACATCAAGCTTGCCATCGAGGCCAAGCAGGACAGCAAGCGGCAATTGCTGCGCTTCGTCGAGCGCCATCCCGGCCGCAGCGGCATCGTCTACTGCCTGTCGCGCAAGAAGACGGAGGAGATGGCGGCCTTCCTCGAGAAGAACGGCGTCACCGCGCTCGCCTATCATGCCGGCATGAGCAAGGAGGCGCGAGACGCCAACCAGAACAGCTTCATGACCCTTTCAGGCGTCGTCATGGTGGCGACCATCGCTTTCGGCATGGGCATTGACAAGCCTGATGTCGCCTATGTCTTCCACACCGACATGCCGGGCAGCCTGGAGGCCTACTACCAGGAGATCGGCCGCGCCGGCCGCGATGGGCGGGACGCCGAGGCGCATATGCTGTTCGGCCTTGGCGATATCCGCATGCGCCGGATGTTCATCGACGACGAGGATGCGCCGCCCGAGCACAAGAGGCGCTCGCATGGCCGGCTCGACACGCTGATCGGCTATTGCGAGACGGCGCAGTGCCGCCGCCAGGTGCTGCTCGGCTATTTCGGCGAAGAAGCGCAGCCTTGCGGCAATTGCGACACCTGCCTCGACCAGGCGCCGCGCGCCGATGGCGGAGCGGAGGCGCGGATCATCCTGGCAGCCATCGCCCAGAGTGGCGAACGCTTCGGTGCCGGCCATGTCATCGACATTCTGCTCGGCCATGAAACCGAGAAGGTGCTGGCCAGGAACCACCAGAGGCTCGCCAGCTTCGGCAGCGGACTGGCGCACAAGAAGGACTTTTGGCTGTCGCTAATCCGGCAGCTCGTCGCCGGCGGGTTTCTGATGCCGGATCCGGCCGGCCATGGCGGCCTCGCCATCGCCGAAAAAGGCCATGCGCTTGGCCGTGGCGAGGTGCCGTTCCATTATCGCGTCGAGGTGCGCAGCCGCGCCTTGCGCGGCAAGACGCGCTCCGGGCAGGATTTCGGGCAATCGGATGTGGACACCGGGCTGCTGGCCGCGCTGAAGACCTTGCGACTGCGGCTCGCCAAGGAGCGCCAGGTGCCGGCCTATGTGGTGTTTTCCGATCGCACCCTGATCGACATGGCAGAGCGCCGCCCAAACGACCTCGACGCCTTCGCTGAAGTGAATGGGGTTGGGGCGGCAAAGCTGAAGGAGTTCGGCCAGGTTTTTCTGAGTACGATTGCCGAGCACCAATCCGATGGCTCGGCCTGAGGTCAGATCAGCGACTGGTCACGCGTCCTGAAGCATAGCGATCTTCGGAGAGGGCATCCGTTCCGAGACCTCCTGTTCCGTCGCCGCCCATTCCTCCACCGCCCATGCCCCCGCCGAGACCGATCAGTTCAATGTTCTCTGGCCGGCCCGCCGACAGATCAGGCCCAGACTGAGGCGTTCATCGACTTCATGGCTGAGCATCTTCAACCGCAATAGGTGCCGCTGTCCGCCTATCCACCGCAGCGTCGACCCGCGGGGCGTCAGTCGCGCGATATGGACAGTCCCGTGAAAAGCGGAGCGTAGGCGGCGAGCCTGCGGGATACGAACTCCGTGAAGAGCCGCACGCGCTTCGTCTTGCGTGTCTCCCCCTGTGTGAGAAGCCAGAGCGTTCCGTACATGTGCAGGTCGGTGCCCGGCACCCTCACCAGCAGGGGGTCGGCATCTCCGACGAAGCACGGCAGTGTCGTGATCCCGAGACCTTGCCGTACGGCAACGATCTGCGCCTCGGCGTCCGTGGTCCTGAATGGAACCCCCGCGGTGCGAACCTCACCCGCGCCGGCCCACTCTGGAATTCCATGAACGCTTATGACGATCCACCGGATGGGATCAGGCGCGCCCGCACGCCACGCGGCCAGGCGATCGCGGGACATGTAGACGCCGCCGAACACCTCCGGTCCCTTCAGGCCGTGAAGATTGAGCGGCAGGGTTTTGCGGTCGTAGACGACGCGGATCGCGACGTCGGCCTCTCGGTTGGTCAGATTTGCCAGCTCGCCGGACGACAGGATTTCCATCTCGATGTCCGGGTGCAGACGCGCGAAATCGGCGAAGTCCGGCATGAGCAGGTGTGTCGCGAGGGGAGGTGCCAGCGTCACCCGCAGAAGCCCGCGCACACCCTGGTCGCGCCCGAAGACGCGCGTCTCCAGCTGGTGCGACGACGCTTCCATCTGGTTCGCGAGATCGAGGACCTCCTCGCCCACAGCCGTCAGGCGGTAGCCCGAAGGCAGCTTTTCGAACATGTGCGCTCCGAGGCGTTCCTCGAGCTGGGCGACGCGTCGCAGCACGGTCGAGTGATTCACCCCGAGCTGCGCGCCGGCAGCCCGCACCGAGCCTCCGCGCGCGACGGCAAGAAAGTAGCGAATGTCATCCCAGTCGATCATGGTGCAATCCGGCACCGCGCGGTGCGCCTTCCCAAGCCCGTATCTAACGCATGCTACAGCAGTACGGGCGGGACATCATAGCTTATGTCGACAGGGGCGGCGCAATTCCGAATGGCGGACACGGATCGTCACGGCTGGCGTCAGTTCCTGAAAGCGGATCGATTTTGCACCACCGATGTGCGCGCTTCCGCACTCACCGCGTGACTCTGACGGGCCCATCTAGAGGTTCTCGGGGCGTACCCGAACGACCAAAGACAGAGCCTGGAAGGATTGAGTTATGGGAAAACTAGACGGTAAGGTTGCGGTTATTACGGGTGGCGCCACCGGCATCGGCCTCGCCGCTGCAAAGCGCTTCATCGAGGAGGGCGCTTTCGTCTTCATTTTCGGCCGTCGGCAGGATGTGCTCGACGCTGCTGTGGCCAACCTCGGGGCCAATGCCCGCGCGGTGAAAGGCTCGGTTTCCGACGAGGCCGACCTCGACCGGCTCTACGCGGCGGTGAAGGCCGAGCGCGGAACCCTCGACATCGTCTTCGCCAATGCCGGGGCGGGAGGCCTGCTTCCGCTCGGCGAGATCACCGCCGAGCACATTGACGAAACCTTCGACACCAATGTGAAGGGTACGATATTCACGGTCCAGAAGGCGCTGCCACTGATGGGCGAGGGCGGTTCGATCATCCTGACCGGATCGAGCGCCGGCACCACGGGCGCCCCCGCATTCAGCGTCTACAGCGCGAGTAAGGCGGCCGTGCGCAATCTTGCGCGGAGCTGGGCGGAGGACCTGAAGGGCACCGGCATCCGGGTAAACGTGCTGTCGCCCGGGCCGACAGCGACCGAACTCGCGAAGGCAGCGATAGGGGAGGAGGGCTTGAAGGCCTTCGCCTCGATGAACCCGCTCCAGCGCATGGCCGATCCGGCGGAGATTGGAGCGGCGGCTGCGTTTCTCGCGTCGCCCGACAGCAGCTTCATGACCGCCAGCGAGGTCGCCGTCGACGGGGGCCTGGCGCAAATCTGACGCTACGCCCCGCCGTTCATTCCATTCGATATTCCGGGCCCGCAGGGCGTGGTAAACTGAAGGAGAATATACATGAGCTATGCAATTATTGGCTTCGGCAAGATCGGCCACGCTCTTGCCAAGGCGTTTGCCCGCAACGGCATCGAAGTGTCCGTGGCAACCACGCGCGACCCGGAAAGCTTTGCAGCCGATGCGGCCGCGATCGGACCCACGATTATCCCCAAAACGCTGGCGGAAGCGATCAAGGCGGACATCATCTTTCTGGCGGTTCGTTTCGAGTCGCACCCAGATGTCGCGAAGGCGCTGTCAAGCTGGGAAGGCAAGACGATCATCGACGCGACGAACGTGTTTCCAGCCCCTGAAGAGCTGGACGGTCTGCCGTCCTCCGCCTTCGTCGCAAAGGCGTTCACCGGTGCCAAGCTCGTCAAAGGGTTCAATCACCTGATTGCAGCCACTTTGGCTGCCGATCCGATCGTCGAGGGCGGGCACCGGGTCGTCTTTCTGTCGAGCGACGACGAGGACGCGATCGCTCCCGTGGCGGCCTTAGCCAAACAACTCGGGTTCGCACCGGTCAAGCTGGGGAAGCTCAACGAGGGTGGCGCACTGGTGCACGCACGCGGCCGCACTTGGGGCCAGCTGATCTTCCAGGACCTGTTCAAGAAGGAGCAGTAACGGATTTATCGTGCACCGACAGAGTGGCCGGTGTTCGACGCCGGCCACATCGTCAGCAACGAGCCGAGCGCGCAAAGTGACGTGCTTGAAAGCGGCTTACATCTGCCTGGGATCCTTCGGCCGACATGTGCCGGCCACCCATGAATCGTAATTGCAATAGCTGACGTCCCAGCCGGCATCGCGTCTTTTGGAAGTTACCTCACGACCGCCCGGGCGGATGGGTCCGAAGCCACCCCAACTGCCATCCGAGCCTTTGCAATTTCCCATGACGCGATAATTGCAGTTGTTTACGACGAAGTTGCCGTCCATCGACACGCATGCCGATGCGACAGTGGAAAGACTGAAGAAGGCCGTGCCGACGACTGTGACGGCGAGAGAGGCTTTGCGCATAGTGGTCTCCTAACTGGCTGGGCGAACCAACCATTACGAGATCTTGGGCCGGCCACTTCCCCCATTTGGGCCAAACCGGCTGGCAAATTCACAGCGACATGGCTGCGCTTGCGGACAGAAAACCATGTGCGGAGAGCCGAATGGGCCTGCCCATCGCCGAAGCTTTACGCCTCCGCAAAGGCCAGAGTGTCCCGGCTCGGGCGGCTTTGTCCTGTTGGCTGCGCGATATGCGGCAGGCGGCTAGCAGCCCAGGAGATGTCAGGTTCTTGGGCTAAATGGCGGAGAGGGAGGGATTCGAACCCCCGATGGGCTTGCACCCATGCCGCATTTCGAGTGCGGTGCATTCGACCACTCTGCCACCTCTCCGCGGTCATGGTCGGCCGTTGCCGGCGCGGCGCACTAGATAACGGCTGAACGGGCAGGTTACAAGGCCAATCCGGCAGTTATTTGGCTTGCTTGGCAAGCGGCGGATTCACGGCTGGTGGGGTACAGCGAGACCCGAGGCAGATTGCCGACCCAGTCACCCATCCTCAGCCCAGGCGGGGCAACGCCGTGGGCATGTCGGCACAGCCGGTCCGTGCCCGCCAATGACGGTCTCGGAAACGGCGCGGCTGGTTTGCCTTGACTCGCCCCCAACCTTCGGTTAGGGACAGCGCGCAATCGGCGTGGAGGGTTCTTCCGCGCCGCTTGTTTTTTGAACCCGCAGACTGACAAAAAGACGGCTGAACTGCCAGAGGCGGTTCATCAAGGCCGACCGAACAGCGAAAGGCAAAAAATGTTCGCAGTCATTAAAACGGGTGGCAAGCAGTATCGCGTTGCCGCCAACGATCTCCTGAAGATCGAAAAAGTTGAAGCCAATGTCGGCGATATGGTCGAAATCGGCCACGTTCTGGCGCATGGCGAAGGCGAGAATGTCACGTTTGGCGCGCCGTTCGTCGACGGCGCGGTGGTCACCGCCGAAGTCGTCGAACAGGGCAAGAACCGCACCGTCATCGCCTTCAAGAAGCGCCGCCGGCAGAATTCGCGCCGCAAGATCGGCCATCGCCAGCTTTTGACCACCGTGCGGATCTCCGAGATCCTGCTGGGTGGCGCCAAGCCGACCAAGACGGCAGCGGCCAAGGCGCCGAAGAAGGTGAAGGCCGAGGCCGCCACCGAGGTGCAGGCGGAAGCCGCGCCGAAGAAGGAGCCCAAGGCCAAGGCAGCCGAGACAAAGGCAGCCGAGACCGCCGCAGCGCCACTGTTCAAGGCACCGAAGGGTGAGCCGGACGATCTGACCTTGATCAAGGGCATCGGCCCGGTCGCAGCCAAGGATCTTAACGAGCAGGGCATCATCACCTTCGCCCAGCTTGCCAAGCTGACCGAGAAGGATGTCGCCAAGATCGACGAGCACATGCCCTTCAGCGCCGACCAGATCAAGGACTGGCGCGAGCAGGCCAAGGAATTGGCTGCGAAGTAATTTTCTGGCGATTGGGTCGCCGGATCGGACTTGAAACGGAACGCGAACGCGTTCATAAGGCCTTTTAGGCGCCTTGCGGCGCAACGGAGTTAGTTAGATGGCACACAAGAAAGCTGGCGGCTCGTCGCGCAACGGTCGCGACTCGCATTCCAAGCGTCTGGGCGTGAAGAAGTTCGGCGGCGAAGCCGTCATCCCGGGCAACATCATCATTCGTCAACGCGGCACCACGTGGCATCCCGGCGTCAATGTCGGCATGGGCACGGATCATACGCTTTTTGCGCTCGAGACCGGCGCCGTGACGTTCAACAAAAAAGCCAACGGCCGAACCTACGTATCGGTCAATCCGATTGCCAAAGCCGCGGAGTAGCCGGTTCCGCACTAGAACACCGGCGCCCATCTCGGGAACCGGTGTCTGGCAAAGCCAGGAAAAGGATCAGGGGAGATGGGTTTCCATCTCCCCTTTTTCTTGTGCCTGGAGGACTTTCAAATGGTTGCCGAAGCGGAAGACTCAGAAGACGGAAGTTACGCGATAGACTGCCCGGTGCTGGTCACCGAGCGGCTGGTGATGCGGGCGCCCCATGAAGGCGATGTCGCGCAACTGGTCGAACTTGCCGACAACCGTCATGTCGCCGAAATGCTGGCACGCATGCCGCACCCCTATGGCGAGGCCGAGGCGCGCTCCTTCCTCGCCATGACCAGGTCGCGCCGGGCCGGCATCGCCTATGCCCTGACGCTGGCCGGAACCGACACGTTCGTCGGCTGTGCCGGTCTCAACACCACCGAACGCGGGCTGGAACTCGGCTACTGGATCGGCGAGCCTTACTGGAAGAAGGGCTATGCGACGGAAGCAGCCCATGCGCTGGTCGATCTCGCCTTCCAGAGGACGTCGATCCAGGTTCTGCAGGCCTCGACGCGGGTCATCAACCCGGCCTCCAGGCGGGTGATCCACAAATGCGGGTTCCAGTATGCCGGCCAGGGCATGCTGAACTCGATCGTTGCCGGCCAGGTTCCCGTCGAGCGCTACCGGCTCGATCGCAAGACCTGGACCAGCCTGCGGAACTGGGTACATTTTTGATGTGTGACGACGGTCAAGCCAATGGTCGACAGCAGCGATATTGAAACGGTCGCGATCGCGCCGATGACGCCCGGGGATATCGAAAGCTTTCATCGCGCGCTCGATGTCGTCGCGCGTGAGCGAAAGTACCTGTCCTTCCTAGAGGCGCCACCGCTGGATCAAGTCAGAAGTTTCGCAATGGACCGTATCGGGAGAGGCGATCCGGGGTTCGTGGCCGTTGTTCGTGGCGAGGTCGTCGGCTGGTGCGACATCTCACGCCACGATCGGCTCATCCATGCGCATCGCGGCTCCCTCGGAATGGGGATCATTCCTTCCTATCGGGAGCGTGGCCTGGGACTGCGGCTCATCAATGCGACCTTGGCACAGGCGCGCAAGACCGGCTTTATCCGCGTCGAGCTTTCCGTGCATTCCGACAATGCTCGCGCCATCTCTCTTTACGACAAGGTCGGGTTTGTCAGGGAGGGCGTGCAGCGCGACGCCGTCCATATCGACGGGGAATACCGCGATACGATCATGATGGCGATCGTCAAACGTGAAAACACTGCCGGATGAAAGGCCATCAGCCCAGTTCGACCCACACCGGCAGGTGGTCCGAACCGTCAGCTTTCCGGTCGACCCACAGGCGCTGCAGGGATCTGGCAAGCGAAGCGCTTGTGAAGATATAGTCGATGCGCTTGTGGCGGCTGGGGTCGGTGGGTTGTTTCGGGTCGACCCAGCTGATGAGATCGTCGCCGGTGGCGTTCAGGCGCAAGGCGGCATCGACGGCAAAGTCGGCGGTCAGCGGCATGCCGAATTCATGGTCCGGCCGGCCGGCGAGTTCGACATATTCGGGTGAACCGGCCAGCATGTTGAAATCGCCCATGCCGACAAAGGCTTCGGGATGCGGCAGTTCCGGCAGGCCGATCTCGGCGACGCCGGACAGCGCGCCGCCTTCGAGCGCGTAGTTCAGCATGCGTTGGCGCAAGAACTGGATCTGGCTGGCGCGTTCGACGGGGCTGCGGTGATCGAGATGGATGGAATAGAAGCGGATGAAACCAAGCGGCGTCTCGATCAGCGCTTCCAGCGCGCCACGCTGGAAGTTCATCATCTCGAAGCTGCGGCTGCGCGGCAAAAGCAGGTTGCGCGACAGATGAATAGGCGTTTTCGACAGCACCATGTTGCCGAGCTGGAAGGTTTTCGTGATGGCGCGGCCATTGTCGATGTGCGAACCGATATTGGCCTCGAAATTGCTGCCATAGACGGCGAAGTAGTCGGGCAGCGCCTCGCCGATCTCGGCGACCATGTCGCGGCCGCTATTCCTGGGATTGTTGCGGGTCACCTCCTGCAAAGCGATCACGTCGGCGCCGCGCACGGCATCAGCGATGCGCCCGACATCGTATTGCCCGTCGAGGCCGATGCCGTACTGGATGTTGTAAGTTACAAGCTTCATTCCGGCATCTCTCCGGCCGATCCCACGCGGCCATTGTCACAAAACGGCCTCGCCCTTCGCCGCGCCTTGGTTTAGAGCAAGGGCCAAGGTTTAGAGCAATGCCGCAAGGCCACTAGTAGAAACTGTACAATCCCATGAAATTTCTCGATCAAGCCAAGGTCTACATCCGCTCCGGCGACGGTGGCGCCGGTTCGGTGTCGTTCCGGCGCGAAAAGTTCATCGAGTTCGGCGGGCCGGATGGCGGTGATGGCGGCCGTGGCGGCGATGTCTGGCTGGAGGCGGTCGACGGGTTGAACACGCTCATAGACTACCGCTACCAGCAGCATTTCAAGGCCAAGACCGGCGTCCACGGCATGGGCCGCAACATGACCGGTGCCAAGGGCGCCGATGTCACGCTGAAGGTGCCGGCGGGAACGCAGGTGTTCGAAGAGGACAACGAGACGCTGATCTGCGATCTGACCGTGGTCGGCCAGCGCTTTCTGCTGGCCAAGGGCGGAAATGGCGGTTTCGGCAACCAACATTTCAAGACCTCGACCAACCAGGCGCCGCGCCGCGCCAATCCCGGCCTGCCGGGGCAGGAGCTCAACATCTGGCTGCGGCTGAAGCTGATCGCCGATGCCGGGCTGGTCGGGCTGCCCAATGCCGGCAAGTCGACATTCCTGGCGGCGGTCACCGCGGCCAAGCCGAAGATCGCCGACTATCCGTTCACGACGCTGCATCCCGGCCTCGGCGTCGCCCGGATCGACGCGCGCGAGTTCGTCATCGCCGACATTCCGGGTCTCATCGAAGGCGCGCATGAGGGCGTCGGCATTGGCGATCGCTTTCTTGGCCATGTCGAGCGCACGCGCGTGCTGCTGCATCTGGTTTCGGCGCAGGAGGAAAATCCGGGCAAAGCCTACAAGACCGTGCGCGCGGAACTTGAGGCCTATGGCAACGGCCTGACCGACAAGGTCGAGATTGTGGCACTTTCCCAGGTCGACACGCTCGACGCCGATGCGCGCAAGAAGAAAGTCGCCTCGCTGAAGCGTGCCGCCGGCCGAGCACCGATGCTGTTGTCGGCGGTCACCGGCGAAGGCGTCGAGGCGGTGCTGCGGGCGCTGATGTCGGTGGTGGGCGAGGCGCGTGCGCGGACGGCTACCCCGGTCGAGACGCGCTGGGACAAGTAGGCCATGCAGTCGCTGAAAAAATATCGGCGCATCACCGTCAAGATCGGCTCGGCGCTGCTCGTCGACCGAACGTCAGGCCTGAAGCGCGACTGGCTGGCCTCGCTTGCCGACGATATTGCGGTGCTTGCGCAGGGCGGCGCTGAAATCCTCGTCGTCTCCTCCGGCGCCATCGCGCTTGGCCGCACCATCCTTGGCCTCGGCAAGCGAGCCCTGAAACTGGAGGAGAGCCAGGCGGCGGCAGCCGTGGGACAGATCGCATTGGCCGGCGCCTGGTCGGACGCGCTCGGCAAGGGCAGCCTGAAATCGGGCCAGATCCTGCTGACGCTCGGCGACACCGAGGAGCGCCGCCGTTATCTCAATGCGCGGGCGACGATCTCGACACTCTTGAAGATGAAGGCAGTGCCGGTCATCAACGAGAACGACACGGTGGCGACTTCCGAAATCCGCTACGGCGACAATGACCGGCTGGCGGCTCGCGTCGCCACCATGATGGGCGCCGACCTCCTGGTGCTGCTCTCAGACATCGACGGGCTCTATACGGCGCCGCCGGCGCGTGACCCCCATGCCAAATTCATTCCGGTGGTCGACCGGATCACGCCCGATATCGAGGCGATGGCGGGTGCGGCCGCTTCCGAACTGTCGCGCGGCGGCATGCGCACGAAGCTCGATGCCGGCAAGATCGCCACCGCCGCCGGCACCGCGATGATCATCACGTCGGGCACGCGGCTGTCGCCGCTGATGGCGATCGAACGCGGCGAACGCGCCACCTTCTTCCGGCCGAGTTCCAATCCGGTCAAGGGTTACAAGACCTGGATCGCCGGCCAACTCGAACCGGCCGGCCGGCTGACAGTCGATGCCGGCGCCATCGGCGCGCTGCTGTCGGGCAAGTCGCTGCTGCCGGCCGGCGTCAAGCTGGTCAGCGGCAATTTCTCGCGCGGCGACACGGTGGCGATCCTGTCGCCCGAGGGCCGCGAGATCGCGCGCGGGCTGGTTGCCTACGATGCAGCCGATGCCGTAAGGATCGCGGGCCTGAAGACGGCCGAGATCGAAACCGTGCTCGGCTACGAGGCGCGTTCGGCGATGATCCACCGCGACGACCTTGTGGTGAGTCATTCTGGTGCCCAAGTAGGGGCTAGCGACCAAGTACTGGCCGGTGGCGCCATAAGCGGAGGATGAGCATGCTGAAGCAGCATGAAAAATCCGGAGAAGACACAGTGGCGCTGATGGCCGATATCGGCCGCCGCGCCCGCGCTGCCGCCCGACCGTTGGCCATTGCCACCACCGCCGCCAAGAATGCTGCACTTGCCGCCATGGCCGAGGCGATCGTCGCCAGGCAGCAAGACATTCTCGACGCCAACGCCATCGATGTCTCGAACGGCCAGGAATCCGGGCTTTCCGCCTCCTTCATGGACCGGCTGAAGCTCGATCCGGCGCGCATTCGCGCCATGGCCGACGGCATCAGGGAGATCGCCGAATTGCGCGACCCGGTTGGCGACGTGATCGCACAATGGGATCGGCCGAACGGTCTGCATATCGAGCGCGTGCGCACGCCGCTCGGCGTCGTCGGCGTCATCTATGAGAGCCGCCCGAACGTCACCGCCGATGCCGGCGCGCTGTGCCTCAAGGCCGGCAATCCGGTAATCCTGCGCGGCGGCTCGGATTCGCTCAATTCCTCGGCCGCCATCCACGCCTGCCTGGTCGAAGGGCTGAAGGAAGCCGGCCTGCCGGAGGACGCCATCCAACTGGTGCCGATCACCGACCGCGCCGCCGTCGGCGAGATGCTGAAAGGCTTGGGCGGTATGCTCGACGTCATCATTCCGCGCGGTGGCAAAAGCCTCGTCGGGCGGGTGCAGGCCGAGGCACGGGTGCCGGTCTTCGCGCATCTCGAAGGCATCTGCCATCTCTACATCGACCGTTCGGCCGAGCTCCAAATGGCGGTGCGGATCGCCGTCAACGCCAAGATGCGGCGCACCGGCGTCTGCGGTGCCGCAGAGACGCTGCTGGTCGACCGCGCGGTCGCCTCCACGCATCTGGTGCCGATCCTCAACGCACTGCGCGCGGCCGGCTGCGAGATCCATGCCGATGCCGAGGTGCTGAAAGTGTTTTTCGACGCCAGGCCGGCGACCGATGCCGACTGGGTGACTGAATATCTCGATGCCATCATCGCGGTGAAGCTGGTCGACGGTATCAAGGGTGCGATCGATCACATCGAGACGTTTTCCTCGCATCACACCGAGGCGATCGTCGCCGAGGATGCGCAAGCGGTCGAAAAATTCTTCAACGAGATCGATTCGGCGATCCTGCTGCACAACGCATCGACGCAGTTCGCCGACGGCGGCGAGTTCGGCATGGGCGCCGAGATCGGCATCGCCACCGGCAAGATGCATGCGCGCGGACCGGTGGGCGTCGAGCAACTGACGTCGTTCAAATACCGCGTGCGCGGGTCTGGACAGGTGAGGCCTTGACGTATATCGCCCAAAGGGCCTGAAGCTTGCGCCCAGCCACCCCCCTCTGTCCTGCCGGACATCTCCCCCGCAAGGGGGGAGATTGGCTGGCATTTCGGGTTTCGCCGATCTCCAACGCGGCAAGATTTACGCCTTCGCCGAAACTGCTGATCTCCCCCCTTGCGGGGGAGATGGCCGGCAGGGCAGAGGGGGGTGCCTAGCGCGATGCTATCCCCTTCCCACCCCCCCGTTCCCTCCCATTATCTCAAAATGCCGCATGCCGAGAAAGGCCTCGCCGTCGGCCTGTTCGGCGGCTCGTTCAATCCGCCGCATGCCGGCCACGCGCTGGTCGCCGAGATTGCACTGCGGCGCCTGGCGCTCGACCAGCTGTGGTGGATGGTGACGCCGGGCAATCCGCTGAAGAACACCAGGGAATTGGCGCCGCTGGACGAGCGGCTGCAGCTGTCGGAGCAGATCGCCAAGAACCCGAAGATCAAGGTCACCGCTTTCGAAGCCGCCCATCACGTCCGCTACACCGCCGACACGCTGGCGCTGGTCAAGGCGCGCAATCCCGGCGTCGACTTCGTCTGGATCATGGGTGCCGACAGTCTGCGTGATTTCCACCGCTGGCAGCGCTGGCGCGAGATCGTCATGACCTTCCCGATCGCCGTCATCGACCGCCCGGGCGCGACGCTGTCGTTCCTGTCCTCGGTCGTCGCCAAGACCTTCGACTATGCCCGCGTCGACGAGGGCGATGCGCCGCGGCTTGCCCGCATGAAGGCACCGGCCTGGACCTTCATCCACGGCCCGCGCTCGTCGCTGTCATCGAGCGCGATCCGCAAGCTGGCGAAGGGGTGAGCCCGCCCGTCCGCCCATGTCGCTTTTATCGCTCCCTTTGCCAGTTTCATGGGCAATCCTGAGCAGGCATGTCGGTTCCCAGGAAAATCCGCAGCGAAGCCGAGCAGGGCGCCGAGCCCACACCGCTGATCGCGATTGCCAGCGTCATCGTGTCGATGGCACTGATTGCCGTCGGCAACGGGCTGATGTTTGCCTATATCCCGGTTCGGCTCGGCGCCGAGGGTTTCGATCCGACCTGGGCCGGGCTGATCATCACCGGACTTTCGGCCGGCGGGCTGGCGGGCTGCATCCTGACCGGACCGCTGGTGCGAAGGGTCGGCCATGCCCGTGCCTTCATGGTGTTGTCGGCGCTGATCGCACTGGCCAACGCCGCTGTCGGCGCCGGGGTCCATCCGCTGCTGTGGATAGCCGCCCGCGCGCTCTACGGCTTTGCCATCTGCGGCCTGTTCATCGTCGCGCAGAGCTGGCTCAACGATGCCGTTGCCAACGCCATCCGCGGCCGGGTGATGGCTTTCTTCTACGTTGCCTATGTCGCCGGGCTCGGCGTCGGCTACGCGACGCTGGCGCTGGTCGATATCAGGACAGCGGATGCGCCGCTGATCGGCATCGTCTTCACCGCGCTATCGATCCTCCCTGTCGGGATGACCAAACTTGCCCAGCCGCCGGCACCGCAGGCGGCCTCGGTGGCGCTGCGCCGTGCCTGGCGGGTTTCACCGGTCGGCGTCGCCGGCATGCTTGCGGTCGGCGGCCTGTCGATGTCGATTGCGGGCTTCGCGCCGATCCACGCCACGGCCAAGGGCTACAGCCAGGCCGATGTGGCGCTGCTGCTTTCGGCGATGCCTCTCGGCACGCTGATCCTGCAGATCCCGCTTGGCTGGATTTCCGACCGAACCGACCGCCGCTATGTGCTGATCGCCGCATCCGCGCTCGCCATGGTTGCCGGCCTGTTTGCGCTCGGGTTCGATGGCGGCGCGTTGGCCGCGTTGGTTGTGATCTATATCGTGTGGGACGGCGCCTCGGAATCGATCTATTCGCTGGCCAGCGCACATGCCGCCGACCGCGCCGGCAAGGACGACATGGTGGCGCTGTCCAGTTCGCTTTTGTTTGCCTGGTCGCTGTCGGGTTTCGTCGTGCCCGGCATCGTGACGGCGCTTTCAGCCGTCTTCGGAACGCAGGCTTTCATCTATGTGGCTGTTCTCATCGCCGCAGCCTTCTGCCTGTTCGTGCTTTTGCGCGTGTTCACGACGCGTGCGGTCCCGGTCGGTGAAACCGGCAGTTTCGCACCGATGACGGCGCAGGCGCCGTTGCCGGTCGAACTTGCCTTCGCACCGGACGATGAGGGCCGGCACTGAGCCAACCGCCTATTGTCGACGGGCTTCCGGTTGGGGCGCTTCCGGCGGCGGCAGCGGGATCGATATGCCTTCGCTATCGAATTCCTGTTTGGCGCGCTTGGTGAGATCGGTCTGGGTGGCGAAGAAGTCCGCCGACGATGTCCAATAGCGCAGGGCAATCGAAACAGTGCTGTCGCCCAATGTCGAGACGAAAGCGATCGGTGCCGGCTCACGTTTCACTCGCCGTTCGGCCGCGGCAATGGCAAGCAAGGCTTTCTGCGCCCTGTCGATGTCGTTCCAGGAGCCGATGCTGAGTATGATGTCGCTGCGGCGTACGCCGTTGCGCGAAAAGTTGCGCACCGGCTGGTTCCACAGCGTCGAGTTCGGCGCCAATATGTAGACCCCGTCGGCCGTCCTGAGCTTGGTCGCGAACAGGCCGATCTCCTCGATCGTACCGGCGATCGAACCGACCTCGACGGATTCGCCGATGCGGAACGGCCGCAGCGCCAGAAGCATGATGCCGGCGGCGATGTTCTGCAGCGTGCCCTGCAACGCCAGGCCGATGGCGAGGCCAATGGCACCGATCGCGGCAATGATCGAGGCCGTCTGCACGCCGAACTGGCCGAGCACCATGATGGTGACGAGGATCAGGATGGCGTAGCGGACGATCTTCGAGAAGAAATGCCGCAACGTCGCGTCGAAACCATGGATATGGCCGAGACCAGCGAAGATCGAACGTTCGGCAAGACCGGCGACGATATAGCCGACAATCAAGAGGATGACGGCACCGATGGCCGAGAAGGAGTACGAAACAATCAGCGTGCTCAGTTGGGCGAGGCCAGCCTGGACGCTGAGAAAGGCGTTTTGCGGGTCGATCGGCATGGGGAAATCCCGTTGGTCGGTGAGCCGATAACCCATGCCGACGGCGAGGGTTCCGATCTTTTCCGGCGTGCGGCGGAACCACAGCAGCGACAATACGTTCGTGCGAGGCAGGGTCCCGTCTTGAAACTGTCGGGGAACTCTGCCTATCTAAGTGGTGTCACCTGCTTCAAGGGGTGATTTGGTTGTTCTTGCTGCGAAAGGAACTACACTGAGAACAGCACTGCGGAAGAAGGCCGATATCATGCCTTCGCCGGCCAGGATCAGCGTAGACGACGCCGTGTCCCGTGCCATCAAGACAGTCCTTGCCAGTCTGGAAGACTCCAAGGCCGAAAACATTGTCTCCATCGACATCCAGGGGAAATCGAGCCTCGGCGACTACATGGTCGTCGCTTCGGGCCGATCGCACCGTCATGTCGCGGCTGTCGCCGATCATCTTCTCAAAGCGATCAAGGATGCCGGTCTCGGCACCGCGCGCGTCGAGGGGATGTCCGGCGCCGACTGGGTCCTGATCGATTCTGGCGACATCATCGTCCATGTCTTCCGCCCCGAAGTCCGCGAATTCTACAATCTCGAAAAGATGTGGCAGGCGCCGGACCTCGAGGAAGAAACGCTCCACTAAGTCGTTCGCGCGGCTTACAAGGCGAGGATGAAGATATCAGTTCATGCCGTGGGCCGGATGAAAGCCGGCCCCGAAAAGCTGCTGGCCGACCGCTATTTCGAGCGTTTCGCCAAGAGCGGCCCGGTAGTGGGGCTTGAATTTGGCGGCATTGCCGAGATTGCCGAGGGGCGCGGCCAGACCGCCAACGAGCGGCGGCGTGAGGAAGGCCAGAAACTGCAGACGCAGTTGCAGCCCGGAACCGCTTTGATCCTCCTTGACGAACGCGGCAAAAGCTTTTCCTCGGAAGATTTCGCCGGGCGCCTCGGCCTGTTGCGTGACGGTGGCCGCAAGGCGTTGGTCATCGCCATCGGCGGCGCCGACGGCCACGATCAGTCGCTGCGCGACCAGGCCGAACTGGTGATGTCGTTCGGATTGCTGACATGGCCGCATCAACTGGTGCGCGTGATGCTGGGAGAGCAGCTTTATCGTGTGGCCACCATCCTTTCGGGACATCCCTACCATCGCTCGTAAACCGGTGAATTGGTGCGACACACCCGGATTTCCGCCCCAATGCCGAGGCAAGATTGCATCGAGTGGGCGGTTTCGAACATGGTTGATTGTTCGTTAACGAAGCCACGCATAGAGTCGGGCTTCAATGTCTGAAGACAGCAAATCAAGAACGGGCTCCTGGCGCGCGCGCTGCGGCATCGCGGCGGCGGTACTTGTGCTGTCGCTGCATGCGGGGCGGGCGGAAAACACGCTCGACATGGCTCCCGATCCGGATCAGAGCCGGGCCGAATATGAACGGGTCTCGAAGGAGATCACGCTGTCGTCGGAACGATTGGCCAAACTCTCCGCCGATATCGCGACGATCAAGAAGGATCACGCCTCGATCACCGCCGCATTGATCCAGTCGGCGATGACCGAGCAGAAGCTCGGCCAGGACATCGAGGACATCGGCGCTCGGCTGGAAGGACTGAAGGGCCAGGAACAGAAGATCCGCGCCTCGCTGATGGCGCGGCGCGACGTTCTGGCCGAAGTGCTGGGCGCGTTGCAGCGCATGGGCCTCAACCCGCCGCCGGCGATCCTGGTCAAGCCCGAGGACGCGCTGTCGTCGGTGCGCAGCGCCATCCTGCTCGGCGCGGTGGTGCCCGAACTGCGCCAGCAGACCGATAGCCTGCTTGCCGATCTCAAGGAACAGACCAGGATTACGGCGTCGATCGAGGCCGAACGGGCGCGGCTGACAGCGGCGGTCGGCGACCAGACGGCGGAAAAGAAGCGGCTCGGCATGCTGCTGGAGGCCAAGCAGAAGCTCGAAGCCGACACGCAAACGCAAATGGCTGCGGAAAAGCAGCGATCCGAAGCGCTGGCGGCCAAGGCCGGCAGCCTGAAAGAGTTGATCGCCTCGCTCGAAGCGCAGGCCGACAAGAACCGCAAGGCCGCCGATGCGGCCAAGGCCGCCGAGCAGAAGACGGCGGATGGCGACAACACATCTGCGCCGGCGGAATTGGCGTCGCTGCCGGTTCCGGAGGGCAACCAACTTGCCGCCGCGGTGCCCTTTTCGGCCCTTCAGGGGCAGATCGCACTGCCGGTGACCGGCCGCATCAAGCGGCGATTCGGCGCCGATGACGGTAACGGCGCGGTGATGCTTGGCGACATGGTTGCGACACAATCGGGAGCCATCGTCACCGCGCCGGCGGATGGAAATGTGCTTTATGCGGGGCCGTTTCGGTCTTATGGTCAACTCTTGATCCTGAACGCAGGCGACGGCTATCATGTCGTTTTGGCGGGGATGAGCAGAATCAGCGTCGCGACCGGTCAATCAGTGCTTGCAGGAGAGCCGATCGGTGCGATGGGAGAGGCCCGGGTGGCGAGCACCTCGGTTTCGAAGAATGGAAATGCCACGCCGGAACTCTATGTCGAGTTCCGCAAGGATGGAAAACCCGTCGATCCGGCCCCATGGTGGGCGGACCGTTTTTCTGGAAGGACGTGAATAATGCGGAAACTGTCGCTTCTGTTTGCCGGTGCGCTGATGGGCGCGTCCGCCATGAGCCTGGTCTATGGCGCACCCGGCTCGGCGGCGAACGCTGCAGGGTCGGAGACCTACAAGCAACTGGCGATCTTCGGCGATATCTTCGAGCGGGTGCGGGCACAGTATGTGACACCGCCCGACGACAAGTCGCTGGTCGAGAACGCCATCAACGGCATGCTGGCCTCGCTTGACCCGCACTCCTCCTACATGAATGCCGAGCAGGCGCAGGATATGCGCGTCCAGACCAAGGGCGAGTTTGGCGGCCTCGGCATCGAAGTCACCATGGAGAACGATCTGGTCAAGGTGATCACGCCGATCGACGACACGCCGGCCGCCAAGGCAGGCGTGCTGGCCGGCGACTACATTGCCAAGATCGATGGCGAAGAGGTTCGCGGCCTGACCCTCAACGATGCGGTCGACAAGATGCGCGGCCTGGTCAACACGCCGATCAAGCTGACCATCCTGCGCCAGGGCGCCGACAAGCCGATTGAACTGACGGTCGTACGCGACATCATCAAGGTCAAGGCGGTCAAGTTCCGGGTCGAGAACGACATCGGCTACATGAAGATCACCTCCTTCACCGAAAAGACCTATGACGACCTCGAGAACGCCATCGACACCATCAAGAAGCAGATTCCCGACGACAAGCTGAAGGGCTACGTTCTGGATCTCCGCCTTAATCCGGGCGGCCTGCTCGACCAGGCGGTGAGCGTGTCCGATGCCTTCCTCAACCGCGGCGAGATCGTCTCGACGCGCGGCCGCGACCCCAAGGACGTCACCCGCTTCGACGCCAAGCCCAAGCAGGTCGACGACATCAACGGCAAGCCGATGATCGTCCTGGTCAATGGCGGTTCGGCCAGTGCATCGGAAATCGTCGCCGGCGCGCTGCAGGACCTGCGCCGCGTCACGGTGGTTGGCACGCAGTCCTTCGGCAAGGGTTCGGTGCAGACCATCATTCCGCTCGGCGAGAATGGTGCGTTGCGGCTGACGACGGCGCTATATTACACGCCGTCCGGCAAGTCGATCCAGGGCAAGGGCATCACGCCCGACATCAAGGTCG
The DNA here is from genome assembly GCF_040321815.1 of Mesorhizobium sp. M0239. Classification (NCBI taxonomy): domain Bacteria; kingdom Pseudomonadati; phylum Pseudomonadota; class Alphaproteobacteria; order Hyphomicrobiales; family Phyllobacteriaceae; genus Mesorhizobium; species Mesorhizobium sp. M0239. The sequence goes on from NZ_JAMYSG010000013.1 coordinate 69,512, forward strand.
ACCAGCCGTTGCCGCCGGAACTGCAGGGCAGGGACCTGACGCGCGGCGAATCCGACCTCAAGGGCCATATCAAGGGCGCCGATGAGAGCACGACCGGTTCGGGCTCGGCAGCCTATGTGCCGCCGGATCCGAAGGACGATCTGCAGCTCATCTATGCCGAGCAGCTGCTGCGCGGCCAGAAGACCGATCCGGCCTTCCCGCCCAATCCGCAAAAGGCGGTTCTCAACCAGTAAGGATCTGGAGCGGCGCACGCGCCGCTCCATCTTTCTGTTTGAGCCTGATGGAAGCAATGCGATGCTGCCGGGACCGAAAGGTTCCGGCAGTTTGATTCGGGGGGTGAGGCAAAGCCCCCAAGGCATGGCGCGGGGTGTGTGCCGGGATTGATGAATTCGCGCATGTCTTTTCGAAGCGGCTTCGCCTTCGGAGCCATGCGCCCGGGGATTAGGCTTGGCTGACATCGGCAAGGACATCGAACGCCCGCTCGGACAGGCAGTCCGGCCGCCGCGCGCCGCCGGCAAGCTCAGCGGCGGTGCGATCATGGCGACCGTGGCCGTGCTGGCGGTGGCCGGCGTCTCCGGCGCGATCGCGCTCAGGGAAAAGCCGTTTCGAAAGCCGCAAGAGGTTGCCGTTTCAACACCGAAAGTGACCGCGGCGGCCGAGCCTGCCGCCGCGCCGCCTGCATTGGCCCCGGCGGCACCGAAGCCGGAGGCGCCGGTCAAATCAGGCGGGCCGCAGATCATCCATGTGCAGACGGAGGAGGGCGATGGGCCGCCCAAGGCGGCGATCGTCATTCGCGATCCGTCGACCATCGGCCAGAACTTGAAGATCGCGCACATTCCAGACAAGGCGCTGATCGAAGCCAGCGAGACCGGGCCTTTGCCGGTGCGCGCCGCCGATGGCAGGCGGCCGTTCGACGTCTATGCGCGGCCCTGGTCGGGCGGGCGCGGCGCACGGGTGGCGATCGTCATCGGTGGGCTTGCCGTGTCGCAGACCGGCACCCAGGCGGCCATCGCCAAGCTGCCGGCAGAAGTGACGCTGGCCTTCGCCCCGCAAGGCAACAGCATCGGCCGGTGGATGCAGGCAGCCAGGCAGAGCGGCCACGAGATCGTCATGCAGGTGCCACTCGAACCGTTCGATTATCCGAAGGTCAATCCGGGCCGCAACACGCTGACGGTGGCGGCGAGCGCGGATGAGAACCTGAAAAGCCTGCACTGGGCACTGTCGCGGACGACCAACTATACCGGCGTCATGAACTATATGGGCGCCCGTTTTTCCGCCGACGCGTCGGCGATGGAGCCGTTCATCGCCGAGCTCGGCAAACGCGGCCTCGCCTATATCGATGACGGCTCGTCGGCTCGCAGCCTGGCGCCGGACCTGGCGCTCAGGGATGGCGTGCCCTTCGTCTCCGGCGACATGGCGATCGATGCCGTGCAGGATCGCGGCGAAATCCTGAAGAAGCTCGACAGCCTGGAGGCGACCGCGCGGGCCAAAGGCACTGCCGTCGGCATCGGTTCGGCCTTCGACCTGACGGTCGATACCGTGTCGTCCTGGGTGGTCGAAGCCAAGAAGCGCGGCATCGAGATCGTGCCGATTTCAGCGGTGGCCATTGACCCCCAAAAAGGCTAACAGCCGTCTTGATAATTCTACTCCGGCGGGAATCTGGCGACGTTTTCTGCGCTTCCGGTGCTCACGTACTTTAAGTACGCTCCGCTCCGGTTCTCGAAACCGCTCGCCACCTGCCTCACCGGAGCGAATTCTCAAAACGGCTGGACCCCATCACGCATGGCTAAAAAGATCGACCGCGAAACGCTGCCTTACCGTCCCTGTGTCGGGCTGATGATCCTCAATGCCCAGGGCCTGGTCTGGGTCGGGCACCGGATTGCCGAACCGGACAGCGAATTTGCCGGCACGACGCAGCTCTGGCAGATGCCGCAAGGCGGTATCGACAAGGGCGAGGAGCCGCTGCAGGCGGCCGAGCGCGAACTCTATGAGGAGACCGGCATGCGAGGCGTCTCGCTGCTGGCCGAGGCGCCGGACTGGATCAACTATGATTTGCCGGACCATCTCGTCGGCATCGCCTTCAAGGGCCGGTATCGCGGCCAGACGCAGAAATGGTTCGCCTTTCGCTTCCACGGCGACACCAGCGAGATCCAGATCAACCCGCCGCCGGGCGGCCACACCGCAGAGTTCGACGAATGGGCATGGCGGCCTATGCAGGATTTGCCCGACCTGATCGTGCCGTTCAAGCGCCATGTCTATGAGGATGTGGTGGCGGCGTTCCGGCATCTGGTGCAATAGCCGCTATACAACAACCGCGGTTGCCGCGCCGGCCCGGCGGTCCTATTGATGTATCCACTACCACGCGAAGGGTCGCCATGAACGACGCCCCCCAAAAGCCGCCGCCAGAAGAGGTCACCGCCACAAGCGAAGTGGCGGCTGGGGCCATCCTCACCATCGATCTCGGTGCAATCCGTGAAAACTACCGGCGGCTGAAAGCGCGGTTGGGCGATGTTCGCTGCGCTGGTGTGCTCAAGGCGGACGGCTACGGCGTTGGCGCCGGCCAGGTCGGGGCGGCGCTGCTGCGCGAAGGCTGCGATGTCTTCTTCGTTGCGCTTCTGGGCGAAGGCGTCGCCCTGCGCCGCTCGCTTGGTCCGGGCCCTGCCATTTTCGTGTTGAACGGCGTTCCGTCCGGTGCCGAGACGGACGCCGTGGCAGCGGACGTTTGCGCTGTCATTAACAGCCCCGAGCAACTGGTGGCCTGGCGTGTGGCGGCTCGCCGCGCCGGCCGAAAACTGCCGGCCGCGATCCAGGTCGACAGCGGCATGTCGCGGCTCGGCATGGCGCCCCGGGATGTGGAGCGCGTTGCCGCCGATCCGCAGGCCTTCGACGGCATCGACATCCGGTTCGTGATGAGTCATCTGGCTTGCGCCGACGAGCCGGAGCATCCGGCCAATGAACGGCAGCGGCTGGCGTTCGAGCGGCTGCGCGCAATGCTGCCGGCGACGCCAGCCTCGCTCGCCAATTCGTCCGGCATCTTTCTCGGGCCATCCTTTCACTACGATCTCGCCCGCCCCGGTGCCGCCCTCTACGGCATCAATCCGACGCCGGCCAAGCCCAATCCGATGCTGCCGGTGGTGCGGCTTCAGGCAAAGGTGGCACAGACGCGCAGCGTCGAAAAAGGCGCCGGCGTCGGCTATGGCCACACCTATCATGCGCAAGGCCCGCTCAGGCTGGCGACGATTTCGTTCGGCTACGCGGATGGCTGGCAACGCCGCGCCGCGTCCGCCGCCTGGTTCGAGGGCGTGCGGCTGCCTTTCCTCGGGCGGGTGTCGATGGATTCGATCATTCTCGACATTTCCGCCCTGCCGGCCGGCAGGCTGCGCGAGGGTGATCTCGTCGAACTGCTCGGTCCCTCGCAAAGTGTCGACGACGCTGCCGGCCATGCCGGCACCATCGGCTACGAGATTCTGACCAGCCTCGGCTCGCGCTTCCATCGGCGCTATGTCGGCGGTTGAGCGGTTTGGCCACGCTTGACAAGCGGACGCCTGTCGGCAAGGCTCCTTGCATGAGCAACCCAGCTTATATCAGAACCTTGTTCAGGGTCTGCCCGATCGCGGGATCGTAGCCCCGGCGCGGCCGCCTTTTGGCGTCCGTCCGAACCGGGGCATTTCTACCTGATCATCATTCCCGAGCCAGACAGCTTCGCGGCTGCCGGCTTTTCATCAAGCCACCGTTCGTGCGGCGGCAGGCGCGCGTCTGTTCGATGCGCCAACTCATGAGGTTTGCCATGCAACATGCAACAGGATTGCGTCCACCGAGCCGGCTTCTGGTCAGCGATGCCGACCACCACAGGCTCACGGGCCTGGCGCGGGCGTCGCTCGACCGCGTCCCCGAGACGGCCGAAGAACTGCTTTCGGAGATGGACCGCGCCGTCGTCACAGCAGCGGCTTCCATGCCGGCCAACGTGGTGCGGATGGGTTCGACGGTGACAATCCGCAACGATGGCGGCAACACCCAGCGCGTCACGCTGGTCTATCCCGGCGAAGCAGACATCAGTGAAAACAGGATCTCGGTGCAGACGCCGATGGGGACGGCGCTTATCGGCGCGTCGATCGGGCAGACAGTGTGCTGGAGCAGCCGTGGCGGCCGGGAGCTGTCGGCGATCATCGAAGTGGTCGATACGCCGGCCTGCGGGCGCGAGGGATCCTGATCATGGAGACGGCGATGACAGGCGCGAATTTCCGGCTGACGACAAAGGACTTCGCCGTCCTCGAGATCATGTTGGAGCGTCGGCGGGCCTTCGCGGATCCGATTGTTCCAATGCTTGAAGACAAGCTTTCCAAAGCCGAGGTCGTCGCGATCGATTCGGTGGGATCCGATATCGTGACGCTGAACAGCAGGCTGGTGTTTCGTGTCGATGCCGGCCCTGCCCAGACCCGGACCCTGGTGCAGAACGAGGTGCGCGGTCCGGTCGGCTCCAGCCTGTCGATCATGACAAGGCGGGGGCTTTGCATGCTCGGCATGGCAGAGGGCCGGACTGCATGGATCGAACAGGCCGACGGCAGGCGGGAGTCGGTCCTGATCGCGACCGTGCTCTACCAGCCGGAGGCCGCGCGGCGTGCCGTCAGGGAGAAATCCCAGGCCGAGGCGCGACGGCCGCATGGGCTCACCCTCGTCTACAGCGCCGCAGCCGATTGGCGGCCCCTTGGCGAAAGGGCCGGAATGCGGCAGACAGGGGATGACGACCCCGGTCCCACGGCGGCGTGAACAGGCAACACTGCACGATCCCGAAAGTCAGCATCGATTTTCGCCGGGGATCGTGCGCAAATCGGAAATGCGGCCGCGTCCAGGCGTCCCCAAGGACGTGCTGCGCGCCGCAAGGAGTGAACGATGAAGATCATGGTGCTGGGCGGCGGCGTCATCGGAGTGACCACGGCGTACTTCCTTGCCGAGGCCGGCCACGAGGTGACGGTTCTCGACCGCCAGAAAGGCCCGGCGCTGGAAACCAGCTTCGCCAATGCCGGCGAGATTTCGCCCGGCTACGCCTCGCCCTGGGCCGGACCCGGCATTCCGCTGAAGGCGATCAAATGGCTGCTGATGAAGCATGGCCCGCTGGTGGTGCGGCCGGCCTTCGATCCGCATATGTGGACATGGCTGATCAAGATGCTGCGCAACTGCACGGCCGAGCGCTATGCGATCAACAAGGCGCGCATGGTGCCGCTCGCCGAATACAGCCGCGACACGCTGAAGGCGCTGCGCGAAGCGACCGGCATCGCCTATGACGAGCGCACACAAGGCACGCTGCAATTGTTCCGTACGCAAAAGCAGCTCGACGGCACCGGCGGCGATGTCGAGGTGCTGAAGAAGTATGGCGTGCCTTACGAGATCCTCGACCAGGACGGCTGCATCGCGGCTGAGCCTGGCCTTGCCGGGGTGCGCGAAAAGTTCGTCGGCGGCCTCAGGCTGCCGCACGACGAGACCGGCGACTGCAAGATGTTCACCGACAGGCTGGCCGAGCTTTGTGTGGCCCGCGGCGTCAAGTTCGAATACGACGTGACGATCTGGCGCGTCATCCGCAGCCGCAACCGCATCGCCAATCTCAGCACCAGCAAAGGCTGGAAGACCGCCGACGCCTATGTGATGGCGCTGGGCAGTTATTCGGCAGGTTTCATGCGCCGGGTGAAGCGGCCGATCCCGGTCTATCCGGTCAAGGGCTATTCGATCACCGTGCCGATCAAGGATGCCGCCGCGGCACCAGTGTCGACGGTGATGGACGAGACCTACAAGGTGGCGATCACCCGGCTCGGCGACCGCATCCGGGTTGGCGGTACGGCCGAGATTTCCGGCTTCGACCTCAGGCTGCACGAATCGCGGCGGCGCACGCTGGAACACTCGGTCGGCGATCTCTTTCCGGGCGCCGGCGCGATGCGGGACGCGACGTTCTGGTGCGGGCTGCGGCCGATGACGCCGGACGGTCCGCCGCTGATCGGCCGCACCGAGCTCTCCAATCTCTATCTCAACACCGGCCACGGCACGCTCGGCTGGACCATGGCTTGCGGCTCGGGCAAGGTTCTGGCCGACATCATCTCCAGCCGGGTGCCGGACATCGACGTTCGTGACCTCGCGCAGGAGCGCTATCTACGGTAGAGGGTCAGAACGCCTGCCGGACCCAGTCCTCGTCGAAAAGCAGCCGGTAAGCCCACGGGATCGTTACATTGGTGGCGACCGGATTGGAGTGCGCGACATAGTCGTCATAGATCGGCTTCATCCTGGCGTAGAAGGCCGGATCGAGCACCATCATGCCGTTCTCACTGTCGTGGAAGAAGCTGCGGTTGTTGAGGTTGACCGACGAGATGGCGACCAGCCTTTCGTCGATCATCATGATCTTGGAATGCAGCACCACGTCAGGCGCCTTGAACTCGCGGATGTTGATGCGGTCGCCATATTTCTCGACGAACAGCTTGTTGAGCGCGGTGAGAAACTTGCCGCCGATATCGCCCTTGAGATCGATGCGGCCGACAATGTCGATCCTGACGCCCCGGGCGAGCGCCCGATCAACAGCCTGGGCGAGCTTGGGCGTCAGGTTGAGGTAGGGATTGACGATCTGGATATGGTGCCGGGCGGCGTCGACCAACTCGACGAAATAGTCCTCCAGCGCATGGCCATCCTCGTAGGGCACCGAAATGAAGTGCCGCGCCGTGCCTGACGGGCGGGCGCCGTCGGACCGGACCGGAATGGAGAAGGGACGCGCCAGATTGGTGTCGGCGTCGCGCAGCCACACTGTCGAAAGATGCGCGGCGAGCGTTTCGACCGTGGCCGGATCGGCGAACTCGATGTCGAAGTCGCTCCAGTTCGAATAGTAATTCAACGAGAACCCGTCGGTCTTGCCGTATTGCTCAAGATCGGGATAGCGCGACAGATCGATCGGCTGGTGGAACAGGAAGCCGTCATGGATGTTGCGGCCGCCGATGATGGCGCGGGAGCGCGTGGGATCGTCGGCAAGCGTTGCCAGCATCTTGACGTGATGGACCTTGTGCAGTTGTGAGATCTGCTCGTCGATCGGCGCGCCATGGTCCGCCCGCCAGCGATATTCCTGCAATTCGACATTGGGGAATTCGGCCGCCAGCCGATGCAGCAGGGCGTCGTCCTTGTCGCGCTCCAGCACGTCGGTGACCAGGATGCGCACCTTGGTGCCGAGGGCCGCATGGTGGCGGATCAGCCGTCCGATGATGCGGCCGGAAAAGTCGGCCTTGAACTCCAGCGACGACAGGTAGATCAGCTTCAGCCTTGGCGCCTTGGAGAAATCGAGCGGCAGCTCCGGGTCGCCCTTGTCTATGGCGCTGTCGGACAGCGGCGCTCCCATCAGCGCCTCGACCTTGGCGTTGAAGCCATCGCGCGACTTGCGCAGCAGGCGCGGCTTTCCAATAGGCAAGGCACAGGTCTGCGACAGCCAGCGGCTGGCATAGAAGGCGCGGCTGAGCGCATCGAGGCCGGTGGGGTCTGGCGTCGGGCAACGCTCGTAGCGGCTGTCGAAGGCGGCGAGGGCCGGATCGGCGGTCTCTTCGCGCCGGATGGTGAGCGGCGCACCGGCCGGGGCAAGGCTGGAGCGGATCCTTGCGGTGCAGCGGTTCAGGCCGTCACTCGGGAACAGGCTGACCGTGTCATCCTCGCCGGACAGGCGAAAGCGGAATGCCGTGCCCGTGGCGATGGTGCGTGAACCGGTGCCGGAACGGATCGCCAGCGTGCCATCGCAGATGCCTTCGATGTCGGCCGGTTGCTTGCCGGCCTGGCGCAGCACGATCTCGACGCTGCGCGCCTGCAGGCCGGAGAAATCGAAGATCCTGGGCACTGAGGGCCGCGCCGCCGCATCGATGTAGAGCGTTTGCCGCGACACCCGCCAGCGTCCTTCGAAATGACCCTCGCCGCTGCTGGCGCCGGCTGGCGGCAGATGCATTTCTGCGACCGGCCCGGCCAGTTGTTGCAGTGTCCGGTAGGTCGCCTGGAAATCGCTATTGCGGATCTCATGGCGGTCATGGCCGAAAGGGCCGGTGCCGTTGGCGCGGTCCATAGCGCCAAGCTGATGGCGGGCGAGCAGCGCCAGAAAGCGTTTTTCATAGTCGCTCGTGCCGGCGTCACCGAAAAACTGCGCGGCGGCGATCCGCGGCCCAGCTGTCTTGGCCGAGAGCGAGGGTCGCGCGCAGACGCTCTGGCCTTGCAGGAGATCGCAGGCATTGCGACCAGTACCGGCACACCCGGCAAGGACAGCCAGCCCGAACAGAGCGATGGCGATGGATGCGTGACCCTTCACCCGGCCGCTCCGGTCTTCAGGGCGCTCAATTGCGCCGGATCGCGCGGCGGCATGAAGCCCTGCGGGAAGACCTTGCAGACGGGAATGGTGAAGGTGGCGATCAGCAGTTCGGCCTCGCCGCGCATTTTACGCGGCGCTGTCTTGTCGTCGCGGATCGCTTTCGCCGAGGCGACGAGGGTGCCGTCGCAGTCGCAATGGTTGTGGCGGGCGATGTAACAGGCGTCATGCGTCTGGCAGGCAGCATCGAGGCGGTTGACCGGCCGGGCCGAGAGGTCGCCGGTGCGGGTTCCGGGGCCGCAATAATTGCCGAAGATGAAAGGCGAAGGCCGCGCCATGGCGTAGCGGATCGGTTTGGGCAGTTCGGCCTCCGGGACTTTCGTCCACGGATTGGCGCATGCGGAAACGAAAAGCAGCGGCAGGATGGCAAGAACGGCTCGCATGTCTATTCGCGCCAGCTTTCTGAAAGATGTCCCTGCGCGCGGCGTCCGCCCACAGCCGGCGACCGCACGCCTGATGCCACACTGGCCGGTTTTGTGGCAAGGAAAAGGCGGCACGGCTAAAGCGCATCGCGTTTGATCGGATTCATGCGATGCGCTTTAGCGTCTTTGTTTTATGCATGTCGTTCTCTCAAAACCGAGATCACTTTTGGGCGACATGCATCAGACAAACAGGTTTCGCTCCCGCTCCACTGCCTTGGTGATGAAGCTGGCAACGATCTGGACGCGGCGCAGCGGCCTGACCGATTCGTGATAGACCAGCCAGTAGGCACGGCGGATGGGCGCGACAGCATCGACGGACACAAGTTCCGGCATCGAGCGGGCGACGAATGTGTGCAGGATGCCGATGCCGGCGCCCGAGCGCACCGCTTCGGCCTGGCCGAGCGCCGAGGAGATGGCGAAGCTGGTGCGCCAGTCGGCGCTGAATTCGGCCGCGTAGTCGAGCGAGGGACTGACGATGAGGTCCGGCACATAGCCGATCAATGTGTGCTGGCCAAGCTCGGCGGCGGTTTGGGGCAAACCATGCACGTCAGCATAGGCGCGGGAGGCAAACAGGCCGAGCGAGTAGTCGACCAGCTTTCCCGCCACCAGCCGACCCTCCGTCGGCCGCTCGACGGTGATGGCGATGTCGGCCTCGCGCCGCGACAGAGAGAAGGAGCGCGGCACCGGCACCAACTGGATCGTCAGCTCGCGGTGCAGGGCGGTCAGCGCGCCAAGGCGCTTGGCCAGGAAGGCGACACCAAACCCGTCCGGCGCGCCGATGCGCACCGTGCCGGAGACATCGTCGCCTTCGCCGGCAACGGTCGAACGTGCGGCGATCATGTCGCCTTCCATGCGCTCGGCAATGTCGAGAAAGCGCTCGCCGGCAGGCGTCAGCTCGCTGCCGGTGGTCAACCGGCGAAACAGCTTTGTCCGCAGCGCATCCTCGAGTGCGGCGATGCGGCGCGAGACAGTGGCGTGGTTGAGCTCCAGCCGTTTGGCCGCGCCAAGGATCTGGCCGGCGCGCGCCACGGCGAGGAAGATGCGGACGTCATCCCAGTTCATGGGGATGGTCCGATCTAATGACGAGCGTCGCGTTCCCGCCCACCCCCCTCTGTCCTGCCGGACATCTCCCCCGCAAGGGGGGAGATTGGCAGCTCCCCTGACAGAGCCTCTTTTGCGGAGCTGAAGATTTGCGAAAGCGACCGCTGCATCCGATCTCCCCCCTTGCGGGGGAGATGTCCGGCAGGACAGAGGGGGGTGTGACGAAGCTCAACCTTGAGAAATCCTGTAAAGACGGGCGCACCCTATCATTTGCGGCAATTGATGCACAGGTGCCTCTCGTTATCTGCTTTCCGCACAACGGTTGCGTTCTCACTCGCGTTGCCATCCGCCGGCCAAAGGCGGACAATGCAGCATCACAAACAAGGGAGAGAAATCATGATCGACTATGGTCATTTCATCGGCGGCAAGCATGTCGCCGGGACCAGCGGCCGCAAGCAGGATGTCATGCAGCCGATGGACGGCTCCGTGCGCGGCACGGTGGCGCTGGCCTCGCAGGCGGAACTGCGCGCGGCGGTCGAGAATGCCAAGGCAGCGCAGCCGAAATGGGCCGCGACCAACCCGCAGCGCCGCGTGCGCGTGCTGATGAAGTTTCTCGAACTGGTCGCCCGCGACTATGACGAACTGGCCGACATCCTGGCGCGTGAGCATGGCAAGACGATCGCCGACGCCAAGGGCGACATCCAGCGCGGCCTCGAAGTGGTCGAAGTCTGCATCGGCGCGCCGCATATGATGAAGGGCGAATTCACCGACGGCGCCGGCCCCGGCATCGACGTCTATTCGATGCGCCAGCCGCTCGGCGTCGTCGCCGGCATCACGCCGTTCAACTTCCCGGCAATGATCCCGCTGTGGAAGATCGCGCCGGCCATCGCCTGCGGCAACGCCTTCATCCTGAAGCCTTCGGAGCGCGATCCCGGCGTGCCGATGCGCATTGCCGAACTGTTCCTCGAAGCCGGCCTGCCGGCAGGCATCCTCAACGTCGTCAATGGCGACAAGGACGTGGTCGACGCCATCCTCGACGATCCCGACATCAAGGCCATCGGCTTTGTCGGCTCGACGCCGATCGCCCATTACATCTATTCGCGCGGCACGGCCGCCGGCAAGCGCGTGCAGTGCTTCGGCGGCGCCAAGAACCACATGATCATCATGCCCGATGCCGACATGGACCAGACCGTCGATGCGTTGATCGGCGCCGGCTACGGCTCGGCCGGCGAGCGGTGCATGGCGATCTCGGTCGCCGTCCCGGTCGGCAACGATACCGCCAACCGGCTGATGGAAAAACTGATCCCGCGCGTTGAAAGCCTGAAGGTCGGTCCTTCGACGGACTCTTCCGCCGATTTCGGCCCGCTGGTGACGGCGCAGGCATTGGAACGCGTTAAGGGCTATGTTGACACCGGCGTCAAGGAAGGCGCCAAGCTGGTCGTCGACGGCCGCGGCTTCTCGATGCAGGGTTATGAAGACGGCTACTATATGGGTGGCTGCCTGTTCGACAACGTGACCGCCGATATGCGCATCTACAAGGAAGAGATCTTTGGGCCGGTGCTCTCTGTTGTGCGCGCGCCGACCTATGAGAGCGCGATCAAGCTCGCCAACGATCACGAGATGGGCAATGGCGTCGCCATCTTCACCCGTGACGGCGATGCTGCGCGCGACTTTGCAAGCCGTGTCCAGGTCGGCATGGTCGGCATCAACGTGCCGATCCCGGTGCCGATCGCCTACTACACCTTCGGCGGCTGGAAGGCATCTTCCTTCGGCGACCTCAACCAGCATGGCCCGGACGCGTTCCGCTTCTACACCAAGACCAAGACGGTGACCTCGCGCTGGCCGTCCGGCATCAAGGACGGTGCCGAATTCGTCATCCCGACGATGAACTGAGCCGGACAACAAATTGGTTTGGATTCAACGCTCGGGCGCTCGCGCCCGGGCGTTTTTTTGCAATCGGTGGCGACCCTATCCGTTGAACGCTAATGTGATGGAACCAAGTAGCATCTGCCGTCTTGGTTTGCAGTCCTGCCGCAAGGAGGTACGGCAGATCAAGCAACGGCGCTGGCGACAGCTTCGGGGACATCGTCTGGCGCAAGGAGGTGTCAGATGACCCGTCTTGTCGCAACGCTATTTTTCGCGGCGGTTTCCGCGTTTCCGGCCGCCCCGGCGATGGCAGAGCAATGCGCGGCCCGTGCGGATATGATCAAAGCGCTCGGGGAAAAATTCCACGAAAGCGAAGCGGCGCGGGGCCTGGTCAACCCGAGCCTGATTCTTGAGATATTCGTCTCCGACCAGGGCACCTGGACAATTCTTGCCACCGACACGCATGGTCAGAGCTGCGTCATCACGGCAGGCGAAGGCTGGGACGGTCCGTTGATGGCGGCGGCTGCCTTGCCCGGGACTTAACCCGAGCTTCGAGGAAGCGCCAACGACGAGAGCGCACCGGATATAAAAGGACGTTCAGCGCGTGGCGGCCGTCTCGGCGTGGCCGCGCAACAGCGCCATCAGGCGTTTGGCGTCCTTGGCCGCGGCCTCTTCGTCGCCCGCAAGGATCGAGCGGATCAGCGCTACATGGTGCTCGGCGGATTCGGCAAGACCGGTTTCGGCCTTGTAGCGGAACCAGAAGCGGCGGCTGTGGGTCTGCAAGGGGGCGGCCAAACGGGCGGCGAAGGGATTGTCGGCAGCCAGCGCCAGCGCTTCGTCGAGTGCCTTGTCGGCCTGGATGAAGGCAAGCACATTGCCCGAGATCACCGCTTTCTGCATGGCGAGCGCTGCTTCGTGAAACAAGTCGGCGGCTTCGCGGGTGACGAAGCGGGCGGCCGAGCGGGCGAGCACCACCTCGACGCCGCGACGTGCATCGAGGACGCGCAGCCAGTCGCCGGCATGGAGCGGGGCGATGGCGATCCCGGCGCGCGGCCTGATGTCAAGCAGCCCTTCCCAGGCCAACCGCTGGATCGCCTCGCGCACTGGTGTCCTGCCAAGCCCGAGCCTGTCGATCAGAGCGCCCTCGGTGACGAAGCTTGCCGGGGCCAGTTCGAGCGTGACGATCATGTGCTCGAGCACATGGTAGGCCCTGGTCGCGGCTGGCTCCGCCGAGGTGCTTGCTGCCGTGGATATCAAATGCGCTCTCCTGATATATCTTGAATATATCATAACGGAATCCGCATTGACAGCGGGTTTGTTAATAGATATACCACTGATATATCAGATGGAGAGATGATCATGTGGACCGGAGTTTTTCCTGCCGTCACGACCAAATTCACCGCGGATGATCGTCTCGATCATGCCGAGATGGAGCGCTGCTTCAGCCTGCAGATGGAGGCCGGCTGCGACGGCATCATCGTCTGCGGATCGCTCGGCGAGGGGCCGATGCTGTCGCCCGACGAGAAGATCGAGGTGCTGAAGACCGCACAGAAGGTCGCCGGCAAGAAGCCGGTGCTGCTGACCGTCAACGAGGCCGGCACACGCGAGGCGGCCAGCATCGCCAAGCGCGCGAGCCGGGAAGGCGCCAATGGCCTCATGGTCGTGCCGAGCCCGATCTACCACACCAATGCGGAAGAGACGGTTGCAGCGCTTCGTGCGGTCGCCGAGGCGGGCGACCTGCCGGTCATGATCTACTCCAACCGGCTTGCCTACCGCGTCGACGTCACCGTCGACCAGATGGAGGAGCTGGCGTCGGACAAGCGCTTTGTCGCGATCAAGGAATCCTCCGACGACATCCGTCGTTCGACCGAGATCATCAATCGCCTGGGCACTCGCTACGACCTGTTCACTGGCGTCGACAATCTGGCCTTCGAGGCGCTGTCGGTCGGCGCCATCGGCTGGGTCGCGGGACTGGTCACAGCCTTCCCGCGCGAGACCGTCGCCATATTCCAGCTGATGAAGCAGGGCCGCCGCGAGGAGGCGCTCGCCATCTACCGCTGGTTCCGGCCGCTGCTCGATCTCGATGTCTCGACTTACCTGGTCCAAAACATCAAGCTTGCCGAAGTGTTCGCGATCAACACAAATGACCGCGTTCGCATGCCGCGCCAGCCGCTGTCTGGAGAGCGCCGCAAGGCTGTCGAGAAGATCGTCAAGGATGCGCTCGCCGTGCGGCCGACACTGCCGCAGTTCTGAGCTGGTATGAAGCGAGCGGGGCGGAGACTGGGACATGCATGCAGGGGTGACGTACAAAGATGAATAGCGATGTTCCAATCGACATCGCCATCATCGGTGGCGGCATCATCGGCATCTGTGCCGCTGCGTCTCTCGCCGAGGCCGGACGCAGGGCCACCGTCTTCGACCGCACCGGCATTTGCGAGGAGACGAGCTCCGGCAATGCCGCCGCCTTCGCCTTCTCCGACGTGCTGCCGCTGGCCCACAAGGGCATGATCCGGCAGCTGCCGAAATGGCTGGCCGATCCGCTTGGCCCGCTCAGCATTCCGCCCGCCCATCTGCCGAGGCTTCTGCCCTGGCTAATCCGCTTCTGGCGCGCCGGGGCGCCCGGGAAATACGAGGCGAGCCTTGCCGCTCAGGCGGGCATGATGAAGCTCGCCGAAGCGGAGTGGATGGGCCTGCTCGATCGCTCCGGCACGCGGTCGATGCTGCGCGAAGATGGCTCGCTCGAGCTCTATGAAAGCGAAGCCGAATTTCAGGCCGGGCTGCCCGGCTGGGCGGCGCGTGAGCGTTTCGGCATCGGTTTCCGCCATGTCGAGGGCGAGGAACTGGCCGCCTTGCAGCCGGGGCTGTCGCCGCGCTTCATCAAAGGCACGTTCGTGCCGGGATGGAAGACGGTCGCCGACCCGAAACTGCTGGGCAAGGCGGTGTGGGCATATGCGCAGGCCAAGGGCGCCCGCTTTGAGCTGGCCCGAATCAGCCAAGTCGCGGTGGATCAGGATGGTGCGACGCTGACGTTGGCAGACGGCACCACAAGGCAGGCGCGACACCTCGTCGTCGCCGCCGGCGCATGGTCGCATCTGCTGGCGCGGCAGCTCGGCGATCGCATTCCGCTGGAGACCGAGCGCGGCTACAACACCACGTTGCCGACGAGTGCCTTCGACGTGAAGCGGATGCTGATCTTCTCCGGCCATGGTTTCGTCGTCACGCCGCTCGAAACGGGCCTGCGTGTCGGTGGCGCCGTTGAACTCGGCGGCATCGAGCGGCCGCCCAATTATGCCAGGTCGAAAGCGCTGCTGCGGAAGGCACAGAAATTCTTGCCGGGGCTCGATCCCTCGGGTGGGCGCGAATGGATGGGGTTCCGCCCCTCGCTGCCGGATTCAGTGCCAGTCATCGGCGGCGCGCCGGGAAAGCGGTCGGTGGTCTATGCCTTCGGCCATGGCCATCTCGGCCTGACCCAGGCGGCGGCCACCGGACGGTTGATCAGGGATCTTGTCCTGGGGCAGACTCCACCGATCGATCTGGCCCCCTTCAGTCCGCAACGATTTTGATATTTTCGGGTTTTGATTTTCGAGGAGCGTCATGGCCAAGAAATCCTTCTTCTGCATAGACGGCCACACCTGCGGCAATCCGGTGCGGCTGGTCGCTGGCGGCGGCCCGCTGCTGCAGGGCGCGACGATGATGGAGCGGCGTGCGCATTTTCTGGCCGAGTATGACTGGATACGCACCGGGCTGATGTTCGAGCCGCGCGGCCACGACGTGATGTCCGGTTCGATT
This sequence comes from Mesorhizobium sp. M0239, assembly GCF_040321815.1. Lineage (NCBI taxonomy): Bacteria > Pseudomonadati > Pseudomonadota > Alphaproteobacteria > Hyphomicrobiales > Phyllobacteriaceae > Mesorhizobium > Mesorhizobium sp. M0239. Next base: position 84,995 of record NZ_JAMYSG010000013.1, read on the forward strand.
CTCTATCCGCCGACGCGCGAGGATTGCGACATCGCCATCCTGTTCATTGAAACCTCCGGCTGCCTGCCGATGTGCGGTCATGGCACCATCGGTACGGTGACGATGGCCATCGAGCACGGACTGATCAAGCCGAAGACGCCGGGCGTGCTTCGGCTCGACACGCCGGCCGGCCTTGTCATCGCCGAATACAAACAGGTCGGCGACTATGTCGAGGAGGTGCGCATCACCAATGTGCCGTCCTTCCTCCATGCCGAGGGGCTGACGGTCGAATGCCCTGGGCTCGGCGAAATCACCGTCGATGTCGCCTATGGCGGCAACTTCTACGCCATCGTCGAACCACAGAAGAACTATCGCGACATGGCCGATTATTCGGCGGGCGACTTCATCGCCTGGAGCCCGGTGGTGCGCCAGCGGCTCAACGAGAAATATTCCTTCGTCCATCCCGAGAGCCCTGGCATCAACCGGCTGTCGCACATGCTGTGGACCGGTGCGCCGACGGTGGATGGCGCGGATGCCCGCAATGCCGTGTTCTACGGCGACAAGGCGATCGACCGCTCGCCCTGCGGCACCGGCACCTCGGCGCGCATGGCGCAGCTTCATGCCAAGGGCAAACTCAAGGCCGGCGACAGCTTCGTCCATGAATCGATCATCGGTTCGCTGTTCAAGGGCAAGGTCGAAAAGGATGTCAGCGTGGCCGGCAAGCCGGCCATCATTCCCTCGATCGGCGGCTGGGCGCGGATGACCGGACTGAACACCATCTTCATCGACGACCGCGACCCTTTCGCGCACGGATTTGTTGTCAAGTGATGGGACTCCTGACCTTGCGGAAAGCAACGGCCTGAAAAATGGATCGTGCCAAAAACGCAAGGATTCCTTTCATCACCTAATTTTGACGGCGATTTCTTCGAAACGGAGCGCATGATGCGGTCGAATCGTCAAAGACATTGCGTTATGCCAATGGTAGGGTCCGCGATAGGCCAGGGGCTGGATGATGGAAAACGGGCAATCGGACAGCGTGCTTCGAAAACACGCATGACGATTGAAAAATGACGTTGCAATCCGGGCTCGAAACTTTACGACTAGGGGAAATACGAAAAGGAATGCGTCTGCATGGGCGACATTCCAGGGGAGCCATGTACACATGCAGTATTTTGTCCAGCAGCTTATCAACGGGCTGACGCTGGGATCGATCTATGGGCTGATCGCGATCGGCTACACGATGGTCTACGGCATCATCGGCATGATCAATTTCGCCCATGGCGACATCTTCATGGTGGGTGCCTTCACGGCACTGATCGTCTTCCTCGCCCTTGGCGCGCTGTTCTATTCGGTGCCGGTTGTGCTGGCGCTGCTGATCATGATGATCGTGGCGATGCTGCTCACCAGCCTCTATAACTGGACGATCGAAAAGGTCGCCTACCGGCCGTTGCGCGGTTCGTTCCGACTGGCCCCGCTGATCACTGCCATCGGCATGTCGATCGCGCTGTCGAACTTCGTCCAGGTGACGCAGGGTCCACGCAACAAGCCGATCCCGCCGATGGTCAGCCAGGTTTACAACATCAACGGCATCAGCGTGTCGCTGAAGCAGATCATCATCGTCGTCGTCACGGCGCTGCTGCTGGCGCTGTTCTGGTATCTGGTCAACAAGACCTCGCTCGGGCGAGCGCAACGGGCCTGTGAGCAGGACCGCAAGATGGCGGCGCTGCTCGGCATCGATGTCGACCGTACCATCTCGATCACCTTCATCATGGGTGCGGCCCTCGCCGCGGTCGCCGGCACTTTGTTCCTGATGTATTACGGCGTCATTGCCTTCTCGGATGGCTTCACGCCGGGCGTGAAGGCCTTCACGGCGGCGGTGCTGGGCGGCATTGGTTCGCTGCCTGGGGCGGTGGTCGGCGGGCTGATGATCGGCTTCATCGAGAGCATGTGGTCGGCCTATTTCTCGATCGACTACAAGGACGTCGCGGCGTTCTCGATCCTGGCCATCGTGCTGATCTTCCTGCCTTCCGGCATATTGGGCCGGCCAGAAGTCGAAAAGGTCTGAGACTATGGCCGTCACCGTATCTCCGGAGCGCGACACCGTCGCCACCCCCATGCAGCGCGCGTTGCGCGAGGCACTTTATGCCGCTGCCATATCGTTCGGCCTGTTCGTGCTGTTCATCGGCCTGAAGACCGGCCAGAACATTTCCAATGAACTGGTCCTGACGACACGCTGGGGCCTGCTTGCCGCCGTGGTGATCGCCACGGCTGTCGGGCGCTTCCTCTATGTCGCTTATGGCCAGCCCTTCCTCGCCAACCAGAAGATCACCGACGTCGCCACCGGCCTGCTGCCGGCCAGCGTGGCGTCACGCTTCTTCCAGTTGCCGGCCTTCATCGTGGCCTTGGTCGCGGCGGTGGTGTTGTTTGCGGTCAACAGCTCTCTCGTCGGATGGGTGGGAGCCGAGCCGGCGGGCTATCTGCAGTTCCTGCGCGCCCTGGCAGTCATCTATGTGCTGGCCTGCGTGATCTATTATTTCCGGGGCTTCATCCATGCTAACTTCACCAAACTCGGCATTGCCGCGCTGATCCTCTATCCGATCCTGGTAGTGGCGATCCTGTCGCTGATGTCCTGGTCGTTCGTCGGCGGTCTGCAAGGTTCGCTGAAATGGGTCGACAATTTCGGCATCCAGATCCTGATCTATGTGATGCTGGCCTGGGGCCTGAACATTGTCGTCGGCCTCGCCGGCCTGCTCGACCTCGGTTATGTCGCTTTCTACGCGGTCGGCGCCTATGCCTATGCGCTGCTCGGCACGCAATACGGCCTGTCGTTCTGGATCCTTTTGCCGGCCGCCGGCGCCATGGCCGCCTTCTGGGGCGTGCTGCTCGGTTTTCCGGTGCTGCGCCTGCGTGGCGACTATCTGGCGATCGTCACCTTGGCTTTCGGTGAGATCATCCGCCTGGTCCTGATCAACTGGCGTGAGGTCACCAACGGTTCGGCCGGTATTTCCGGCATTCCGAAGGTCACCTTCTTCGGCCTGATGACCTTCAACGTGTCGGACCCCAATTACATCGCCAAGGTGCTGCATCTCGCGACATCGAGCGCCTACTACAAGATCTTCCTCTATTACCTGATCCTGGCGCTGGCGCTGCTGACAGCCTTCGTTACCATCCGGCTGCGGCGCATGCCGGTCGGCCGTGCCTGGGAAGCGTTGCGGGAGGACGAGATCGCCTGCCGTTCGCTCGGCATCAACACCACCACTACGAAGCTTACAGCCTTTGCCACGGGTGCGATGTTCGGCGGCTTCGCCGGCGCGTTCTTCGCCGCACGGCAGGGCTTCGTCAGCCCGGAATCCTTCGTCTTCCTGGAATCGGCCATCATCCTGGCCATCGTCGTTCTCGGTGGCATGGGCTCGCTGGTCGGCATCGCGGTCGCCGCAATGGTGATGATCGGCGGTACCGAGGCGTTGCGCGAACTCGACTTCCTCAAGCAGGTCTTCGGACCGGACTTCACACCGGAACTCTACCGCATGCTTCTGTTCGGCATGGCCATGGTCATCGTCATGCTGTGGAAGCCGCGCGGCTTCGTCGGCAGTCGTGAACCAACCGCCTTCCTCAAGGAGCGAAAGGCTGTCTCAAGCTCCTTCACCAAGGAAGGACACGGCTGATGAATGCGAACCCTGTTCAGAAGGCCAATTCCGGCGTGAACGACGCTATCCTGCAGGTCGATCATCTGTCGATGAAGTTCGGCGGCCTGGTGGCCATCGGCGATCTGTCTTTCGCCGCCAAGCGCGGCGAGATCACCGCGCTGATCGGCCCCAACGGCGCCGGCAAGACCACGGTGTTCAACTGCATCACCGGCTTTTACAAGCCCTCGGAAGGCATGATCACGCTCAACCGGAACGATGGTTCGACCTTCCTGCTCGAGCGGCTGCCCAACCATGAGATCCCGGCGCGCGCCAAGGTGGCGCGCACCTTCCAGAACATCCGCCTGTTCTCCGGCATGACCCTGCTGGAGAACCTGCTGGTCGCCCAGCACAACAAACTGATGAAGGCATCGGGCTACACGGTGCTTGGCCTGTTCGGCTTCAGCGGCTATCGCAAGGCCTCGGCCGAATCGGTGGAACTCGCCAAGCATTGGCTGGAAAAGGCCGATCTTGTCGACCGTGCCGACGACCCGGCCGGCGACCTGCCCTATGGCGCGCAGCGCCGTCTCGAAATCGCTCGCGCCATGTGCACGGGACCCGAGCTTCTGTGCCTCGACGAACCGGCGGCCGGCCTCAATCCGAAGGAATCGGCGGCGCTCAACGAGCTGCTGATCGACATCAAGAACACATCCGGCACCTCGATCCTGTTGATCGAGCACGACATGTCGGTGGTCATGCAGATATCCGACCATGTCGTGGTGCTGGAGTACGGCCGCAAGATTTCCGACGGCAGTCCGCAGTCGGTACGCACAGATCCGCGCGTCATCGCCGCCTATCTCGGCGTCGACGACGAGGAAGTCGAGGCGGTCCTCACCGAAGTCGGCGACGAAGATGTCATCGAACAGCTCGATACAGGGCCGGATGCCGCGCATGGTCCGGGAACATCGTCGTCCTATCTCGCCGGGCCGGTGACCGACACTGTCGGCCATAGTTCGGGCGAGCGGGTTACGGTGGCCAAGGGAGCGTCAAAGGCCGGTCAGGTCGACGCCAGGTCGCTCGCCGCGGCAAACAAGGCAGCCTCGCTGGCAGCCGTGCCGGCGGCGAAGGCAAAGCCTGCTCCGAAAGCGGCGTCAAAGGCGGCAACCGGCACGGCGGCGAAGTCGACCGCGTCGGCCAAGCCGGCAGTCAAGGCCACGGCGAAGGCTGGAGAGATCTCCAACCGGCTGGCGGCGCCTCGCGGCGGCAAGGCCGACAATTTGACCCGCATCAAGGGCATCGGTACGGTCAACGAGAAAAAGCTCAACGATCACGGCATCTTCCACTTCGACCAGATCGGCGCCTGGAAAAAGGCCGACGTCGAGGCCGCCGAAGCCTATCTCGCCTTTGACGGACGTATCGCGCGCGAGGAATGGGTCAAACAGGCCAGGCTGCTCGGCCAGGGCAAGGACACGGAATTCTCGCGCCGCGTCGACGCGGGCAAGGTGGCGACAAGCCATGCTTCCGCAAAGACTGCAAAGGCAGCCTCCGGAAAGACCGCGAGCAAGACCGCGGCGGGCAAGCGTGGAGGGGGCAAGTGATGGCCGCGACAACGCTGCTCGATATCAAGGGCGTGCAGACTTACTACGGCAACATCCGAGCCTTGAACGGCGTCGATGTCACTGTGAAGGAAGGTGAGATCGTGGCGCTGATCGGTGCCAATGGCGCCGGCAAGTCGACGCTGATGATGACCATTTTCGGCGCGCCGCGGGCTCGCGCCGGCACCATCACCTTTGCCGGCACCGACATAACCCAGATGCCGACGCACGAGATCGCGCGCATGCGCATTGCCCAGTCGCCCGAGGGCCGGCGGATCTTTCCGCGCATGACGGTGATGGAAAACCTGCAGATGGGCGCCAGCCTCGACAACCTCAAGCATTATGACGAGGACGTCGAGAAGGTGTTCACGCTGTTCCCGCGTTTGAAAGAGCGCATCACCCAGCGCGGCGGCACGCTGTCGGGCGGTGAGCAGCAGATGCTGTCGATCGGACGCGCGCTGATGGCACGACCGAAGCTGCTTTTGCTCGACGAGCCGTCGCTGGGTCTCGCGCCGCTGATCGTCAAGCAGATCTTCGACGCCATCCGCGAACTGAACCGCACCCAGGGGCTGACCGTGTTCCTGGTCGAGCAGAACGCCTTCGGCGCGCTCAAGCTCGCCACGCGCGGCTACGTCATGGTCAACGGCAATGTGACGATGAGCGGCACCGGCAAGGAGCTGCTCGCCAATCCGGAAGTGCGCGCCGCCTATCTCGAAGGCGGACACCACTGAGTTCGGAGCGGAATGCGTGCATTCGCCATTCCGCTCCAGATTGTTTGTTTGTCGCATGATCTTGTCCGGAAAGTCCGCAACTTTTCGGGATCATGCTAAGGAGACTTCACCATGCAGGGCATTCTTTACGAGGAACCCTCGATCTGGCAGTTCTTCTTCGTCACCTGTCTGCTCGGCGGCTGGGCGGCGTGGATGACGGGCAAGGCCAGTGCTCAGACGTGGCGCAGCTTCATCCAGCTGTTCGCCTATATGCTGGGCCTCGGCATCGCGATCCGCTTCATCCATCACGCGCTGTTCGGCGGCACCATGTTCTCGCTGCACTATTATGTCGTCGACACCATCGTGCTGATGATCCTCGGCTTCGTCGGCTATCAATACACGCGCACCAACCAGATGGTGACACAGTATAATTGGCTCTACGAAAGAGCTTCACTCTTGAGCTGGAAACCGAAAGGTTGACGTTCATCATTAACGCCGCCTCGAAATTGAATCGGCGTGACAAGTGCCTGAAAATCGGCAAACTATGCTTTCTGCGATAAGGGTGGGCATCGCATGAAAGCTTCATCCACGCCCACTCCGTTAATGGGAGCGTTTTAAATGAAAAAGTCACTTTTGTCCGCCGTCGCCCTGACCGCGCTGGTCGCGTTCGGCGGCAACGCGTGGGCTGACGTCATGTTCGGCGTCGCAGGTCCGATCACCGGTCCGAACGCCGCCTTCGGCGCGCAGCTTCAGAAGGGCGCGGAAGCTGCTGTCGCCGACATCAATGCCAAGGGCGGCATCAATGGCGAGCAGATCAAGCTTGAGGTCGGCGACGACGTTTCCGATCCGAAGCAGGGTATCTCGGTCGCCAACAAGTTCGTCGGCGACGGTGTCAAGTTCGTGGTCGGCCACTTCAACTCGGGCGTCTCGATCCCGGCATCGGAAGTCTATGCGGAAAACGGCATCGTCGAAGTGACGCCGGCCGCTACCAACCCGCAGTTTACCGAGCGCGGTCTGTGGAACGTGTTCCGCACCTGCGGACGCGATGACCAGCAGGGCAGCATTGCCGGCGCTTATCTCGCCGCGAACTTCAAGGACGCCAAGATCGCCGTCGTGCACGACAAGACCACCTACGGCCAGGGCCTTGCCGACGAAACCAAGAAGGCAATGAATGCCAAGGGCCTGACGGAAGTCATGTATGAAGGCATCAATGTCGGCGACAAGGACTTCTCGGCGCTGATCGCCAAGATGAAGGAAGCCGGCGTTTCGATCATCTATTGGGGCGGCCTGCACACCGAAGCCGGCCTGATCATCCGCCAGGCGGCCGACCAGGGCCTCAAGGCGACGCTGGTCTCCGGCGACGGCATCGTGTCGAACGAACTGGCTTCGATCGCGGGTGACGCGGTTGCGGGCACGCTCAACACGTTCGGCCCGGATCCGCGCCTGATCCCCGCCAACAAGGAACTCGTCGAGAAGTTCCGCGCGCAGGGTTTCGAACCGGAAGCCTACACGCTCTACTCCTACGCCGCCGTGCAGGCTATCGCCGAGGCAGCGACCGCTGCCAAGTCGAACGATCCGCAGGCAGTTGCCAAGGCGCTGCATGAAAACGGCCCGTTCAAGACCGTGCTCGGCGATCTGTCCTATGACGCCAAGGGCGACCCCACGCTGCCCGGCTACGTGATGTACGAATGGAAGAAGGGCGACGACGGCAAGTACACCTACATCCAGAAGATGTAAGACTCGTCAGTCTCCAACCGTTTACGGATGCCCGGCGCCTCGCGCCGGGCATTTTCTTTTGCCATCAGGGGCGGCCGATGGAGCCGGGTCCCTTAGCCGGGAATGATCGCGCGTCACGGCAGAGCCGGCGCTTTTTCTGGCTGTTTGGATGAATGCGAAGGCCTCTGGCGCAATGATTCCATTTCAATCGGTTTAAATGCGCGTCAAATTTGTTTGCACTGCAGCATTTTCACGCTAATCATTGCGCCGATTTCTCTTCCTTCCGTTGCTGGAGCCCAGTCCTTGGCCATCACGAAGATCCTCGTCGCCAACCGGTCCGAAATCGCCATTCGCGTCTTTCGCGCGGCCAACGAACTCGGCCTTAAAACCGTGGCGATCTGGGCCGAAGAAGACAAATACTCCCTGCATCGCTTCAAGGCCGACGAGAGCTACCAGGTCGGGCGCGGACCGCATCTGACCCGGGACATGGGGCCGATCGAAAGCTATCTGTCGATCGAGGAGGTGATCCGCGTCGCCAGGCTGTCGGGTGCCGATGCTATCCATCCCGGCTACGGATTGTTGTCGGAAAGTCCCGAATTCGCCGACGCCTGTGCCGAAGCCGGCATTACCTTCATCGGGCCGAAGCCGGACACAATGCGGCGGCTCGGCAACAAGGTCGCGGCGCGCAATCTCGCCATCGAGGTCGGGGTGCCGGTGATCCCCGCCACCGATCCGTTGCCGGATGACATGGAGGCGGTCAAGAAACTGGCCAAGGGAATCGGCTATCCCGTGATGCTGAAGGCATCATGGGGTGGCGGCGGCCGCGGCATGCGCGCCATCCGCGCCGAAGCCGACCTTGCCCGTGAAGTCACCGAAGGCAAGCGTGAGGCGAAAGCCGCCTTCGGCAAGGACGAGGTCTATCTCGAAAAGCTGATCGAACGCGCGCGCCATGTCGAGGTGCAGGTGCTGGGCGACACCCATGGCAATGCGGTGCACCTGTTCGAGCGCGACTGTTCGATCCAGCGCCGCAACCAGAAGGTCGTCGAGCGGGCGCCGGCGCCCTATCTCGAAATGTCGCAGCGCGAGGAGCTTTGCGGCCATGCGCTGAAGATCGCCCGCGAGACCAGTTATATCGGCGCCGGCACGGTCGAGTTCCTGCAGGATGCCGACACCGGCAAATTCTATTTCATCGAGGTCAACCCGCGCATCCAGGTCGAGCACACCGTCACCGAGCAGGTGACCGGCATCGATATCGTCAAGGCGCAGATCCATATCCTCGACGGCTTTGCCATCGGCACACCGGAATCAGGCGTGCCGGCGCAGAAGGACATAAGGCTGAACGGCCACGCGCTGCAGTGCCGCATCACCACGGAAGACCCCGAGCACAATTTCATCCCCGATTACGGACGCATTACCGCCTATCGCGGCGCAACAGGCTTCGGCATCCGCCTCGATGGCGGCACCGCCTATTCGGGCGCTGTCATCACCCGCTTCTACGATCCGCTGCTGGAGAAGGTGACGGCGTGGGCGCCGACGCCGGCCGAGACGATCGCCCGCATGAACCGGGCGCTGCGCGAGTTCCGCATCCGCGGCGTCGCCACCAATCTGACCTTCCTCGAAGCGATCATCAACCACCCGAGCTTCGCCGACAATTCCTACACGACCAAGTTCATCGACACGACGCCGGAACTGTTCCAGCAGGTCAAGCGCCAGGACCGCGCCACCAAGCTCATCAACTATCTCGCCGACGTCAGCGTCAACGGCCATCCCGAGACGCGCGGCCGGCCGCAGCCGAAGGCCGATGCGGCCGCACCCGTGGTGCCTTACCTCAACGGCAATGTGCCCGGCGGCAGCAAGCAGAAGCTGGATGTGCTCGGGCCGGAGAAGTTCGCCGCCTGGATGCGCGATCAGAGGCAAGTGCTGGTCACGGACACGACGATGCGCGATGGCCACCAGTCGTTGCTCGCCACGCGTGTGCGAACGCATGACATTGCCGGCATCGCCGGTACCTATGCGCGTGCCTTGCCGCAGCTTCTATCGCTGGAATGCTGGGGCGGCGCCACCTTCGATGTCGCCATGCGCTTCCTCACCGAGGATCCGTGGGAGCGGCTGTCGCTGGTGCGCGAGGCGGCGCCCAATCTGCTGTTGCAGATGCTGCTGCGCGGCGCCAATGGCGTCGGCTACACCAACTATCCCGACAATGTCGTGCAGCATTTCGTCAAGCAGGCAGCAAGCGGTGGCATCGACCTGTTCCGGGTCTTCGATTGCCTGAACTGGGTCGACAATATGCGCGTCGCCATGGATGCGGTCGGCGCCGAGGGTAAGCTGATCGAAGCGGCGATCTGCTACACCGGCGACATCCTCGATCCGGCGCGGGCGAAATACGACCTCAAATACTATGTCGGCCTGGCCAGGGAATTGCAGGCGGCCGGCGCCCACATCATTGCCGTCAAGGACATGGCCGGACTGCTGAAGCCGGCGGCGGCACGCGTGCTGTTCAAGGCGCTGCGCGAGGCGACCGACCTGCCGATCCATTTCCACACCCACGACACGTCGGGCCTGTCGGCGGCGACGGTGCTGGCGGCGGTGGAAAGCGGCGTCGACGCCATAGACGCGGCGATGGATGCTTTCTCCGGCAACACCTCGCAGCCATGCCTTGGCTCGCTCGTCGAGGCGCTGAAGGGCACCGAACGCGACCCCGGTCTCGACCCGCAATGGATCAGGAAAATCTCGTTCTACTGGGAAGCGGTGCGCAACCAGTACGCCGCCTTTGAAAGCGACCTCAAGGGGCCGGCTTCGGAAGTCTATCTGCACGAGATGCCGGGCGGGCAGTTCACCAATTTGAAGGAACAGGCGCGCTCGCTCGGACTGGAGACGCGCTGGCACGAGGTGGCGCAGACCTATCACGACGTCAATCTGATGTTCGGCGACATCGTCAAGGTGACGCCGTCCTCCAAGGTCGTCGGCGACATGGCATTGATGATGGTCAGCCAGGATCTCACCGTTGCCGATGTCGAAAACCCGGACAAGGATATCGCATTCCCGGATTCGGTGGTCTCGATGCTGCGCGGCGACCTTGGCCAGTCGCCAGGCGGGTGGCCGGCGGCGCTGCAGGGGAAGGCGCTGAAGGGCGACAAGCCGATCACGGTGCGGCCCGGCTCACTGCTCAAGCCAGCCGACCTAAAGGCCAACCGCAAGGAAATCGAGGAGAAGCTCGAGCGCAAGCTGTCGGAGTTCGAATTCGCCTCGTGGCTGATGTATCCAAAGGTGTTTACGGATTTCGCCGGAGCGCAGGAAACCTATGGGCCGGTCAGCGTCCTGCCGACGCCGACCTATTTCTACGGCATGAAGCCGGAAGACGAGATCTTCGTCGACATCGAGAAAGGCAAGACGCTGGTGGTCCGATGCCTTGCCATCGGCGATGTCGACGAAAAGGGCATGGTCACCGTGTTCTTCGAGCTCAACGGCCAGCCGCGTCGTGTCAAGGTGCCCGACCGGGCGCATGGCGCGTCCGCCGCCAAGGCCCGCCGCAAGGCCGAACCCGGCAACGAGGCGCATGTCGGCGCACCGATGCCGGGCGTCGTCTCGGCGCTTTCGGTGGCTGCCGGCCAGGCTGTGAAGGCCGGTGACGTGCTGCTTTCCATCGAAGCGATGAAGATGGAGACGGCGCTGCATGCCGAGCGCGACGGTACGGTCGCCGAGGTGCTGGTCAAGGCAGGCGACCAGATCGATGCCAAGGATCTGCTGATCGCTTTCAATTAGAGTTCGCAAAACGGACTGGTTGTCGGCTTCTGGCGGCAGCCAGCGTGGCTTGGTCGATAACGGCTTGACCCGTCGCCGCCGGTCGGGCATCGAACCGGCTCAAATTTTGCCGCAGTCGTCCGCGAGTCGCGGAGCCGATGCTTTTGGAGAAAAATATGGCCGACGATATCACCGATACCAGCCAGACTGTTGCCGCCGGCCAGCTGCGTGCCTTCATCGAGCGCATAGAGCGGCTCGAGGAAGAGAAGAAAACCATTTCCGACGATATCAAGGAAGTGTTCGCCGAGGCCAAGGGCACTGGGTTCGACACTAAGGCGATGCGCACGATCATCCGGCTGCGCAAGAAGGACCAGGCCGAGCGGCAGGAAGAGGAAACCATCCTCGATCTGTATAAGGCCGCACTCGGCATGGTGTAGAGACTGTCTGGAAATTCACTCCGGCGGTCATCTGGTGGCGTTTTCTGCGCTTCCGGTGCTCGCGTACTTTAAGTACGCTCCGCTCCGGTTCTCGAAACCACCACCATATGACTCGCCAGAGCGAATTTCGAAACAGGCTCGGGCGAGCATGATGCCGGAGCGAGCATCGAGCCATGAGCGAATTCGACTTCGGCGCCCGCCGCGCCTCTGAATTCCGCCAGCGCGGCTTCTGGACGCTGTTCGCCGAGCGGCATCCGGAAGAAAGGGCTCTGATGGCGCGGCGCGGACCCTGGTTCTGGCAGCGCGGGCTGCCCGACTTCGCCTTGGTCCTTTCCATGTATGTCGCGCCGGCGCAGAACCAGGTCGGCGTCTTCTTCGGTCGCAACGAGAAGTTCGGCGCCACGCAAGCCTGGTCGCGGCTGAAGCCGTTTCAGCGTGAAATCGAAGACAGGCTGAAGCTCAGGCCGGAACAGAGTTGCGAGGGCCTCGGCATCAATTCGATGTGGCGGGTGAACTGCTATGCCGAGGACAACTGGCCAGCCATGGCCGACTGGCTGGTGACCGAATGTTCGCGCTTCGAGCGTGCGGTAACCGAAGTCCTGGGGCAGGGATAGACATCCGGTGTTGCCAGAAGGTATCGGCGCCTTTTTCCGCTCACGCTGGCAAGGCCAGGTGCCGCTCGACCGGCTGTTCTGGCGCGACCTTGTCCTCGTCGGCACCGCGGTCAGCATCGTCGCATCGGTGCTGGCGCTCGTCTTGCTCGGATTGAAGTTGCCGCTCGGGCTTGTGCTGGCAGTGCATTTCGCGTCGGTGCCCTACAGCCTGTTCCTGACCTTGGCGGTGTGGCGGACCACCGAAAAGATTCCCGGGGCCAAGGCCTGGATGATGACGCTGGGCGCCACGCTGTGGCTGGTGGCGATGATCGTGGTCTGATCGTCTGCCCAGAGGGGGGCGACGGATATTTAAACGAAAAGGGCGACAGATGCCGCCCTTTCATAGTGTCGAACCCGGATGGCTCAGGCCGAGGGCTCGAATTTCAGCGCCACGCCGTTGATGCAATAGCGCAGGCCGGTCGGCGGCGGGCCGTCCTCGAAGACATGGCCGAGATGGCTGCCGCAGCGGGCGCAATGGCATTCGGTGCGAACCATGCCGTAGCTGCGGTCGACGGTGTTTTCGACCGAGCCCGGCACCGGGTCGTTGAAGCTCGGCCAGCCGGTGCCGCTCTCGAACTTCAGCTTGGATTCGAACAAGGGCTGGTCGCAGCCGGCGCAGGAAAAGGTGCCGGCGCGCTTCTCGTAGAGCAAAGCGCAGCTTCCCGGCCGCTCGGTGCCGTGACCGCGCATGACGGCATACTGCTCGGGCGTCAGCCGGGCGCGCCATTCGGCGTCGGTGCGAGTTACAGGGTAGGTGTGGGTGTCCATGTGATCTCCTCAGCCTTGCCGGCTCGCTCCTACAGCGCCGCGCGTCCATCGGACGCGCAAGGGACGCTGTAGCACTTTGGTTTTGCGCATGATCCTTTCCGAACCGGAGGCTCGGGGTCATGCGCGGATTGCAACCTCATATTCGCACCAAGATAGGCATTTGTTACGGCATTTTCCCGCATTTTCGATCGTGACCTTCATGCGATCGCCGCCAGATAGCGATCGACCGAAGCAGCCAACGCCGCTTTTGCGCCTCCGATGACATTCTGGTTCCACCACGCGCCGTAGATATGCTCGAATGCGAATGGCTCCAGCGCCGCCGCGATGCGGCGCACGGCCGCTGCATTGAGCGGAATGTAGTTCGGATAACTGTACATGAAGCTGACATGGCGGCGCGTCGGCGTCACCTGCAGGATATCGCCGGCCAGCAAGACGTCGCCGCCATCGCGTTTCCAGTGCAGCACCTGACCGCCGGCAAAGTGGCCACCGCAGCGGATGAGCGTCAGCGAAGGGTTTATGGCCAGCGTCTCGCCTTCCCAGCTGACGATCGCCTTGTGCGGCCGCATGATCCACTGGCGGTCATCGGCGTGGAGATAGATCGGCACGCCGCCAAACGCCTCGCTCCAACAGACCATCACCGAATAATAATGGCAGTGCGAGATGGCGATCGCCGCCAGGCCGCCGCGGCGGTTGATCTCGGCCACCGCCTCGTCGCTGACCATCGAAACGCAGTCCCACAGCACGTTGCCGTGTGGCGTCTGTGCCAGCAGCGCCCGCTGGCCGATGGCGAAGCGCGGCTCGATGCCGAAGGCGAGAACGCCGGCATCATCCTTCATCACAAGCCGATGCCCTTCAGCAAGTTCCTCCGGCGTGATCCACGCCTGCCCTTCCCAGCGCACATATTGGCGCTCGTCCTCGCAGATCGGGCAATGTTTTGGAGGCGTCTCTGTCGCCGCGAACTGGACGCCGCATTGCAGGCAGAGAAAGCAGGTCATCGGATCTCCTGTCAGTCTTTCAGTGTTTTCTTGAAAGCTGCCTGGTCGCGCCCTCAAGCCCGGCCAAAGTCAGCGGGAACATGCGGCCGCCGAAGATGTCGCGGATCATCGCAGTCGAATGGGTGTAGCCCCAGTTCTTGGGGTCTTCGGGGTTCAGCCATACCGCGTTCGGCCATTGCTGCAGCAGACGGCCGAGCCAGACACTGCCTGCCTCCGGATTCCAGTGCTCGACCGAACCGCCGGGATGAGCGATCTCGTAAGGGCTCATCGAGGCGTCACCGACGACGATCACCTTGTAGTCCGGGCCATATTTGTGGAGGAGGTCGAAGGTCGGAATCACCTCGGCATGCCTGCGGCGATTATCCTTCCACACACCCTCATAGAGGCAGTTGTGGAAATAGAAATATTCGAGCTGGCGGAATTCGGCGCGGGCGGCCGAGAACAGCTCCTCGACGCTCTTGATGTGGTCGTCCATCGAGCCGCCGACATCGAAGAACATCAAAAGCTTCACCGCGTTGCGCCGTTCGGGCCGCGTCTGCACGTCGAGATAGCCATGTTCGGCGGTGGCGTGGATGGTGCCGGGCAGGTCGAATTCCTCCTCGGCGCCTTCGCGCACCCAGCGACGCAAGCGCTTCAGCGCGATCTTGATGTTGCGGGTGCCGAGTTCGACGGCATCATCGAAATTCCTGAACTCACGTCTGTCCCACACCTTCACCGCGCGGCGGTTGCGGCTTTCATGCTGGCCGATACGCACACCTTCGGGATTGTAGCCATAGGCGCCGAAGGGCGAGGTGCCGCCGGTGCCGATCCATTTCGAGCCGCCCTGGTGGCGGCCTTTTTGCTCGTCCAGCCGCTGCTTCAAGGTCTCCATCAATTTCTCGAAACCGCCCAGCGCCTCGACCAGTTTTTTCTCTTCGTCGGTCAGGTGCTTTTCGGCGATGCGGCGCAACCATTCCTCGGGAATGTCAGCGACATCGACGGCATCCGGCCCGCCCAGCGCTTCGATGCCCTTGAAGACATGCGCAAACACCTGGTCGAAGCGGTCGATATGGCGCTCGTCCTTCACCAGCACCGCACGGGCGAGGTAATAAAAACCTTCGACGTCGTAGTCGACCAGCCCGGCTTCCAGTCCCTCCAGCAGCGACAGATATTCCCTGAGCGAAACGGGAACACGCGCGGCCTTCAGTTCGAGGAAGAAGGGGATGAACATTGTCTATCTACAGCAGATCATACTCGATGAAGCCGGTGCGGCGCGCGACATGGTCGTAGAGTTTGCGCGCGGTGGTGTTGGTTTCGTGCGTCATCCAGTAAACGTTCTTGACGCCGATTTTCGCGGCTTCTTGTCTTACTGCCTCGATCAGCGCAGCACCAATGCCCTTGCCGCGCACGTCAGGGTCGGCGAACAGATCCTGCAGATAGCAGTTGTTTTTTTCCGACCAGCCTGAGCGGTGGTAGAGATAGTGGGTGAGGCCAACCGCCTTGCTGTCCAGCGTGGCGATGAAGCCTTTCGGCTCGAACTCACCCTCGGTGAACAGCCGCTTCCAGGTGATGGCGTAGACCTCTTCCGGCAGCTTCGTCTCATAGAAGGTGAGGTAGTCGGTCCACAGCCGCCGCCAATCGGCGCGGTCGGACTGCGCGAGCGGGCGGACGATAATCTCAGCCATGTCATCTCCTCTGAAGGTTTGGCCGAGGCTGCCTGCCTGTTCGGCTGCTGGCAACGGTCCACAGAAGCGAAAGCGCTGCTGCTACCTATTGCTGCCTTCGTGCCATGAACGCCAGCCGCTCGAACAAATGCACGTCCTGCTCGTTCTTCAGCAATGCGCCATGCAACTTGGGCAGGGCGTTCTTCGGATCGGCGCGCAGATCTTCCGGCGCGATGTCGTCGGCGACCAGCAGCCTTATCCAGTCGAGCGCCTCGGAGGTCGACGGCTTCTTCTTCAAGCCGGGCACGTCGCGGATTTCGTAGAACTGGGTCAGCGCCGCGCGCACCAGGTTCTGCTTGATGCCGGGATAGTGGACATCGACGATTCTATGCAGCGTGTCGACGTCGGGAAAGCGGATGTAGTGGAAGAAGCAGCGGCGCAGGAACGCGTCCGGCAACTCCTTCTCGTTGTTGGAGGTGATGATGACGATCGGCCTGACGGCGGCGCGGATGGTTTCGCCGGTCTCGTAGACGAAGAACTCCATCCGATCGAGTTCCTGCAGGAGGTCGTTGGGGAATTCGATGTCGGCCTTGTCGATCTCGTCGATCAAAAGCACGACCTTCCTGCCGGCGGCGAACGCCTCCCAGAGCTTGCCGCGCTTGATGTAGTTCCTGATGTCGTTGAAGCGCTCGTCACCAAGCTGGCTGTCGCGCAGGCGCGAGACGGCGTCATATTCGTAAAGGCCCTGCTGCGCCCTGGTGGTCGACTTGACGTGCCATTCGATGAGGTCGAGGCCAAGTGCTGACGCCACCTGGCGGGCCAGCTCCGTCTTGCCGGTGCCTGGCTCGCCCTTGACCAGCAAGGGCCGCTCCAGCGCGATCGCCGCGTTGACGGCCACCATCAGATCCTTGTCGGCGACATAGGCCGCCGTGCCTTCGAAACGCATTCTTGCTCCTCGGTTGATCATGGCAACCGTAAGGACGCGGCTCACCCTGTGCAAGGGTGCGCCGGCCGCGACGAATGGGCTTGAACCCTGATGGAAACATATGCCCGTCTCACTGGCGCTTAGCCGGCCGGCAGCCTATATTGGGCGGGACGGTCTGTGCTTCCCGGCAGGAGAACATTTTCCCCGGGGCCTTAACGATCCTTAGGGAGCTGTCCCTGGGAAGACCCGTGGGTTTTCTCACACGGCGCCCACCTACTTTGTAGGTTCCCGGGATCGCTCTCTCCACCGGTTGTGTGGATCGTCACTTATTGCCACGCGTCCCGCATTTCGGTGGATGATTGCGGTGGAAAACGTCGCTCCCAAAACTCCATCCAGATCTGACCTTTTCTAGCCTGGCTGAATGACCTCTCTCAAAGACCTGAAAAAGCAGCTTCGCCGTGAGGCCCTCGGACGCCGCGATGCGCTCGATGAATTCTGGCGGGTGGAGGTCGCGCTTGAAATGGCCGAGACGGCACGCGATCTCCTCCACGTCGAGCCGGGCCAGATCGTTTCCGGCTTCTGGCCGATGCGTTCCGAAGTCGACGTTCGGCCGTTGATGTTTGCCTTGCGTGAAAAGGGCGCGCGGCTTTGCCTGCCGGCCATTCTCGACAAGACCACCATCGTCTTTCGCGAACTGGTGCGCGGCGCGCCGATGGTCGAGATGGGTTTCGGCACGGTCGGCCCTCACGAGGAAGCCGAGGTGCTCGACCCCTCTGTGATGCTGGTGCCGCTCGCCGCTTTCGATGCGCGCGGCCATCGCATCGGCTATGGTGCCGGCTATTACGACCGCGCCATCGCCAAGCTGATCGACAAGGGACAGCCGCCGCGGCTGGTCGGCATCGCCTTCGACTGCCAGGAGGTGGCAATGGTGCCGGATGAGGAACATGACGTCGTCATTCCGGAAATACTGACCGAGAGCGGGTTGCGCCGCTTCGCGCCAAAATTGTAGATAAGTACAAGGGACGCATGATCTTCACTGGCGTCATGCAGCTTTCGCTGACCTTCGGTGCGGGATCATATGAGACTTCTCTTCCTCGGTGACATGGTTGGAAAGACAGGACGGACGGCGGTGTGGGAACAACTGCCCGGCCTGATCTCCGACTTCAAACTCGATTTCGTCATCGTCAATGGCGAGAACGCCGCGGGCGGCTTCGGCATCACCGAAGATATCTTTCGCGAGACGATCGCCGCTGGTGCTGATGTCGTCACCACCGGCAACCATGTCTGGGACCAACGCGACGCGCTCGCCTTCGCGCCGCGCGAAGAGCGCTTCCTGCGTCCCTCCAACTTTCCCAAGGGCACGCCCGGGCGCGGCTCCGGTGTCTATATCGCCAGGAGCGGCGCGCGCGTGCTGGTCGCCAACATCATGGGCCGGGTGTTCATGCATCCCGAGCTCGACGATCCTTTCCAGGCCGGCGAACGCGAGCTTGCCGCCTGTCCGCTCGGCGAGCAGGCGGATGCCGTGATTATCGACTTCCACGCCGAGGCGACCTCGGAAAAGATGTGCTTCGCGCATTTCGTCGACGGCCGCGCCAGCCTCGTCGTCGGCACCCACACCCACCAGCCGACCGGCGATCACCAGGTCCTCAACGGCGGCACCGGTTATATGTCCGACGCCGGCATGTGCGGGGACTACGATTCCTCGCTCGGCATGGACAAGGAGGAGCCGCTCAACCGGTTCCTGTCGAAGGTGCCGAAAGGCCGCTTCGAGGCGGCGACCGGACCGGCGACCTTGTGCGGCGTTGGCGTCGATATTTCCGACCGCACAGGGCTGACCGAGCGGATCGCGCCGTTTCGTCGCGGGCCACGGCTGGAAGAAACCGCACCGTCCTTCTGGTCCTGACATTGATATAGGCACGCTTAGTACCTAACTGCCGGCGACACTGCTCTAGATCGTTAAAAGAGGGGACGACCTCCATGCAGCTCATCGAATTCCTGGCGCCGCATTTCCAATTCGTGTCCGACCCGACCGCCTGGGTCGCGCTGCTGACGCTGATTGTGCTCGAGGTCGTGCTCGGCATCGACAACCTGATCTTCATCTCGATCCTGACCAACAAGCTGCCGGAAGCACAACGGGCCCGTGCCCGCCGGCTCGGCATCTCGGCGGCGCTGATCATGCGGCTGGTGCTGCTGGCCACCATTTCGATCATCGTCCAGCTGACCACGCCGGTGTTCACGGCCTTCGGCCACGGTTTTTCCTGGCGCGACCTGATCCTGATTGCCGGCGGCCTGTTCCTGGTCTGGAAGGCGACCAAGGAGATCCATCACACGGTCGATCCCGACGACCACAAGGATACGATGATGGGCGAGACGCTGCAGATCAGCCTTGCCGGCGCGATCTTCCAGATCCTGCTGCTCGACCTGGTCTTCTCGATCGATTCGATCATCACCGCCGTCGGCATGACCGACGAGATCGCCATCATGTACATCGCCGTGATCGTGGCGGTGAGCGTGATGATGCTGGCGGCCGGGCCGCTGGCCAACTTCATCGCCAAGAACCCGAGCATTGTCATGCTGGCGCTGGGCTTCCTTCTGATGATCGGCATGACACTGATCGCAGACGGCATGGGCTACCATGTGCCCAAGGGCTACATCTATGCGGCGATGGGCTTTTCGGCATTGGTCGAGGGACTCAACATGCTGGCGCGGCGACGTAGGAAGGCGAAATCGGGTGGCGGGCACTGAGCTTGGGCTTGGGCGCATGCCGCGTTTGGATTGACTTTTACGGATTTGTACATACAATACTGTAGTCGATGGTGCTACTTTGCAGTTTGAATGGGATCCTGAAAAAGCGAGGCGCAATCTTGCCAAGCACGGCATCGCCTTTGATCTTGCACGAAAGGTGTTCGATGATCCGCTCCATCTCATCGTGCCTGACCGGTTTGAAGATGGTGAGCAACGATGGCACGCGATCGGGATGATTGAGGCTGTCGCGGTATTGCTGGTTGTGCATACCTACCCCGGTCGCGAAGATGAAGAACGGGTTCGGATCGTTGGTGCTCGGAAAGCGACAACGCATGAAAGGAAGCGCTATGAACAGGAAGGACCTTAGCCAGGATCTGCGCAATCAACTTGCCAAGCTGGCCGATTTGCCCGACAGCGAGATTGATACCTCGGACATTCCAGAAGCTCCGGCCGAGAACTGGATTCATGCTCGCCGTGGACATCTTTACCGACCACTCAAGCAGCCGGTCACCATTAGGCTCGATGCCGATGTGCTATCCTGGTTTAAGGAACATGTCGGAGGCGGTGGCTATCAAACCGAAATCAATCGCGTACTTCGCCATCATGTGACCGAACAGGAAAAGCGGCGAGGTTGATCCGATTTAGTTAGCCGGCACGCCCTTCGGGTGGCGGTCGCCGATCAGGCCGAGCGTCAGGCCTTGTTCCAGCCACGCCTTGGCGCCGGCCAGCACCAGCGTGAAGCCGCCGGTTGAGCCGACGGCCTCTTTCACCTGCTCGTCGCCATCGCCGGCAAAGCCGAAATTGCGAACCTCGAGAAAGGTCGTCTCGCCAGGCATTTCCGTGAAAGTCCAGACCACGGTGGTCGGCGGATCGCTCCATTGCATGACGATCTTTTCGTTCGCGACGATCTCGCTGACGTCGACCGTCGTCGACACGCCGTACATGCGCCATTCCCAGCGGATCTGCTTGCCGCTGTCCAGCCGGCCGCTGCCATGAGTGAACCAGAATTTCGTTGTAATGGCGGGGTCGACGATGGCCTCGAACACCTCGGCGACAGGCCGCCGGATCAGCATGCCGGCTTCGGCGGTCGGTTTTTCCTGAATGTCCATCGGATGCTCCTTTCGTGGCTTGGCGCTCACCAGGCGTCCGGTTCGCGCAGCATGTGGATGATATTGGCGGGGTTGGTGATCCAGCCGCCGCGGAAGCCCTCGCCCAAGGGCTCGATGGCATCGCAACGCACAACGCCGGCCTTGGCTAAATGATCCGCAGCCATGGGGAAATCCTTGGTGAACAGCTCCAGCCACACCTCGGCCTGGCTCATCATCGGCGCCTTATCGATCCACAGGCGGTTGGGGCCAAGCTCGAAGCCGATGGCCGGCGCCTTGTCCGTGAAAGGCTTCAGGCCGACGACGTCGCGGTAGAAGGCGATCGTCGCCTGATACTGGTGCGGCGGCACCTTCATGGCGATGTTGATGCCGCCGGTGATCTTCGCGGTCATAGCTGGCTCCCTTGTCGTGTTCAGCTGTTGTTGGTCGGCTTTGCCCAGGCTGGTTATGCGAGATTGACCTGCCAGGAGACCCCGAACCTGTCGTTCAGCCATGCGAAGCGGCGGCTGAAGCCGTAATTGTCGGGCGGCATCAGAAACCCGCCGTCCTTTGCCAGTGTCTCGACAATTCGGTTCAGTTCGTCCTCAGAGGAACAGTCCACATAGAGCGAGACCGACGGCGTGAACGTGAAGGCGTGGTGCACGGGGCTGTTGAAGACCATGACTTCCAGGCCAGCGATCGACACGCGCGCCAGCTTGACCGTTCCGTCCGAGCCATCTTCGCCGGGGCCGTAATTTGTGACGTCAAGGACGCCGCTGTCAGGAATGGTCTCGCAATAGAGCGTCATTGCCTCTTCGGCCTTGCCCTCGAACATCAGGAATGGCGTTACTTTCTTCATCGTTGACCTCCGTCTTGCTCCCTGGCGGTGAGATAT
This sequence comes from Mesorhizobium sp. M0239, assembly GCF_040321815.1. NCBI lineage: Bacteria > Pseudomonadati > Pseudomonadota > Alphaproteobacteria > Hyphomicrobiales > Phyllobacteriaceae > Mesorhizobium > Mesorhizobium sp. M0239. Next base: position 106,505 of record NZ_JAMYSG010000013.1, read on the forward strand.
GGGGGCCGCTCAGATATTGGTCTCGTTGGCGGGTTCGCCCTTCATCTCGCTGCGGTAGTAGCCGTCGCGCAAATTGATGCCGTATTCGACATAGGCCTTCATGCAGGCCAGCATCTGCGACCAGCCCTCGCAATTGAGGTAGGACTTCTTCAGGCCGACCGCGCCTTCTTGCCAACCGCTCTCGGCGATGGTGACGAAGGTGCCGCCGTCGTCGAGCGGCTCGAAATTCATCTCGATGCGGGTCTTGTAGGCGGGTTTGCCGTCGGCGTCGGTGGCATCCCAGCGCAGCACGATGCGGCTGTCCTTGACCACTTCGTCGACCTCGACCGGCACCTTGCCCCACCAGACGACGCCGGCGCCAGCTTCCAGCGGGGCGCTGGCGCCGCCGATCGTGGTGAAGTAGCCGCTCAGTTTCTTCGGATTGACGACTGCGTCGAAGACGTCGGCGACCGGCTTGCCGATGCGTCCGGAAACACTGAATCCAAGTGACATATCCACAACTCCTTCCCTTGATCGGCCCAACAATATGTTATAGAAACATAACATGTCAAGCCGATCGCAAGACGACAATGTTTTCAAGGCGCTGGCGCATCCGCGCCGGCGTGAAATACTGGATCAGCTGAAGGACGCGCCGAAGACGACCGGCATGCTGTGCGAGGCCTTTCCCGACATCGATCGCTGCACCGTCATGCTGCATCTCAAGGTATTGGAGGAGGCCGACCTGATCGTTGCGCGGCGCGACGGCCGCGAGCGCTGGAACCATCTCAACGCGCTGCCGATCAAGCAGATCCACGACCGCTGGATCAGCCAGTATGCCGGACATGCGCTCAGCATCATCGACCGGCTGAAGTCGGACCTCGAGGCGTGAGCGGCCGCAGCATGCCATGCAGTGCCATGTCTTGCGCGGTGCGGCTGGACGAATTGAGCCGATTTATCTATAAGCCGGCCATTCCGACAGAGAACGCCGTGCTTCCACGAGTTGCACCTGGGACGCTCTGAAATTTTGAATTCGGGCATTGCGGCAGACGAGGTCAGATCACTTCGCTTCGGGATGCTCTAGCCGAGAAGACGACAGGGGTGCCATGGCTGGCCATTCACAGTTCAAGAACATCATGCACCGCAAGGGCCGCCAGGATGCGGTGCGGTCGAAAATGTTTTCCAAGCTGGCGCGCGAAATCACCGTCGCCGCCAAGAGCGGGACGCCCGATCCATCGATGAATCCGCGCCTGCGGCTGGCTATCCAGAACGCCAAGGCGGTGTCGATGCCGAAGGACAACATCCAGCGTGCCGTCAACAAGGCCTCGATGGGCGATGCCGAGAGCTACGAAGCCGTGCGTTATGAGGGCTATGGCCCAGGCGGCGTCGCCGTCATCGTCGAAGTGCTGACCGACAACCGCAACCGTTCGGCCTCGAATGTGCGCGCCGCCTTCACCAAGGCCGGTGGGGCAATGGGCGAAACCGGCTCGGTGTCGTTCATGTGGGACCGTGCCGGCGAAATCTATTATCCGGCATCGGCCGGCAGCGCCGACAAGATCATGGATGCGGCGATCGAAGCCGGTGCCGATGACGTTGAAACCGACGAGGAAGGCCACACGATCTATTGTGGCTTCGAGAATGTCGGCGAAGTGTCGAAGGCGCTGGAAGCCTCGCTCGGCGAGGCGGAATCGGTGAAGCTGATCTGGAAGCCGCAAAACAATGTTCCGGTCGACGAGGACCGGGCACAGTCGCTGATGAAGCTGGTTGCCACGCTCGAGGACGACGACGACGTGCAGAGCGTCTACGCCAACTTTGAAGTCGACGACGAGACCATGGCCAAGCTCAGCGCGGCATAGGACTGCAAGGTGGTGGCCAACGGCGCTACAGGCGGGGTAGCATGGCCTCGCTGCTTGAGACTTCCGCCAAAGGTGTAGCGCAGTCGGTTGTCGGCGAGGGGGAAGATGACTGACGAAGGCGTTGAACTTGCAGTGACCTGGCCTCGTCCAGGCGGCCTTTGGCGACGGCTTTTCGCTTCGCTTATCGACTACCTTGTCATCTTCGTCGCTCTTTATGCGTTGGTTGCGGCCTTGTTTCTGATGACCGACGGCGGAGTGAAAGGCAGCTTCTGGCTGAACTGGAAAACCTGCCAGTCCGCCAGTCTGAAAGGAACAGGCGATCCTGTCCTTTCCCGCTACGATTGGCAGGTTTGTGCAACATCCTTCTTCGGTCTTCCGGTGGCCAGATGGGCAGCCGGCACGAGCACGGACGCTCAATCGAAGGCAGTATCAACCCTTTCGATAGACCTTGATTCAAACGGAAATTTTCGAACTGCGGCACTGGATCTAGGCTTTCTCCAAGTGCTGGTCCTTGCGACCTATCTTCTTGTGATGGAAGGGGCCTTCAGTCGGTCGCTTGGCAAGGGGGTCCTGGCCCTCTTCGTCCATGACGAGCTGGATTGGCATAGGGAAGGCCTCGCTTTGCAAAAAACCGTTTGTCGGCAGTTGGTAAATTCCTGGGCTATCTACCCGCCACGCTGGTCGGAGCTTTCTTTGCTTTCCAGACCTGGAAAACCGCTCCGGCGCCCATGCTGAACTATTCCCGACTGGAAATCGTAATCGCCTTTACCGCGTCTGCCCTAGCTATTCTCTGGCCATGTTGGATCGCGCTGACCGTCGCACTCGGCAACGAGCCAATACATGACCGGGTTGCCGGCACGACCGTGCGCGTTCTGGAGGTGGACCAATGAACGCGTCAGGGAAGCATTGCGTCGTCATCACCTACTGCACGCAGTGCCAGTGGCTGTTGCGCGCCGGCTGGATGGCTCAGGAACTGCTGTCGACCTTCGGCACCGATCTCGGCGAGGTGACATTGGTGCCCGGCACTGGGGGCATCTTCACCATCAGCTGCAATGACGTGCTGGTCTGGGACCGCAAGCGCGACGGCGGTTTTCCGGACGCGGCCAAACTGAAGCAGCTGGTCCGCGATGTCATCGACCCGGATCGCGACCTCGGTCATTCCGATCGGAAGACAAAGGCGTAGAGGCCGCCGGCGCTGCCGTCACTTGCGTGGCCACGCACCGACGGCGGCACCAATCGCAATACCCACGGCGACGCCCATCGGAAGCTCATCCAGAGCGGTGCCGATCGCGGCACCGACACCAACTCCGATTGCCATGCCGAAGGCCATCTTTGCGTATTGATCCTTCATCCGTCGCTCCTCCATCGTCGTCAACGCGTGGCGAACCAGAAGGATGCCAGCGCGGCTATGCCGCTGATGGCGCGGACATGGTTCCACATCACCCATTCATTGAGGTAGCGTGGCCACAGGCCTGCGCCATTGCTGCTGGCCAGATCGACGGCGGCGAGCGCATCGTTGAGCGGGACGTTGAAGATCATCGTGACCACCACGATGCCGATGAGATAGAGCAGGCTGCCGGCAATCAGCCAGAGCGAACCCGGCTGGCTCCAGCCAATCACCGCACCGATGGCGACAAGGACGCAGACGAGCGCCGTGCCGAACAGCGCTGTCATGAACAGCGGGGTCACAGCTGTGACATTGATCGAATTCATCGCGGCAATGCCGCTTGTGGCTGGCATGCGGGCGAGGCCCGGCATGACGAAGCTGGAGAAAGCAAAGAAGACGCCGCCGACGACGCCTGAGCCGAGTGCGGCAATGAAGATGAGGGTGGGAAGAAGTTTCGCGATCATGTCATTTGCTCCATATGCCCGTTGTGTTTTCCTTTGCGTCAAAATATGAACAATCCTCACGTTTGCAAAACGTGATAAACCCTCGTATTTTGTGGGTCAAGCGATTTTGATTGCATTTGGAGTCAGTCATTGGAAGACACGGCAGCCCCCGTTTCCGCACAGGAGCAGGTTGCTTCACCGCGCCGGGCGCCGAGCCAGCAGCGTAGCCGCGAGCGGGTCGAGCGCATGCTGGCCGCTGCCTCGGCGCTGATCGCCGAGCAAGGCAGCGATGCCATGCGCATGGGAGAAGTGGCGGAACGGGCCGGTGTGTCGATCGGCTCGCTCTACCAGTTCTTTCCCGACAAGCGGGCGATCGTCTGGGCGCTGGCCGAGCGCTACACCGCCGAAAGCCAAGCCTGCATCTCGGCGGCACTCGCCGGCGTCAGCGACGCCGAAGGCCTGCAGTCCGCGTTTTCAGAGTTAGTCGACATCTATTACCGGCTGTTCCTGGCCGAGCCGGTGATGCGCGACATCTGGTCGGGCACGCAGGCCGACAAGGCGCTGCGCCAACTCGAACTCGCCGACAGCCGCGCCAACGCCGAATTCCTCACCGCGGTGCTGAAACGGCTGCGGCCGGCGGTCGATCCGGCGACACTGGAAACCACGGCGTTTCTGGTCTGGCAGATGGGCGAGGCCGCCATGCGGCTGGCGATCTCGGTTGAGCGCCAGGAGGGCGACAGGCTGGTCGCCGCCTACAAGCGCATGGCGCTAAGGGAATTGCTGGCCGAGTAGCGCCGCGCCGCAACAAAAAACCCGCCACGGAGGCAGGTTTTTGATCTGTGAAAGCTCGTTGAGCTTAGATGCCGAAACCTTCGAAACGCTTCTTGAACTTCGACAGGCGGCCGCCGCGGTCGAGCAGGGTCTGCTGGCCGCCGGTCCAGGCCGGGTGGGTGGTCGGGTCGATATCGAGGTTCATCGTATCGCCTTCCTTGCCCCAGGTCGAACGGGTCGTGTATTCGGTGCCATCGGTCATGACGACCTTGATGGTGTGGTAGTCGGGATGAATAGCGCTCTTCATGGCTCGGTTCCTGGCTTGCCGGCGCTGCCGACGGGCATAAGCCTGCGTCGATGCGCCTCTTTTTAAAACTCGAAGCCGCAGCTATTGAGGAGCCACGGCTTCTAAAACGGTCGGCGAGCCTATACATCAGCCGGAATTGAATCACAAGGCCGCGGCAAGCGCATATTGAGGCGCAGACCCCAAGGGCGGCTGGAGGAAACATCGGGATGGCGCAAATCACCAGCGCAGACGAGCGCCGGCGTTCGCTCAAGCCGCTCCGGCGCCTGTTCCCGTACATCACGCACTATCGCACACTGGTCGTCGGCGCCATCATCTCGCTGGTCATCGCGGCGGCAACCACGCTGGCGCTGCCGCTGGCGGTGCGACGCATGATCGATCATGGCTTCTCGTCGGCCAGCACCACCTTCATCGCCGAATATTTCGCAGCGCTGGTGGCGATGGCCGCCCTGCTGGCGGCGGCATCGGCCGGCCGCTACTATTTCGTCATCACGCTGGGCGAGCGCGTCGTCGCCGATATCCGGCGCGATGTGTTTGCCCATGTGACGACGCTGTCGCCTGCCTTCTTCGACACCGCCCAGTCGGGCGAGATCGTGTCGCGGCTTGCCGCCGACACGACGCAGGTCAAGTCGGCGGTCGGAGCGACGGCCTCGGTGGCGCTGCGCAACGTAATCCTCGGTCTTGGCGCGGTGGGGATGATGGTCATCACCAGTCCGAAACTATCAGGCCTCGTCATATCAGCCATTCCTGTCATCGTGCTGCCGCTGGTCGCTTTCGGCCGTTCGGTGCGGCGCAAATCACGCCAGGCGCAAGATACGCTTGCCGATGCCACCGCCTATGCCAGCGAACAGATCGGCGCGGTGCGCACGCTGCAGGCCTTCACCAATGAAAAGCTGGTCACCGGGCATTTCTCGGCCGCGGTGGAAGCTGCTTTCGAGGCGGCACGCTCCTCGATCTTCGCGCGCTCCTTCCTTACCTTCTTCGCCATTTTCACCATCTTCTCGTCCGTCGTGGCGGTGCTGTGGTTCGGCTCGCGCGACGTGCTCGAAGGCTCGATATCGCCGGGTACGCTCGGTCAGTTCCTGCTCTATTCGGTGTTCGCCGCCGGCGCGCTGGGCGCGTTGTCGGAAGTCTGGGGCGAGCTTGCGCAAGCGGCGGGTGCCGCCGAACGGCTGACCGAGATCCTGGCCGAGAAGCCGGCGATCCAGGCTCCCGCCGATCCGAAGCCGCTGCCGGCCGTCGCCAAGGGCGCGATCGCCTTCGACAATGTCTCCTTCTCCTACCCGGCAAGGCCCGACCGCGCCGCCGTGCACGGCTTGAGCTTTCAGGTCATGCCGGGCGAGACGGTGGCGATCGTCGGGCCGTCAGGGGCCGGCAAGAGCACCGTGTTTTCACTGATCCTGCGCTTCTACGATCCCGAAACAGGCAAGATCCTGATCGACGGCGTCGACGTGCGCGAGGCCGATCCCGTTTCGATCCGCCAGCGCATCGCGATCGTGCCGCAGGACGTCACCATTTTCGCGGCAAGCGCGCGTGACAATATCGGTTTCGGCCGGCCGGGAGCCAGCAAGGCCGAAATCGAGACGGCGGCGAAGGATGCACTTGCCGATGAATTCATCCTCAAGCTGGAAAAAGGCTATGACAGCCAGGTCGGTGAGCGCGGCGTGACGCTGTCAGGCGGCCAGCGCCAGCGGGTTGCGATCGCCCGCGCCATCCTGCGCGACGCCCCGATCCTGCTGCTCGACGAGGCCACCTCCGCCCTCGACGCCGAAAGCGAGACGCTGGTGCAGACGGCGCTGGAACGGCTGATGCAGGGCCGCACCACGATCGTCATCGCCCACCGCCTGGCAACGGTGCTGAAGGCCGACAGGATCCTGGTCATGGATGGCGGCTCGATCGTCGAGGAAGGCACGCATCAAAGCCTTGTCGCCAAGGGCGGCATCTATGCGCGGCTGGCCAAGCTGCAGTTCGAAACCGGCGCCAGTGCTTTCAGGGGCGCGGCGGAGTAGGCAGAACCAACTACGTTCCTGATGTGCCGCTCTACGCGGCTCCGTAGCGCTGCTTCAGATGGTTCACGAAATAGGTGGCGTTGAGCTTTTCGCCGGTGGCGCGTTCGAGCAGGTCCGGCGTCGACCAGCGTGATCCCTGCGACCAGATCTTTTGGCGGCGCCACTCGTTGATCGCCTCGAAATTGCCTTTGGCGAGATCGCCATCGGCGGCAGGATGATCCCGCGTCAGCGCCGCCCATTGCTGCGCCGCCATCATCGCGCCCAGCGTATAGGAGGGGAAATAGCCGAAGGCGGCCCCAGGCCAATGCACGTCCTGCATCGGCCCGTCGGCCGGATTGTCGATGGTGGAAAGACCGAGGTAATCGCGCATCTTGGCGTCCCAGGCTTCGGGCAGGTCGGCGACCTCCAGCCGGCCCGCGACGAGCTCCTGCTCCAGTTCGTAGCGCAGGATGACATGCAGGGGGTAGGTCACCTCGTCGGCATCGACACGGATCAGGCCGCGCTCGACGCGATGCACATGCGGCAGGATATCGTCGAGCGACCAGGCCTCACCGAGATGCTTTTCAACCACCGGCAGCGCCCAGTTCCAGAAGGCCGGGTTGCGGCCGAGCTGTTTTTCGACGAACAGGCTCTGGCTTTCATGCACGGCCATGCCGCGCGCCTTGCCGAGCGGCCAGTGCGACCATGCCTTGGGCAGGTTCTGTTCGTAGAGCGCATGGCCGGTCTCGTGCAGCACGCCCATCAGCGCCGACAGGAAGTCGGACGTCTTGTAGCGGGTGGTGATGCGCACGTCGCTCGGCACGCCGCCGCAGAAAGGGTGGTGCGACACCGACAACGACCCGTGCGTCAGGTCGAAGCCGACCGACGCCATCATGGCAAGGCCGAGCTCGCGCTGCCGGTCGATCGCATAGGTGCCCGACAGCGGCTTCAGCGGGCGCTTGCGCAGCCGTGCGTCCTGGATAGCCAGCGCCTCCGGCACGAAGCCTTTCAGGAAAGCCTTCAGGTCGGCGAAGACTGGCGTGATGTCGGCGGTGCGGTTGCCGGGGTCGTACTGCTCCATCAGCGCGTCATAGGGGGCGAGGCCGAGCATGTCGGCACGCAGCGCCGCTTCCTCGCGCACCAACTCCACGACGCCCTCCAGCGCCGGCTGGAAGCCCGCCCAGTCGTTCTTGGCGCGCAGGTCGCGCCACAGTTGCTCGCAACGCATGCGCGCGGTCGTCTGGCGTTCGACGAATTCGACCGGCAGGCAGGTCAGGTTGGTGTATTGCCGCCGCAGTTCCGAGACCGCGGTGCGCTGCTCTTCACCCAACGCTTCCTGCTCTGCCGCGACGATCCAGTCTGCTATCTCCGGCGCCGTTGCCCTGGTGTGATACATGCCGGCCAGTGCCGACATCGCCTCGGCACGCTTCTCGCCGCCGCCGACGGCCATGTGGGTGGCCTCGTCGGCACCGAGGATGGCCAGTGCATGCTCGAGTGCTTCGAGCTTGTGACCGAGATTATCGAGTTTCTGAAAGGACATGGCTGCTTCCGTGATTGGGGACGGCGCGAAAAGATACCAACGCAAAGGCGTTTGCAACCCTCAGGCACCGCGCAACGGACGCATCTTGCGTGGGGGCGGTCATGCGTGAAATGCTGCCGGCAACAATTGGGGGAAACAACATGATCGGCAACATCCTGGTCGCGCTGGTGGCCTTGATCCATGCCTACATCGTCTATCTGGAGATGGTGCTGTGGGACACGCCGCGTGGGCACAAGGCATTCAATCTGACGCCCGAATTCGCCAGTGCCTCGAAGGTGCTCGCCGCCAATCAGGGGCTCTACAACGGGTTCCTCGCCGCCGGCTTGATCTGGGGGCTTTACCTCGGTGCCGCCGGTTTTCAGGTCAAATTGTTCTTCCTGTCGTGCGTGGCCATTGCCGGCCTCTATGGCGCGGCAACGGTTGGCCGCAAGATCCTGTTCATCCAGACCGTGCCGGCAGCGGTTGCGCTGATCGCGGTGTGGCTCGGCTGGTAAAAAGGACGCCCGCGGGATGGCTCCCCGAAGGCGTCAGCGTCCCTTCCTCTTGGACCGTTTCAGCCGTCCTCTTGGACCGTTTAGCCGTTCGGGTAATTGCCGCCGTCGGCGCCGTCGCCGATCAGGAAACCACTGCCGGTATCGACCATCAACCGCTGGTCGACATTGTCGAGACGACGCAACAGGTCATGGTATTGCGCGGCCGGTATCCTGCCATGATAGGACGCGGCGACTTTCTCTGCCGCCTGACTGATGTGGGCCGTGCGCATTTCCAGGCGTTCCGCCACGGCCGGGGTGATGTTGTTGGCCTGTCTTGCGTCCACGATGCCCTGCCGGACGCCCTGCACCTGTGCGATAAGCGCCTCGACACGCGGGCCAGTCATGTCGGTCGGATCGGTCGCGTCGAGAGCGCCCTTGTGATGGCCCGCGGCATAGGCACCGGCAAGCGGAACGGCGATGAGGAACGCCGTGAGTGTAGCAGTTCTAAGCGAGGTCTTGAAAGAGCGCATCACGCGTCTCCTCTTGTAGAGGAAAGCGGCGGTTGTCCGCCTGCCTTCCGGCCTTGGGCCGTCCGGTTCCGTCGCGTCGCGATGAGGGGGGTTCATCGCCGGCGGTTCTCGGCCCGGGCGGCAAGCTAGGACCGCCCTGCGACAATGTGTACTTAAAAAAAGATAATCTTTTCAGACCTTGCCGGCCTTGATCCGCGCCCTAGAGTTGAGCCGACGAACAAGTTCGCGTGAGGACGGATCAACGTTCGGTGAGCTTCAGTTCAATACGGCGGTTCTTGTTGCGCGCCTCTTCGGTGTCGGCGGGGTCGAGCGGCTGGAACTCACCGAAACCGGCGGCTACGAGCCGGTTGGCAGGCACGCCGTTCTCGATCAGGAATTTCACCACCGAGGTCGAACGGGCCGTCGACAGTTCCCAATTGTCGCGGTAGCGGCCGGCGCCGGAGAGCGGCTTGTTGTCGGTGTGGCCGTCGACGCGCAGCACCCAGTTGATCTCGGGCGGGATTTCCTTCTGCAACTCGATGATGGCGTCGGCGAGCTTCTTCATCTCGACCTTGCCGGCATCGTTGATCACCTCGGAGCCGGTCGGGAACAGCACTTCCGACTGGAAGACGAAGCGGTCGCCGACGATGCGGATGTTCTCGCGGTCGGCGAGGATTTCGCGCAAACGGCCGAAGAAGTCGGAGCGGTAGCGGTTCAATTCCTGCACGCGCTGCGCCAGTGCGACGTTGAGGCGACGGCCGAGGTCGGCGATCTTGGTGTTTGAATCGCGGTCGCGGATTTCGGAGACGTTGAGCGCATCCTCGAGCGCGCCGATCTGCTTGCGCAGTGCAGCGATCTGCTGGTTGAGGATCTCGACCTGGCTCAGTGCCTGCTGGCTGATCTGGCGCTGGCTGTCGAGTTCGCCGCCGAGCGCCGCAGCGCGCTGGTTGGCGGCGTCCCCGGCGCCCGCACCTTGCGCCAGCAATTGCTGGAGCCGGCTCCTTTCCGCTTCCGCCGCCGACAGCGATGCCTGCAGATTGGCCAGCGAGTCATCCTTGTCCTGCGCCGTCGAGCGCTCCAGCGCCAGCAGCTGCGTCAGTTCGTTGATCTGGGAGTTGAGGCGCGAGAGTGCCGTATCCTTGCCGGAGATTTCGCGTCCCAGCAGGAACTGCGCCAGCACGAATACCGTGAGCAGGAACATGATCGCCAAAAGCAGCGTCGACAGCGCGTCGACGAAGCCCGGCCAGTAGTCGATGCGGCGATCGGTGCGCCTGCCCCTGGCGAGTGCCACTTCAGTGCACTCCGGGCTTCTTCAGGGCATCGGCGATCTTTTCCAGCGTGTTGCGCATCGCCTTCTGCTCGTCGGACTGGGCCTCGACCCAGTCGCGCATGATCTGCTGTTCCGAGCGCATGTTCTTGACCAGGCCGGAAATGCCGTCGGCGAGATTGGCCATGGCGGTGGCGACGCGCGGGTTGGAGCCGCCGCCATTCTCCTGCATGCTGCGCAGCCGTTCCGACAGCACCCGGATCTCGTCGGAGGATTCGGTCTTGGCTGGGTCGGCGACGACGATGTCCGACGACAGGTCGGTCACCGAGGAAAGCCAGTTTTCCAGTTCGGTGTAGAAGCGCGTCTGGGCGCGGCCGGCCTGCAGGTCGAGGAAGCCGAGCACCAGCGAGCCGGAGAGGCCGAACAGCGAGGACGAGAAGGCCGTGCCCATGCCGGCCAGCGGCGCGGAAAGCCCCTGCTTCAGGGAATCGAGCACCGCGGCGGCGTCACCGGTGCCGGGATCGAGCGATTCGATGGTCTCGCGGATCGAGCCGATGGTGTTCAACAGGCCCCAGAAGGTGCCGAGCAGGCCGAGGAACACCAGCAGGCCGACGAGATAGCGCGAGGTGTCGCGGCTTTCGTCGAGGCGGGTGGCGATGGAATCGAGCATGGTGCGCATCGAACTGGTCGAGAAGGCCATCGCCGAGGAACGGCCGATCATCGCCTTCATCGGAGCCAGCAGCACCGGTTCGGTCGTCTCCGAGCCGGCACGGAAGGAGTTGACCCAGCGCACTTCGCGAAACAGTCGCCCGACTTGGGCGAAGGCCAAAAGGATGCCGACCACCAGCACGCCGACGATCAGGCCATTGAGGCCGGGATTGCTGCCAAAAGCGGTTGAGATCTGTCGGGTGAGGATGGCGGCGATGAAGGCGACGATGACCAGGAAGATCACCATGGTCAGCAAAAAGACCTGCGGGCTCGATAGTTTATGCGGGTCGTAGATCAGGACATCAGAACGTCTGCCCATGCCGAAGGATCTGAGAAAAGCCATCCGTGCCCCGTTTCCGATGCCGCCGCCGATCACGTAAACCGCGACTCTAAACGGAATTGTGACCAAATTGAATGGCGCTTGGCAATATTGCCGCGTCGATAGTGTCAGAGGCGATTGATGACCAGACAGTCAACCATGGCGGCCAGATGCAGGCCGGCGCCGGTGACGACGAAACCGTGCCACAGCGCGTTGTGGAAGCGCAGCCCCTTCCAGGCGAAGAAGATGACGCCGCAGGAATAGACGATGCCGCCGGCGACGATCAGCGCTATCGATGTCGTCGGCAGTGTCTGGACAAGCGGCTTGACCAGGATGATGCCGCTCCAGCCGATGGCGAGATAGAAGCTGATCGCCAGCCGGTCGAAACGGCCGGGAAAGAACACCTTGATGGCAATGCCCAGCACTGCCGCGGTCCAGACCAGCACGATCATCCAGCGCGCCAGCGGCGAGCCTTCGAGCTGCGCCAGGAAAGGCGTGTAGGTCGCGGCGATCAGCAGATAGATCGCGGCGTGGTCGAAACGCCGCAACACCCATTTTGCCGGCGACGACACCGGCCACAGATTGTAGGTCATCGACACCGAGAGCACGGTGAGCAGCGAAACCACGTAGAAGGCGGCGGCGATGTATTCGCCCGGTCCGACACGGAACGCCGCCAGCGCCAGCAGTGCCGAACCGGCCGATATCGCCAGCACGATGCCGACCGCGTGGACGATACCGTCTGCGATCATCTCGGCACGCGAATAGTGCCAGCGTCCGATGAACGGGATATCGGGGTAAGGTTCGTTGTCTCTCACTAAGCCGGGTTCCTGCACCGCGCCCTCCAATTTGGGCGCATGCCGGGCAGTATTTCAAGCTTCCATTGCGGTTTTGCGACTGCGGCGCATCCGCGCGGCGTGGCTGTCAGCGGGAGGAGAGCGGCTTCTTCACGACCTTCAGCAAAGCGCGCTGGATGACCTCGTTGCCGGCGACGACCGAACCGTTATCGAGCATGTCCTGGCCGCCGTCCATGTCGGAGACGAAGCCGCCTGCCTCGCGGATCAAAAGCAGCCCGGCGGCGATGTCCCAGGCCGACAGGCCGGTTTCCCAGAAGCCATCCATGCGGCCGGCGGCGACATAGGCGAGATCGAGCGAGGCGGAGCCGAGGCGGCGGACGCCGGAAACCTCGGCCATGACGTTGCGCAGTTCGACGAGGAAATTGCCATGGTGGCCGCGGCCGAGATGCGGCATGCCGCAGCCGATCACGGTGTCGACCAGCTTGATGCGGCCAGCGACGCGCAAGCGGCGGTCGTTCATGAAGGCGCCGCCGCCGCGTTCGCAGGTGTAGAGTTCGTCCATCGCCGGATTGTAGATGACGCCGGCGACGATCTGGCCCTGGCGCTCCAGCGCGATCGAAACGGCAAAGAGCGGAATGCCGTGCAGGAAATTGGTGGTGCCGTCGAGCGGGTCAACGATCCAGCGATGCTGGCCGTCGTCGCCTTCGACCACGCCGCGCTCTTCCATCAGGAAGGAATAGCCGGGCCGAGCCTTGGACAGTTCGGCAAAGACGATGTCCTCTGCCTTGCGGTCGGCCTGGCTGACATAGTCGCCGGGGCCTTTCATCGAGACCTGCAGGTTCTGCACCTCGCCGAAGTCGCGCGACAGCGAGCGGCCGGCCTTCATTGCGGCCTGGACCATGACGTTGAGAAGGGCTGAGCGTGCCATAGTGCTTTTTCCCGGTGCTGCGCTTTAAACTCCGCCTCGATGCATGTCGGTGACCCAGAACCGAGGCCACTTTGGGGCGACATGCGTCAGTCGGCGCGGCGCACGTAAGTGATTTCGTTGGTGTCGACGATGATGCGCTCGCCGGCGCCGATGAAGGGCGGCACCAGGACGCGGATGCCGTTCTCCAGGATCGCCGGCTTGTAGGACGATGCCGCCGTCTGACCCTTCACCACCGGGTCGGCCTCGGTGATGGTCAGCGTCACATAGTCGGGCAGCGAAATGCCGATCGGCCGCTCTTCGTAGAGCTGGACCGTCACCATCATGCCGTCCTGCAGGAAGGCGGCGCGATCGCCGACGAAGTCCTTGTTCAATTCGAGCTGCTCGTAGCTCTGGGTGTCCATGAACACCAGTGCGTCTTCCTGCGCGTAGAGGAAGGAAAAATCCTTCAGGTTGAGCCGGATCTGTTCGACGGTCTCGGCCGAGCGGAAGCGCTCGTTGAGTTTGGTGCCGTTGATGAGGTTCTTCAGTTCGACCTGATTGTAGGCGCCGCCCTTGCCGGGCTTGACGGTGTTGGTCCTGACCGCCACCCAAAGGCCGCCATCATGCTCGATGACATAGCCGGGACGGATTTCGTTGCCATTGATCTTGGCCATGATGAGATGATCCGGAATGATGCCAACGGCCACGCCGTCGGTATGGGATGTTCGCTGGGAAAGCGATTTCGGGCTCCCAAGACCACAAATCGCCAGAAGAGGCAAGGGAGCGGGCAGGTCGGTGCCAGGCGAGGGGAGCCGAGGTTACACTTGCAATGACCGCGAGAACCGCCGTCAAGGCAGCCGGTTGGCCTTCTGCAGCGCCTGCTTGGTCTGGTCGTCGTCCAGCCCCTGCAGGAAGTCGTCCATCTGGGGGTCGATGAGGCCGGCACGGCGGGCGACGACGTACCAGGCGCCGGCAAGCACAAGGTCCGGATCGGTGCCGATGCCTTGCATATAGAGCTTGGCCAGGCGGTTCTGGGCGGCGACATTGCCGCCTTCCGCCGCCTGCTTCATCCAGCCGAAGGCGGATTTCAGGTCGCGCGCACCGCCGCGGCCTTCGATCATCCAGGCGGCGAGATCGATCTGCGCGGTGTCGTAGTTCTGCCTGGCTGCCTGCGCCAGCAGGCGCCTTGCCTGGGCGTCGTCGCGTGGCTTGCCGCCGACGCCATTGGCGTAGATCTGCGACATCGCATATTGCGCGTCCGCGAGGCCGGTCGCGGCGGCGCGCTCATAGTAGGAGACCGCCTTGGCCATGCCGGCATCGCCGGGGTCCTGCTGGACCAGCATCTGCGCGAAATTGAATTGCGCCAGCCGGTTGCCGGCTTCGGCGGCGGCCTGCATCAGGGCGTAGGCTTCTTTTCCATCCTTTTTGACATAGCGGCCGTCGAGCAGCATCAGCGCATACTGGAACTGCGATTCCGGCACACCCTGTTCGGCGGCCAGCGCGTACCATTTCGCCGCCTGCGCCGAATTGACCGGTACACCGAGCCCCCGCGACAGGATCTCGGCCACCAAGGTCTGCGCCGCCGGATCGCCGTTTTGCGCCCGGACCAATGCCAAATTGTAAGCTGTCTTGTAGAGACCGCGCTGGAAGGCGCCATAGGCCGCGTCGGCGGGTTTTGCGCCGAAGCGGTCGGGATTGACCGTGTCGGCCGACGGCAGCGGCGCCGGTTCTGCCGTGGTGGCGGGCTGCGGCAGCGGCTTGTCGATCGGCTTGTCGGTGTGCACGCCGATTTCCGGCTTGGGCTGCGGCAGCGGGATGGTCTCCGCGGCCGCTGCCTGGACCATCAGCATCGCAAGCAGGGCCTGGAGGGGAAGCCTCGCCGAGGGCACGTCAGTCCTCGAAGCGTGGCGCGGTTTCGTCGAGCAGCGCGTTGGCGCTGGCGACCGCTGTCTTGGGATCGGTGCCGTCGGCGAACACGGCGCTCGACAGCGCCACGAATTCGGCACCGGTGGCGCCCACGGCTTCGACCGAGGCGATGTCGGATCCGGCCATGACGATGCACGGGATTTGGATCATATCCGCCCACCATCTGCCGAGCGACAGGTTGCGCGGGTGTGGTTCGGGCTTGTTGTCGTAGCCGAAGCGGCCGAAGAAGATGTAGTCGGGCCGTGTCTCGCCAAGCTCGAGCGCGTCGTCACGCGTCTTGGCGCCGCCGGTGCCGACCATCATCTTTGCCTGGAAGTGTTCGATCGTCTCGGCCAGCTCGGCCTTGGAGACCTCGACATGGATGCCGTCGGCCTGGACGCGGCCGGCTATGCGGGTGTCGCCGGCGATAATAACGGCCGCACCGGCGGCTTGCGCCGCCGGCACGATCTGTTCGGCGAAAGCCTGGAAGGAGGCCTCATCCATGCCGTTCTCGGGCAGGATCAGCGAAGCGACGTCGCCGCCTTCGAATGCCGCGGCGATTCGGGCCGCCGGCACGCCGGGCGGCGCGATCAGCACAATGCGACAGCGGTTGGGGGGCGTTACGTCATTCATGGTTCTTCGGGTCCCGCGTTTCGCCTATGCCGGGCGAAGATGGTTGGATTGCGGCATAGAGCAAAGTGCCCGCTTTGAACAGGCGGGCAGCCGGGATCGCGATGTTGGCCCGCCAGACGCCGGCGGACCGCTTTACTTGATCGGGTGCGGGCTTGCGACGGGCGGTTTGCCCTTCCACAGCGTCCAGCCGAGATTCATGCCGGGGGCGGCGATCAGGATGGCGGTGGCGCCGACGATCTGGCTCAGATGCAGCCGATGGCCGAAGGCGACGACATCGACCAGGATGGCGACGACGGGGTAGATGAAGGACAGCGACCCCTGCAGATGCGTCGGCAGCTTCTGGATGGCGCCGTACATCAATATGTACATGAGGCCGGTGTGGACGATGCCGAGCGTCGCCAGCATGGTCCAGCTCCACGCATCGGCCGGAAGCTGGGAAAAATTGGCGAACGGCGCCAGCATGACCACGCCGACGCAGACCTGGATCAGCGCGATCAGGTGCGGCGGCGTGCCCTTGAGCTTCTTGGTGACGATGGCGGCGACGGCCCAGAAGAAAGCCGCGCCTAATGCCATGACGATGCCGGTAAAGTAATCCGTCCCGACATCACCGGCGTCGGGAGCGGCCTCAACGATCAGCACCATGCCGGCGAAGGCGATGGCCAGCCAGGTCAGCTTGGTCAAGGTCAGCCGCTCGGCGAAGAAGAGCGCGCCGAAGCCGACCAGCATGAAGGGCTGCGTGTTGTAGACGGCGGTGGCGATCGAGATCGACGCGCGGGAGAAGGCGCTGAACAGCAAAAGCCAGTTGACGACGATGGCGACGCCACCGAGCGCGGCGATGCCGATGATGCGCAACGACAGTCGGTTGCGCAGCAGCCCCAGGGCGGTGCAGATGATGAGCAGCGTCAGCGCGCCGAAAGCGCAACGCCAGAACACCACATCCATGATCGGCTGGCCGGACAGGACGACGAACCATCCGATCGTTCCCAGGATGGCCATTGCGGCTGACATTTCGACCGTGCCGCGCACCGTTTCGTTCACAACGAATCTCCATATCGGTTGAGCCGCTATAATCTCATGCGGCCGCGAACCTTTCCATCCGATTGGAAAGGGTGTATGGCCGATTAGCCTAATTATATTAGGAAAAACTCCAAACTATCTGGAAACGAAAAAGATGCTGGACGATCTCGACCGAAATCTCCTTGAAATCCTGGTCAAGGATTCGCGAACCTCGCTGAAGGAGCTGGCCGCCCAGGTCGGACTGTCGTCGCCAAGCGTTTCGGAGCGGCTGCGACGGCTCGAGGAGCGCGGCGTCATTCGCGCATTCACCGTCGAGATCGATCCGCTGGCGCTCGGCTATACCTTGCAGGCGATCGTGCGCATCCGGCCTCTGCCGGGCAAGCTGCACATCGTCCAGAAGCTGATCGAGGAAATCCCCGAATTCGGCGAATGCGACAAGGTGACGGGCGATGACTGTTTCGTCGCCCGGCTGTTCGTGCGCTCGATCGGTGATCTCGACGGGATTCTCGACCGCATCGCCGACAAGGCCGAGACCAGCACCGCCATCATCAAGGCGCAGCCGATCCGGCGGCGGCCGCCGCCGCTCGATGCAACCGCGCCTCGTGACAGGGTAAAGGCCTTGCAGGCTTCCTGAGCCAGGCTGGGCTCGGCCATGTTTTCAGAGGGCCGATCGAAGCCGGGTGGAAAGCCGGGCCGGTTGGTTAGGGTGCCGGCCAAACGAATCGAGACCGTCATGGCGCAGAATATATACGACCGGGAGGATTTCTTCGCAGGCTACAGCCAGCTCGGCCGTTCCGTCGAAGGTCTGGATGGCGCCGCCGAGTGGCCGGCGCTGCGCGCGATGCTGCCCGATGTCAGCGGCTCGAGAGTCGCCGATCTCGGCTGCGGATTCGGCTGGTTCTGCCGCTGGGCGCACGAGCACGGGGCGGTGCATGTGCTTGGCCTGGACCTGTCGGAAAAGATGCTTGCCCGGGCGAGAGCGGCCGGCCCGGACGCCGGCATCACCTATGAGACGGCCGACCTCGATCAGCTCAGCCTGCGGCAAGCCAGCTTCGATTTCGTCTACAGTTCGCTCGCCTTGCACTATGTCGAGGACGTGATGCGTCTGTTCAGGACCGTGCATCAGGCGCTGGCGCCCGGCGGGCATTTCGTCTTCTCGACCGAGCATCCGATTTTCATGGCGCCGACCAATCCCGGCTGGGCAATCGATGCCGAGGGCCGCAAGACATGGCCTGTCGACCAGTACCTGGTTGAAGGACCGCGCCGGACGGACTGGCTGGCCAAGGGTGTGGTGAAACATCACCGCACGATCGGCACCACGCTCAACGCTCTGATCCGGTCCGGCTTCACCATCGACCATGTCGAGGAATTCCGCCCGACCGACGCACAGATTGCGGCCAAACCCGAACTGGCTGAGGAGCTAGAGCGGCCGATGTTCCTGCTGGTCTCGGCCCGCCGATAGGCAAAGGCGCCGACAGCCAAGGGATGGGGCGGCCCTGCCGATATTTGTTGTCGCCCCGCTCGGGATTCTGGGCTATTCAAGCGTCGATACGCTTTCCCTCCAGACCAGTCCCCCTCCCATGTCCGGCCTGCTTCTCGATCCGTGGTTCTACGCGGCTGCCCTTCCGGCGGTCATTCTGGTCGGCCTGTCCAAGGGCGGCTTCGGCGGCGCCGTCGGTTTCGTCGGCGTGCCGCTGATGGCGCTGACCATGCCACCGGTGCAGGCAGCCGCCATCCTGTTGCCGATCCTGTGCTTGATGGACATCGTCTCGGTGTGGACATGGTGGGGGGTCTATGACCGCAAGATGCTGATCGACATGATGCCGGGCGCCGTCATCGGCATCGGCCTTGGCTGGCTGACGGCGGCACTGGTCACCGAAGAAGCGGTGCGGCTGATCGTCGGCGCCGTCGCCATCATTTTCGTCCTGCGCTGGCTCTATCTGCAGTTTCGCCATGGCGCCAACCACGCGGCCAAGCCCAACCGTGTCGCCGCCGCCGTCTGGGGCACGGTCGCCGGCTTCACCAGCTTCGTCGCCCATGTCGGCGGCCCGCCCTTCCAGGTCTATGCCTTGCCGATCCGGCTCGACCCGAAGGTGTTGTCGGGCACGGCGGCGATCTTCTTTGCCGCCACCAATGCGCTGAAGCTCGTGCCCTATTTCGCGCTCGGCCAGTTCGACACCGCCAACCTGACGGCGTCGGCGGTGCTGATGCCGCTGGCGCCGCTGTCGACCATCGCCGGGGCGTGGCTGGTGCGACGGATGCGCCCGGAAACATTCTATCCCTTCACCTACGCAACCGTCGCGGTCGTGGCGCTGAAGCTGCTTTGGGACGGCATCGCTGGCTTGATGTAGAAAGGCGGCCGCGCAGCCGCCCTGTTTATCCGGGGGTCACGCGGCGCTCGGCACGAGGCGACGGTTGCCGCCAAAGGCCAGTGTGGCGCCGGCCACGACGACCAGCACCATGCCGGCGAGGATGCCGATATCATGCGCGGTCGGCTTGAGCACCATGTCGGCGATGATCACCAGCATCACCGCATAGTCGAAGCGTGCCGCGCTCATCATGCGCTGACCGATGGCAAGAACAGCCGGTGTGACGCCCTCCTTGGCGATCATCTCGCCCATGCGCTCGCCCGTCGGCTTGAAGATCAACATGCCGATCGAAAAGGTCGTGGCGTAGCCGGCCAGGCCGATGAGGATCCATAGGTCGGAGAAGCCGACCCAGAACCAGCACATGATGAGGCCGAAAATCAGCGTCAGCATCGACATCGGCGCGAAGAACCTGCCGCCCAGCTGACCGCTGGCGCGCATTGCCTGCAGTTTTTCCTCGATGTTGCCCGCCCGCTCGGCAAGCATGCCCAGCAGGAACAGCACGAAGCCGCCTCCGACCCACAGAATGGCGGTAGTGACGTGGAGGAATTTGACGATCGAGTACCAGTCCATGGGTTGCTCCTGCAGTGTCCGGTCAGGTTTGCGGCAGCGCTGATTTGCGCCGGCCGTCAGAGGAGCGGGCGTTTTGCGTGGTGCCTGTTTCGGTACGATGTCGCGAAAAATTCGGCTCTGTTTCAGCCTGCCCTCAACTTACGAAGTCGCCGAGATTGTGAATGCACTATCTGATTTTCTGCTAATATACGGATGTCGGGAGGGGTTGGCGCGACATCGTCCGGATACGCTGCCGATGCTAGTGCGCCAATGCCGGGAGCCCGGTGGCGACAACAATCGCCTGACGATCAACCCATTCCCGCAAACGGGAAAAGGCAATTCGGGGGACCATTATTATGCAAGGGATAGCACGGAATTTCTTCACGCTGGCCATCATCTATTCGCTGTGCGGCATGGCGCTCGGCCTGTACATGGCGATCAGCCAGGATCACGGACAGATGCCGACCCACGCCCACACGATGGTGGCCGGATGGCTGATGTCGGCGGTCTTCGCCTTCTTCTACCATTTGTTTCCGGCAATCGGGCAGAAGACGCTCGCTACCGTTCATTTCTGGCTGACCGCAATCAGCGGTATCGGCCTGCTGATCGGCCTCTATTTCCTGCTTGCCGGTAATGCCGCGATCGAACCGCTGGTGGCGGCCTCCTCGATGGGCTTCTACGCAGCCATGCTGTTGTTTGCCTTCATCGCCTTGCCCGCCGTCTGGAGGACAGCCTGAGCTAGCCTGACGTAGGAGATGCTGTGCTGTTACGGCACAGTATGGCGGCGTTCGGTCAAAAAACATCCGCGCCGTTAAGGCTTCATTAAGCTTTACAGGTGTTTACTATGTTCATCCAGTGATCTGGATTCTTACCGAGTGGTTGGAGCCACTTTGTTTGACGCCTCCCTGTTAAACTCCTGAGAGCCGCCTTATCCGCGGCTCTTTTTTTGTCTTCATTTCCCTTTTTGTCCGCATCTCGGCGGGGGCCGCCCAATGGCGGCTCGCCGTTAACCTTCTGTTAAACATGTGCTTGCCTTCGCCAGTGACGAAGCGCATTTTCAAGCTTCAGTCAGATAGGGTTCCGGGTGTATCGGCAGGGAGCCGAATCGGCCGGTTGCAAGTGCAGGGGCGTATCAATGAACGAGCCTTCGAAGGGCAGTGCGAAAACCGTCAAGCTGGCGGAGCGCCGGGTTTTCTCGCAATCCTTCAAGCCGCTTTACCAGGAAGGCATGGGCCTGGTCGAACAGGCCGCCGAATATCTCGACGGCAAGGGCCGGGCCGAGGCAAAGAAACTGTCGCGGCTGGGCGCCACGCTCTATGCGGCCGAATCGATGCGGCTGACCACCAGGCTGATGCAGGTTGCGTCCTGGCTGCTTTTGCAGCGCGCCGCCAATTCCGGCGAGATGACCCGCGACCAGGTCGCGTCGGAAAAGTCCAAGGTGCGCCTCGACACCGCTTCCGCCCATGACGAAGCCACCGGCTGGGCCGAGCTGCCCGAGGATTTCCTCGACCTCGTCACCCGCTCGCTGCGCCTGCAAGCACTGGTGCGCCGCATGGACGAGGAGATCTATGGCTCGGGCGCCTTGGTCGACATGCAACCGATGGCGCGCCGCCTCAATCCGGTTTCCGACCAGATCAGCCTGCTCAACACGGCTTTCGCTCGGGGTTAGACCTCGGTCTGTCTTTCTGTTTCCGGTTTGTTCACATTTCGCTGGCATCGCTGTGGGCCGGAGGTAAAGTCGGCAAATGGCGGAAGCGATTCGCATCATCGGTATCGATCCGGGGCTTCGGCGCACCGGCTGGGGCATCGTCGAAAGCCTCGGCAATTCGCTGCGCTTTATTGCTTCAGGCACTGTGAAGTCCGACGACAAGGCGGCGCTGGCAACGCGGCTGTGCCAGCTGCATGACGGGCTGGCGGATATCCTGCACAGCGCGATGCCGCACGAGGCGGCGGTCGAACAGACCTTCGTCAACAAGGACGCCGTGGCGACGCTGAAGCTCGGCCAGGCACGTGGCATCGCCATGCTGGTGCCGGCGCGTGCCGGTCTCGTCGTTGCCGAATATGCGCCCAACGCCGTCAAGAAGGCGGTGATCGGCGTTGGTCATGGCGACAAGAAGCAGATCCACATGATGGTGAAGGTGCTGTTGCCAAAAGCCGTCTTCGACACCGAACATGCCGCCGACGCGCTGGCCATCGCCATCTGCCACGCGCATCATCGGCAAAGCGTGGCCTACAGGATGGCGCTGGCCGGCTAGCTATGTTCTTGACTTGTTCACGTTGCAGGGATAAGTAATACCGCAGAGGTATTACCATGCGCGTGACCACCAAGGGGCAAGTTACAATCCCCAAGCCGATAAGGGACCGTCTGGGCATCGCCCCGGGCTCCGAGGTGGAGTTTGTGGCCACCGACGAGGGCGTTCGGCTGGTTGCCGTCAACGAGAACCTCTCCCAGGAAGACAAATTGCGCAGGTTCAGCGATGTCCTCGACCGGATGGAGGGGACGTTGGATCTGGGAGGCATGACCACCGATCAGTACATGGAGTGGTTGAGGGGGCCGCGTGAAGATCTCGACGTTGATTGACACAAATGTCCTGATCGACGTCTGGGGACCGGCCGGACCGCTGACAACATGGTCGGCGTCGGCGATTGCTTCCTGCCGCCGTGATGGAGCCTTGGTGGTCAACACCATCATTTGGTCCGAACTCGCGCCACTGATAGCGACGGAAACGGCGCTTCGAAAAGCAGTCGACATGCTTGAGATGGATCGCGAACTTGTACCTTGGGACGCGGCATTCCTTGCCGGCGTCACGCATTCCCGCTATCGCCGGGCCGGTGGCATCAGGGAAAGAACCTTGCCCGATTTCTTTATCGGCGCTCACGCGACCGTCGCTGGACATCGTCTTTTGACCCGCGACGCCGCGCGTTACCGCAGTTACTTCCCGGAGCTCGACATCATCTCTCCTGAGACGCACCCATGAGAGCCCATCTTCCATGAAAGGTCTGGCATGATCGGCAAGCTCAAGGGCACGCTCGACGAGGTCGACGAGGACCATTGTCTCGTCGATATCCATGGCGTCGGCTATGCCGCCTATTGCTCGGCGCGCACGCTGGCCGCGCTGCCTTCGCCCGGCGAAGCGGTGGTGCTGTTCATCGAGACCTATGTGCGCGAGGACATGCTGCGCCTCTACGGCTTCCAGTCGCAGCTCGAGCGCGAGTGGTTCCGGTTGCTGATGAACAATGTGCCGGGCGTCGGCGCCAAGGTGGCGCTGGCCATCCTGTCGACGCTGGCGCCGGCGGATCTCGCCAACGCCATTGCGCTGCGCGACATCGCCATGGTTTCGCGCGCGCCCGGCGTCGGCAAGAAAGTGGCCGAGCGCATCGTCACCGAATTGAAGAACAAGGCGCCGGCCTATGCCGGCACCGCCTCGGGCACCATCGGCCTGAAACAAGAGCTCGGCGACGGCGTGGCATCCGCGCCGATAACCGACGCGGTCTCGGCGCTGGTCAATCTTGGCTATTCGCGCGACACCGCCGCCAATGCTGTGGCGGCGGCGCTGAAGACGGCGGGCGAGGATGCCGATGCGCCGAAGCTGATCCGCTTCGGGCTGAAGGAACTGGCGCAGTGATATGGTTGTTGGAAAAGAAAATTCCAACTATCATATGATTGGTAGGAAATTTCTTAGAAAGTAAGAAAATGGGTGCTTACGCCAGTCTGACCTCGAAGGGTCAGCTTACAATTCCAAAAGATGTCCGGGATGCGCTGTCACTCAAAACGGGTGACATGATCGCCTGGACGGTCATGGATGGCTACCTGATTGGAACACCGCGCAATCTCGACTTTGCGGACCTCGCCGGATTTCTGGGCGATCCGCCCGGCGGTCCGGCGTCACTGGAGGAAATCGACCTCGCGGTGCGGGATGCAGTTGGTAGGCATGTTGTCGGAGACGGATCGCAAGGCGGACGAGAGGGCGACGAGTGACGTCGATCGGCATTGATACGAACGTTCTGCTTCGAATGGTGCTGAACGACGATGCAGAGCAACGGGCGAAAGCCCTCGCATTCGGCGAAGGCCTCAGCGACGATGCTCCCGGCTTCGTCAGCTTGATCGTGCTGGTGGAATTCAGCTGGTCGTTGATTTCGCGCTACAGACTACCGAAAGAGCAGATGCAGGCGGCAATCCAGAGACTGTTGAAGGTCAAGACACTGTTGTTCGAAGATTTCGATGCCATCGTGATTGCGCTCGAAAGATCAAATTTGCCGCAGGTAGATTTTGCCGATGCGCTGATCGCCGAGCACAATCGAAATCTGGGTTGCTCGCATACAGTCACGTTCGATCAGCGGGCCGCCAAGTCCATTGCCAGTATGGAACTGCTCGCATGAGCCTGTCGCCCCGCCTGATTGCGCCGGAAAAACGCGGCGAGGATGCCGAGCAGACCTTGCGGCCGCAGACGCTCGACGATTTTGTCGGCCAGGCGGCGGTGCGGGCCAATCTCAAAGTGTTCATCGAGGCCGCCAAAGGCCGCAACGAGGCACTCGACCACGTACTGTTCGTCGGGCCACCCGGTCTGGGCAAGACGACGCTGGCGCAGATCATGGCGCGTGAGCTCGGCGTCAATTTCCGCTCGACCTCCGGCCCGGTCATCGCCAAGGCCGGCGATCTTGCCGCGCTGCTGACCAATCTCGAGGAAGGCGACGTGCTGTTCATCGACGAGATCCATCGGCTGAGCCCGGCGGTGGAGGAGATCCTCTATCCGGCGATGGAGGATTTCCAGCTCGACCTGATCATCGGCGAAGGACCGGCGGCGCGTTCGGTCAAGATCGACCTTGCCCGCTTCACGCTCGTCGCCGCCACCACGCGGCTCGGCCTGCTCACCAATCCGCTGCGCGACCGTTTCGGCATTCCGGTACGGCTCAATTTCTACACGGTCGAGGAGCTGGAGCAGATCGTGCGGCGCGGCGCGCGCATCCTGCAAATGCCGCTTGGCGACGACGGTGCGCTGGAGATCGCGCGGCGTGCGCGCGGCACGCCACGCATCGCCGGCCGGCTCTTGCGCCGTGTGCGCGATTTCGCCTCGGTGGCCGGCGACGGCCATGTCGACCGCAAGATCGCCGACGAGGCGCTCACTCGGCTGGAGGTCGATGCGCTCGGCCTCGACGCGCTCGACCGGCGGTACCTCAGCATGATCGCGCGCAATTTCGGCGGCGGGCCGGTCGGCATCGAGACGATCGCCGCCGGCCTGTCAGAGCCGCGCGACGCCATCGAAGACATCATCGAGCCTTATCTGATCCAGCAGGGCTTCATCCAGCGCACGCCGCGCGGCCGCATGCTGACGGCCAATGCCTGGCGCCATCTCGGCCTCGACGCGCCGAAGGATCTGGCGCAGCAGCAGATCAACCTGTTCCAGGAAGAGTAATTTTCCGGCGCGCCGTCCGTGAGCGATCAACGCAGCCCACGGATCACGTCCATTACATCCGGCTCGGCCTTGTCGCCGTTGAAGGCGTCGACGATGCCGAAGGCGCCGCCATAGCTCCACACCGACCATGAGAAGCCATGCGCTTCGGCGCGCGCGATCATGTCCTTGACATAGGCGGCCCGGAACTCGGCCGGCATCACATAGGCATTGCCGTATTCCTGGCGGATCATGCCGAACTCGCCCAGCGTGATGTCTTCCGGCTTGACGCGGTTGGCCTTCGCCCATGCCTCGACCTTTTTGAACGGCGCATCCATCAAGCCGAGCAGTTTGTCGGGGCTGTCCATGCTGGCGACCTGTTCGTCGAGATAGGCAAGCAGGCCGCTCTGCCGCGTCCATGGCGCCTCGGCCTTGATCCTGGCGCGGATGGTGTCGAGCGTCACGTCGAGCTGTGCCTTGGGCACCGCGCTCAGCGGATAGGGCAGGCCAGTCACATAGGGGATGAAGTCGCCGGCCCAGGTTGCGCCCTGATGGGTGAGCAGGAACGGATCGTAGGAATGGAAGGTCCAGATGACGTTGTCGTCCGGTATTGTTTTCGGGTCGATCTTTTCCAGCGAGTTCGCAGCGGAATAGCAGGCACCAGTCAGGATCAAGGTTAGCTTGGTGGCCGAGGATCGCGCTGCCGCGAACAGTTTGCGCTGGCGGTCCGGCCACAGGCTGGTGCCGTCGCTGTCGCAGTCGACGATCGGTTCG
The DNA here is from genome assembly GCF_040321815.1 of Mesorhizobium sp. M0239. NCBI lineage: Bacteria > Pseudomonadati > Pseudomonadota > Alphaproteobacteria > Hyphomicrobiales > Phyllobacteriaceae > Mesorhizobium > Mesorhizobium sp. M0239. Next base: position 132,384 of record NZ_JAMYSG010000013.1, read on the forward strand.
TTCATCGGCTCGAGAGCCACTTGTCTGGGATCTTCGCCGGCCAGCGTGCGGGCCATCTTGCGCACCATCTCGAGATAGGCGTCGAAGGTCCGCGGGTCTTCCATCACTTGCGCCATGCCGATCTTGCGGCTGCCGCCGGCCGGGATCAGGTGCATGTCGACGACGACTTTCAGTCCGGCGCGGTTGATCATGCGCACGGAGTCCAGCACGCTGGCATAGAGGTCGTCACGCAAGGCCACGGTCTGGTCGGACAGGAAAGGCGAAGGGTCGACCGGCATGCGCAGGAAATCGAGGCCGGCATCCTTCAGTGCCTTGAGATCGTTCTCCCCAAGGAATTTGCGCCACTCCGGATAGGGCAGGATGGCCTTGGCGTCGCCCCATTGGTCTTCGCCGGGCCATGTGACCCATTGGTCGAGATTGAGGCCGCGCTTCATCGAAAAGCTCGCCGCCTGGCTGGGCCACGCCAAGGCCGCGAGCACAAGCAGCGCCGCCATCAAGGTCTTGATCATCTCCGTCAACAGTGCCATCCGATGCTGTGCCACGCGGGAAACAGGTGCCTCGTCGGGGCTGAAAAAGGAAGCGCAATGGGCGATCATGGTGAATCGGCGACGCTGCTGGCTGGGCTTTCCGGTGCGCTGACGGCGTTCGGCCACCGGCTGATGGCGCGGGTCTATTATGCCGACACGGATTTCTCCGGCGTCGTCTACCATGCGCGCTATCTCGAATTCTTCGAACGCGGCCGCTCCGACTATCTCCGGCTGACCGGCGTGCACCACACCGAGCTTGCCGACGGCAAGCATGGCGAAAGAATAGTCTGGGTGGTGCGCCGCATGGAGATCGACTTTCGCGGCCCCGCCCGCATTGACGACATCCTGACGGTCGACACCCGCACCGAGGAGATTTCCGGCGCGCGCATCTTCATGGCGCAGCAGCTCAAGCGCAGCGACGAGGTGCTGGTCAAGGCCAAGGTCGAGGCGGCGATCATCGGCGAGAATGGCCGCCCAAGGCGTTTTCCCAAGGAATGGGTGGCGGCGTTCATGCCGAGGGTGCGCTGATATTCAGGTGATGCCGGCCTGCAAACAGCAGCTTCCTGCGCTTCCGGTGCTCGCGTACGAAAAGTACGCTCCGCTCCGGTTCTCGGAATCTACCGTTTTCGGCTCGGCCTGACCTGAATCTCAGCACACCCTAGGCGCAGCCATTGAATTGATGGCCTTGCCGCGGGGCGTGGCAATGCGCCGCGCCTTATATACTAACCCATCCTTAACCATAACGGTTCATGAAGAGATTGGCGAAGATTGGCGTTATCGAACGCCTTCCTTTCACCAATATTTGCCCCGAAAAGGCCGATAACGGCACAGTTTGGGGTTGTTCCGGTAGCTTCGTGCGAACCGACCACAAGGGATGCCAGGGGCCAGCCGCCAGCTTCGCCCGGAAAATCTTAAGGACGTAACGATGGAAAATATCGCACTCGCCGATCCGGGCGCGCAATTGTCGGTTTGGTCGCTGTTCGTTTCGGCCAGTTGGGTGGTCAAGCTGGTCATGATCGGCCTGCTCTGCGCCTCGGTCTGGACCTGGGCGATCATCGTCGACAAGCTGGTTTCCTATGCCCGCATGCGGCTGGCGCTCAACCGGTTCGAACAGGTGTTCTGGTCGGGGCAGTCGCTGGAGGAGCTTTACCGCACGCTCGCCGACCGCAAGACCACCGGCATGGGCGCCATTTTCGTCGCCGCCATGCGCGAGTGGAAGAAGAGTTTCGAGAAGGGCGCCAAGTCGCCGCTCGGCCTGCAGACCCGCATCGACAAGGCAATGGACCTGGCGCTGACCCGCGAGATGGAAAAGCTGGAAGGGCGCCTCGGTTTCCTTGCCACCACCGGCTCGGCGGCACCCTTTATCGGCCTGTTCGGCACCGTCATCGGCATCATGACCTCGTTCCAGGCGATCGCCGGCTCCAAGAACACCAGTCTCGCGGTGGTTGCGCCCGGCATTGCCGAAGCGTTGCTGGCGACGGCCATCGGCCTGCTCGCCGCCATTCCGGCCGTCATCGCCTACAACAAGCTGTCGTCCGACGCGAGCAAGATAGCCGTGCGCATGGAAGGGTTCTCCGACGAGTTCTCCGCCATACTCTCGCGCCAAATCGATGAAAAAGTGGCCCCCAAGGCCTGAGGAGTAGCAGATGGGTATGTCCATGGGCATGGGAGGACGCGGCGGACGCGGCCACAGGCGGCGCGGCCGTCACCATGCACTGATGTCCGAGATCAACGTCACGCCGATGGTCGACGTGATGCTGGTGCTGCTGATCATCTTCATGGTCGCCGCACCAATGCTGACGGTCGGCGTGCCGATCGACCTGCCGGATACGCAGGCCAAGGCGATGAATGCCGACACGCAGCCGATCACCGTCTCGATCAACGCCGCCGGCCAGATCTATCTCCAGGAAACCGAGATCCCGATCGAGGAGCTGGTAGCCAAGCTGCAGGCGATCTCGAAGACCGGCTATGAGGAGCGCATCTTCATCCGCGGCGACAAGTCCACCGACTATGGCACGGCGATGAAGGTGATGGCCCGCATTTCGGCCGCTGGCTACAAGAACATCGGGCTGGTTTCACTGCAGGAACAGGACCAATAGACGCGCGATGAAGACCGGCCTCACCACATCGGTGATCTTGCATACGGCGGCGCTGACCTTCGGCCTGTTCACGCTGACGGCGCCGGCCGCGCTTCCGTCGTCCGACGTCGAGTCGGTCGCGGTCGATATCGTGCCGATGGAAGCCATCGCGCAGACGTTGCAGGGCGACAAGAAGGCCGTGATGCATGAAAAGCCGGCACCCGTGCCGACGCAGCGCCCGGACATCGTTCCGGATGCGCAGAAGGTGGGCGAGAACAGCGTCGACACGGACAAGCCGATAACGCCGGAAGCCAAGCCCAAGCCCGTCGACATGACCTCGGCTCCGCCGCCCGCGCCGACCCCGATCGAAAAGCCGAAGCCCGAGGACGTGCCGAAGCCGCAGGAGAAGCCCAAGCCCACCCCGGCAACGGAAGTGGCGCCGGCGCCGACGCCCAAGGAAGAGGTCAAGCCCGAGCCGGTCAAGCAGCCCGACCCCAAGCCGACACCGGCCAAGCCGGCGCCAACCCCGCCGCCGCAGGACAAGACCGCCGCCATCGATCCGACGCCCGAGGTCAAGCCCGACGCCGTCGCCGAAGCCATAGCGCAGGAGCCCCCCGCCGAGGCGACGCAGCTGCCCGACTCGGCGCCCGCGCCGGAGGCACGGCCGAAGCCGCAGCCGGCGCAGGCCGAAAGCGCCAAGGCGCCGGAGCGCAAGAACGCCGACAAGCCGGTCAAGGAAGCGTCGTCGAAGCCGAAGTCCGATGACAAGCAATTCAACGCCGACGAGATCTCCGCGCTGCTCGACAAGCAGAAGCCATCCGGCGGCGGCGCCAAGCGCTCGACCCAGCAGGCATCGCTCGGCGGCGACAAGGATCAGGGCCAGAAGCTTTCCAGGTCCGAAATGGGCGCCCTGGAAAGCCAGCTTGGCGGCTGCTGGACCCTTCCCGCGGGCCTGGAAGGTTCCGAGAACTTCGTCGTCGTGGTGCGGTTCAACCTGGATGGTTCCGGCAAGCTGGACGGGCGCCCGGCGGTCGAAAAGTCGAGCGGAAATCGCCAGTTCGACGAAAGTGCCGTTCGTGCGGTGCAAAAATGCGATGTCACCGGCCTGCAAGTTCCCGCCGGCAAGCAGGACATCTGGGCCGACGTCCGCGTCACCTTCGATCCAAGGGAGATGCTGGGCCTCTAAGGCGGCCCGCGTATCCGAAAATCAGTACGAGAAGCGAGAAGACATGAAATCAATCCTCAAGCCGCTCCTGATGGTCGCAGCAATGGCGATGGGCATGACCGCGGCAGGCACGTTGCCGGCGCTGGCGCTCGTCGAGCTCAACGTCAACAAGGGCAATGTCGAGCCGCTGCCGATCGCCATCACGGATTTCCAGGGCGGCGACGCGCTTGGGGCGCAGATTTCGCAGATCGTCACCGCCGATTTGAAGCGTTCGGGTCTGTTCGCTCCGATCGACAAAAGCGCCTTTATCGAGAAGATCACCAACCCCGATGCAGCACCGCGCTTCGACGACTGGAAGGTGATCAACGCGCAGGCGCTGGTCACCGGCAGCGTCAGCAAGGAAGCCGACGGCCGCATCCGCGCCCAGTACCGGTTGTGGGATACTTTTGCGGGCCAGCAGATGGCCGGCGAGCAGTTCTTCGCCAACGACGCCAATCAGCGCCGTGTCGCCCACATCATCGCCGACGCCATCTATGAGCGGCTGACCGGCGAAAAAGGCTATTTCGACACCCGCGTCGTCTTCATCGACGAATCCGGCGCCAAGAACGCGCGCAAGAAGCGCCTTGCCATCATGGACCAGGACGGCGCCAATGTGCGCTATCTCTCGGACGGCAGGTCGATCGTGCTGACGCCGCGTTTCTCGCCGAACCGGCAGGAAATCACCTACATGTCCTATGAAAGCGGTCAGCCGCGGGTCTACCTGCTGCAGATCGAAACGGGGCAGCGCGAACTGGTCGGCAATTTCCCCGGCATGACCTTTGCGCCGCGCTTTTCGCCCGACGGCCAGAAGGTGATCATGAGCCTGCTGCGCGACGACGGCAATTCCAACATCTTCGCTATGGATCTGCGCAGCCGCTCGACAACGAGGCTGACCAACTCGACCGCCATCGACACCTCGCCGTCCTATTCGCCCGATGGTAGCAAGGTGGTGTTCACCTCCGACCGTGGCGGCCGTGCGCAGATCTACGCGATGGGCGCCGACGGCTCGGGCCAGACCCGCATCTCCTTTGGCGACGGCGTCTATTCGACACCGGTCTGGTCGCCGCGCGGCGACCTGATTGCCTTCACCAAGCAGACCGGCGGCGAATTCCAGATCGGCGTCATGAAGACCGACGGCTCGGGAGAGCGCATCCTGTCCTCCGGCTTCCAGCAGGAGGGACCGACCTGGGCGCCGAACGGCCGCGTGCTGATGTTCTTCCGCGATTCCGCCGGTGGCCCCAAACTGGTTTCGGTCGATCTGACCGGACGCAACGAGCAATCGATCCCAACGGCGAATTTCGCTTCGGACCCGGCCTGGTCGCCGCTGCTCGAATAGGTTCGGCTGAATTGCCACACATGCTGAAAAGGGGCCGTTTCGGCCCCTTTTCCATGCCTTGGCCGCCTTTTGGCCGTATTTACGCCTAGGGTCCGCGTGAACTGTGGCTTCAGGCCGAAACGGCTGCGGACGGGCAGCTTAAACCAAAATTTAACCGTGTTTCTTGAATGCCGGTTAACCCAAACGTGGTTACTGGGTGATCAACGAAATCACTCAAAGTAGATCACTCGAAATACGAAGGAGAGGCGGCATGGGCCGTATCGCAGCACTTACCAGAAACCCGGTCATGATCGCGCTGGTGGCGATGCTCGCCATCGCAGGTTGCGCCTCGAAGAAGACGCCGAACAACGCGGCCGATCTTGGCCTCAACGGCGCCGGCGCGGCGACGCCCGGCTCGGCGCAGGACTTCACCGTCAACATCGGCGACCGTATCTTCTTCGACACCGACTCGACCTCGATCCGTGCCGACGCGCAGACGACGCTCTCGCGCCAGGCGCAGTGGCTGAACCAGTACAAGCAGTATGCCATCGTCGTCGAAGGTCATGCCGACGAACGCGGAACGCGCGAATACAATCTGGCGCTCGGCGCCCGCCGCGCCGCCGCCACCCGCGACTTCCTCGTTGCCAAGGGCGTCTCGGCCAGCCGTCTCAAGACCATTTCCTACGGCAAGGAACGTCCGGTCGCGGTTTGCGACGACATCTCCTGCTGGTCGCAGAATCGCCGCGCGGTCACCACGCTCAGCGGTGCTGGCTCCTGAGGCATCACGCAGCCGACCGGCGCGTCAAAGAACGCGCGGCCGTCTAGCGGTAAAAATGCAACATACCTGCGCGAAAGGCGGCCCTGGGGCCGCCTTTTTCATATCCGGATGCTCGAAACAAAATTTGGCCGAAGTCTCGGCTCCTGCTATGAGCCGAGGGCGCTTGGCTGGTCCCATTCTGATTGGAAGGCGCGAACAAGCTAACGAAATCACTGCGAGAGGCACATGCATTTGAGATCGGTTCTGAGCGGCACGCTTGCGCTGCTGCTCCTATCAGGCGTCACCGCCTTGGCTAGTGGCACAGGGCAATCAACCGACAGCGGCTTTACCTTCCATCTTCCCAGTATCGAATTGCCGGGGTTTTTTGGTCAAAAGAAGAAACCGGACCAGGTTCAGCTGGTGCAGTCCGATCCTGCCGCTGTCACCAGCCTGGAAGAGCAACTGCGGCAGATGAACGGCAAGATCGAGGAACTCAATTTCCAGGTCCTGCAGATGCAGGAGCAGATTCGCAAGCAGCAGGAAGATAATGAATTCCGCTTCCAGCAGCTGGAAGGTGGCGGCACGCAAGGCGGGCAGCCGCCGGCGCAGAAGAAATCGGACGCCACCACCGGCCCCGACAACGACGTGGCGGCGGCCCCGGCAATACGGGCGCCGGCCGATGCCGGCGCCGCGCCCGCCAACGACCAGTCGGCAGGCGGCAAGACGGTCGAGGACGTCATCGTCGAATCTCCCGATGGCGACCCCGGCAAGGTCATTCCCGGTACGGGAGCGCCGGAAAAGAATTTCGGCACCATCACCGTCGACAAGAATGGCAATGTCATCGATGCCGGCGGCAACACACAATCGACCGCGCCGGCGCAGGACACCGCGCCAGTCGCCGGGGCGGCGCCCAAGGCCGGCAAGTCCGACACGGTAGTCGCGGCGTTGCCCGCCACCAACAACCCGGAGGAGCTTTACCGCAACTCATACCAGTTCATCCTCTCGGGCGACTACGGCACCGCCGAGCAGGGTTTTCGCGACCACATCGCCCGCTTCCCCAGGGATGCGAAGGCGGCGGACGCGCATTACTGGCTGGGCGAGTCATTGCTCGGCCAGCAGAAATACCGCGATGCGGCCGAGACTTTCCTTGCCGCCAGCAAGGACTACCCCAAGGCCAAGAAAGCTCCCGACATGTTGCTGAAGCTCGGCGTGTCGCTGGTCGGCCTCAAGCAGCATGATGTTGCCTGTGCCACCTTCAGCGAGGTCGGCAAGCGCTACCCTGATATTTCCAGTGCGCTCAAGGAACGCGTCAAGCAAGAGAAGGCTCTGGCTGCCTGCTGATCCTTGTCCTACATGTCGTTGTCCTGAAACCGGGATCACTTTTGGGCGACATGCATTATGCTCGACACCGAGCCGGACCTTTCGTCTAACCCTTTTTCGCATATCGATTTTACCAGCGGCGCTGTTGCGGCCGTGTCCGGCGGCAGCGACTCGACCGCCCTGCTCCTTCTTCTCAGACACCATCTCGACCGTACGGCGCCGGCAACCAAGCTGCTGGCGGTGACGATCGACCACGGTTTGCGGTCCGGTTCGGCTGCGGAAGCGCAAGCAGTGGCGAAGCTGTGCGCCAGACTCGGAATTTCACACCGCATCCTGACATGGTCGGGCCCCAAGCCATCGACCGGCCTGCCCGCCGCCGCTCGCGAGGCGCGCTACCGGCTGTTGTCCGAAGCGGCACAAGCCGAAGGCGTCGGCATGATCCTCACCGGCCATACCGCCGATGACCAGGCGGAGACGGTGTTGATGCGGCAAGCGCGCGCAGAAGGATTGGCGCGGGACGAGGGCCAAGGCCATGCCGAAATGGCAGGCCGGGGACTTGCCGGCATGGCGCCGGCCACCCTGTATGACTCTCGCGCGTGGATCGTGCGGCCGCTTCTCGGGTTGCGGCGCGCGGCGCTGCGAGATGTCCTGCGGCGTGAGAATGTCGGCTGGGCCGACGACCCGACCAATGCCGACGAGGCTTTCGAGCGGCCGCGCATGCGGGCAGCCCTTGCCGACGGCAACGGTGCACAGCGCATCGGCGATGCACTGGCGTTGGCCGCGCATGAGGGCCGCGCGCGCAGTCAACTCGGCCTCGCCGCCGCAAGTTTGATCGGCGATTTCGCGACCCGGCTGTCCTGCGGGCTCATTCGTCTTGATCCGCTTTTGCTGAACACAGGTGACGAGCGAGCGGCCGTCTATGCGTTGCGTATCCTGCTGGCCATGACCGGCGGAATTGCCTTCCTGCCGGATCAGGCCCGCAGCGAGGCTCTGTTCGGTCGGCTGAGGGCTGGATTTCTTTGCGCCACATTGTCGCGGACGGTTGTCGATTCCCGGCGCTCCGGCATCTTCCTGCGCCGCGAGGCGCGCGGCCTGCCCGCCGCCGCAACCGCCACCGGCAGCACCCTGTGGGATGGCCGCCGGCGCATCACATTGAGCGACAGCAGCAGCGCATTGTTGATTGCCCCGTTAGGCACGGCAGCGGCGAAGCGGCTGGCGACGGGCCAAGGAAAAGCCCCGCCGAGCCTGATGCGCGCCGCGCTCGCGGCCGAACCGGCGTTGTGGCACGCCGGGGAATGCCTTGGTTTGCCTGGATATGGGCTGAAGTCGGCGATGATGGAAGTGCGGCCGGTCGTTACCCCCTTTGCCCGCTTCCTGCCGTCCTTCGACCTGGCGCCGGCGCAGGCCGTCGCCGGGCTGATTGGCGCGGCCCCGGTGCCGCCCTTGCCTTTCAGCGGCCACAGTGCCGGCTGATGGTTGCGCGAAAGCTTAACCCAGACGTGCTGTTCTGCTTGGCAAGGGGGGACGCTCTCCCTATGTTAGGCGCAAGTTTCCTCTCATGACGCGTGTCCGCCCCGCGGACGCCAACGGGACAATTGATGAATCCGAACTATCGCAACCTCGCGCTCTGGGCGATCATAGCGGTCCTGCTCATAGCCCTGTTCAATCTGTTCCAGACGCCGCAGACGCGAGGGGCCTCCAGCGATGTGCCTTATTCGCAGTTCCTGCAGGATGTCGCGGCGGGCCGGGTCAAGACGGTGACCATCGCGGGCGCCCGTATCAGCGGCACCTACACCGACAATGCCAGCGGCTTCCAGACCTATTCGCCCGGCGATCCTTCGCTGGTCTCGCGGCTGCAGGACAAGAACGTCACCATCAATGCGCGGCCTGAAACAGACGGTTCCAATTCGCTGTTCGGCTATCTGATCTCGTGGCTGCCGATGATCCTCATCCTCGGCGTCTGGATATTCTTCATGCGCCAGATGCAGTCCGGCTCCGGTCGCGCCATGGGCTTCGGCAAGTCGAAGGCCAAGCTGCTCACCGAAGCGCATGGCCGCGTCACCTTCCAGGACGTTGCCGGCGTCGACGAAGCCAAGGAAGATCTGGAAGAGATCGTCGAGTTCCTGCGCGATCCGCAGAAATTCCAGCGGCTCGGCGGCAAGATTCCGCGCGGCGTGCTGCTCGTCGGCCCTCCGGGAACCGGCAAGACGCTGCTTGCGCGCTCGGTTGCCGGCGAAGCCAATGTGCCGTTCTTCACCATTTCCGGTTCCGACTTCGTCGAGATGTTCGTCGGCGTCGGTGCAAGCCGCGTCCGCGACATGTTCGACCAGGCCAAGAAGAACGCGCCCTGCATCATCTTCATCGACGAAATCGACGCTGTCGGCCGTCATCGCGGCGCCGGCCTCGGCGGCGGCAATGACGAACGCGAGCAGACGCTGAACCAGCTGCTGGTCGAGATGGACGGTTTCGAATCCAACGAAAGCATCATCCTGATCGCTGCCACCAACCGGCCCGACGTGCTCGATCCGGCACTGCTGAGGCCAGGCCGCTTCGACCGCCAGGTCGTGGTGCCGAACCCTGACATCGTCGGCCGCGAGAAGATCCTCAAGGTGCATGTACGCAACGTGCCGCTGGCGCCCAATGTCGATCTCAAGGTGATCGCGCGCGGTACGCCGGGCTTTTCCGGCGCCGACCTGATGAACCTTGTCAACGAATCCGCGCTGATGGCGGCACGGCGCAACAAGCGCCTCGTCACCATGGCCGAATTCGAGGACGCCAAGGACAAGATCATGATGGGCGCCGAGCGCCGCTCGTCGGCCATGACGCAGGCCGAGAAGGAGCTGACCGCCTACCACGAGGCAGGCCACGCCATTCTCGCGCTGAACGTGCCATCGGCCGATCCGCTGCACAAGGCCACGATCATCCCACGCGGTCGCGCGCTCGGCATGGTCATGCAGTTGCCCGAAGGCGACCGTTATTCGATGAGCTACAAATACATGATCTCGCGGCTCGCCATCATGATGGGCGGCCGTGTCGCCGAGGAGTTCAAGTTCGGCAAGGAAAACATCACCTCGGGTGCCTCTTCGGATATCGAGCAGGCGACCAAACTGGCGCGCGCCATGGTCACGCGCTGGGGCTTTTCCGACAAGCTCGGCCATGTCGCCTATGGCGACAACCAGGAAGAAGTGTTCCTCGGCCATTCGGTGGCACGCACGCAGAACGTCTCGGAAGAGACAGCGCAGATCATCGATGCCGAAGTACGCCGCCTGATCGACGAGGCCTACTCATCGGCGAAGTCCATCCTGACCAAGAAGAAGAAGGAATGGATCGCGCTGGCGCAGGGCCTGCTGGAATACGAGACGCTGTCCGGCGAGGAGATCAAGCAGTTGATCGCCGGCCACAAGCCAGCGCGCGACCTTGGCGACGACACGCCGCCGAGCCGTGGCTCTGCCGTGCCGAAGTCCGGCGGCCGGCGCAAGAAGGGGCCGGAGCCCGAAGGCGGCATGGAACCGCAGCCATCGAGCTGAGCTTGACCACTGATTTCATCGAACGCCGCGGCTTGCTCCGCGGCGTTTTTTGTTTTTGGCGTTGGGGAGGAGTTGTCCGCGACCTCGCATCTGCGACGATGACGATTGGCGAAAGCCTAGGTGATAGCCAATCTCCCCCCTTGCGGGGGAGATTGGCAACGTCGCCGCTGGCGTGCCCTCGAAGGCAACAAGAAGGCCCGCGAACCCTGCGGTTCGCAGGCCTTCTCTTCTTCAGATGTCTTGTCGCTCAGCTCTTCAGCTTGGCATTGCACAGGCTGTAATAACCGCCGCCCTTCTGGATCCAGCGAAGGCCGTTCAACGTGCCCGCGTCCTTGTTGCCATGGTAGCCCTGGAGACAGGTCTTCATGCGCGCCTTCGCGGGCTTTTCGGTCTTGAACTCGGCGGCCAGCGTGGTCGGGAATGTCACGCCCGCGGGCGCTACAGTGGGGGCGACCGCCGCGCTGGTTTCCTTTTTCGTCTGCGGCTCGGTTTTGACCGTATCCTCGCTGACACTGTCCGCTGCTGATGTCGCGCACTTCTCCTTGCGAAAAGCCGTCCAGTCCATGCCGTTCAGAGTGCCGCCTTCCTTGGCTGTTCGATAGGTCTCGCCGCATTCCTTCATCGTCAGTGCGCTTGCGGGGGCGACGCTCCAAGCGACAAATGCGGTCGCAGCCAATACCGCCAATTTCAAACTGTGCATAAGACCCTCCTGGTTGATAATAAGTTTGACGTCTTTTTGTATATGGTTTGTTCTTTATATGTTCAACAGAATCTTTTCGGACTACCGATGAGCTTGGCGGTGGGCAGTGTAGGCGAATTGATGATGCCGGCAGCCCGGCGACATGCAGATGCGAGCAAGGCAGTGTGCGTCTTCGCGCAACAAAAAAGGCCCGCGCATCTTGCGATGCGCGGGCCTTTGTTTGGAGACTATGGCTAAGCGATCAGCTCTTGAGCTTGGCGTTGCACAGGCTGTAGAAGCCGCCGCCCTTCTGGATCCACTTCAGGCCGCCAAGCGCATTGGCGTCCTTGAGGGCATAGTACTGGTCGAGGCAAGTGTGCATGCGGCCTTTACCGGGGGTCTCGCTGGCATATTTAGCCGAGATCGCGGACGGGAAAGTGACGCCCTTGGGTGCGGCCGTGGTCGGCTTTGCCGGCTCCTTGGTGTAGCTCGCCTCGTCGGCGGCCGGCACGGTGTCGTCATCCGAGGCACTGGTGCCGCATTCCGTCTTGCGGAAGTCGTTCCACTTCATGCCTTTCAGCGTGTTGGCCGTCTTGGCAGCCTGGTACTTGGTGCTGCATTCGGCCATGCTCAGACCCTTGCCGTCGGCGGGAGCCGCGGCAGCCTTGGTGGTTGCCGGCTTGGCGGCGGCAGCGGCGGATGCACCGGCGACGCATTCGGACTTGCGGAAGTCGTTCCACTTCATGCCGTTCAGCGTGCCGGCAGCCTTCGCCGCCTGGTATTTCGTGCTGCATTCCTTCGCCGTCAGGCCCTTGGCTGTGCTGTCGTCCGTCGCGGCGGCAGCCTTGGCAGCCTTGGCCGGCTTCGTTTCCGCGGCCTTCTTGGTATCGGCCGGCTTGGCGTCGGTGGTTGCCGCGGCATCGGTGCCGCATTGAGCCTTGCGGAACTGATTCCAGGTCGCTCCGGCGAGTGTCCCCGCATCCTTGGCGGCGTTATACTTCGTGCTGCACTCGGCCATCGTCAGTGCGTTGGCTGGCGCGGCCAGGAACAAGGTCGCGACGGCGAGGCCGGTCAAAGTGGCAAGTCGGTGGATGAGCATAGCGTTTCTCCGTTGCAGCAGCCCATGATACGTCCCTGCAAATCAATAACGCTCAACGGCCGGTTGCGCCAGATGCTAAGTGGCGTATATATCGCCGAAAACCGGCTTCTCCCGATAAGGTGATGAAATCGTTGTCCATTGCCTGGTTGAGAGCAAGATTTTCCTGATGCATCCGCGCTGAAAGGCTCGAATGACTTGTATATTGCAGCATGGCAGTCTGGGCATGTCAGGTTGCAGCCACGTTGTGTGCAGTGCACAACAATGGTTTTCTAAGAATTGGTAACGTATAATCACACAATGTGATCATAGCGCGCCGGCCAATTGTGGCATGACGTGCCGGGGAAGAAACTTCGAGGAAGCTGACTAGCATGGCAGGGAATTATTTCGGCACGGACGGCATTCGCGGGCGCGCCAACAAGTTTCCGATGACTGCGGAAATCGCGATGCGGGTCGGCATGGCCGCCGGCCTTTCCTTCCAACGCGGCAGCCATCGTCATCGTGTCGTGCTCGGCAAGGACACCAGGCTTTCCGGCTATATGATCGAGAATGCCATGGTCGCCGGTCTTTGTGCCGCCGGCATGGACGTGTTCCTGCTCGGCCCGATCCCGACTCCGGCTGTCGCCATGCTGGTGCGTTCGCTGCGCGCCGATATCGGCGTCATGATCTCGGCCTCGCACAACCCCTATTACGACAACGGCATCAAGCTGTTCGGACCCGACGGCTACAAGCTCTCCGACGAAATCGAGGAGCGCATCGAGAGCATGCTCGACAAGGATATCGAACTGGCGCTCGCCGATTCCGACGGGCTTGGCCGCGCCAAGCGCGTCGATGGCGTGCATGACCGCTACATCGAATTCGCCAAGCGCACCTTGCCGCGCTCGATGTCGCTCGCGGGCTTGAGGATCGTCGTCGATTGCGCCAATGGCGCGGCCTACAAGGTGGCGCCCGAGGCGCTGTGGGAACTGGGCGCCGAAGTCGTCGCCATCAATGTCGAGCCCAACGGCTTCAACATCAACAAGGAATGCGGCTCGACCCATCCGGCCGGCCTGCAAAAGAAGGTGCACGAAGTGCGCGCCGACATCGGCATCGCGCTCGACGGCGACGCCGATCGCGTCGTCATCGTCGATGAAAACGGCGCGATCGTCGATGGCGACCAGATCATGGCGCTGATCGCCGAATCCTGGCACCAGAGCGGGCGGCTTGCGGGCGGCGGCGTCGTTTCGACGGTGATGTCCAATCTCGGCCTCGAGCGCTTCCTCGGCGGCATGAAGCTGCAATTGCACCGCACCAAGGTTGGCGACCGTTATGTCGTCGAGCATATGCGCGCGCATGGCTTGAATGTCGGCGGCGAACAGTCAGGTCATATCGTGCTGTCCGACTTTTCGACGACCGGCGACGGCCTGGTCTCGGCGCTGCAGGTGCTGGCCTGCATCAAGCGGCAGGGGCGGCCGGTCAGCGAACTGTCGAAAAAGTTCGAACCGGTGCCGCAGCTTCTGAAGAACGTCCATATTTCCGGCGGCAAGCCGCTCGAGGAGGCGCCGGTCAAGGCCGCCATCGAAGACGCCCGTAACCGCCTCGGCAAGACCGGACGGCTGGTTATCCGGCCATCAGGGACAGAACCGCTGATCCGCGTGATGGCCGAAGGCGACGACCCGCAGCTGGTCGAGTCCGTCGTCAACGGCATCGTTGAAGTCATCTCGGAAACGCGCAGCGCCGCCTGACCCCAGCGCGTCCAGCAGGACGTGGATCGGACAACCAGGCGCGCCGCGCTCCCTTAACCGGTCCAAGGCCCGCCCCTCGGCGGGCTTTTTCTTGTCAGCCGCCACTTTTTTCGGTGTCCGTAAATCTCGCGCCAATCCCTAGAGTTTCGAGATTCGTGGTTAAGCAACAGGGTTAAACGCCTTTTAACCTTTGCAATTCATTATCCACGACTGAAAGCCAATCGCATTTCGGGCGGGTTCGCCGTTCCGAGCTTCTCAGGGGTGACAAGCATGTTCAAGACAGCACGAAAGGCCCTGCTCGCCTTACTGTTCGCGGGCCTGGCAGGACCGTTGTTCGCAGCCGACCTGCCGGAACCGATGGTTGAAGAGGCTCCGCCTCAGGCCGTCTACGAACAGCCGGTCGAGGTCGGCGGCTGGTATATCCGTGGCGATATCGGCTATCATAAGTCGAAGGTAGGTGACATTGACTACATCACTTACGGAGCCGAGCCTTGCCCTTGCGGACCTCCTGTCGGAGTCGCCGGCAGCAAGTCCTTCGACTACGGCAAGCTCAAGGGCGGCTTCTCGCTCGGCGCCGGCATCGGCTACAAGATCAACGACCACTTCCGGACCGATCTGACCGCCGACTACTGGTTCAAATCGAACTTCAACGGCGGCACCTCGGATGCCACCACGACCTCGACCGAAGTGTCGAAGATGAGCGCCCTGCTGCTGCTCGCCAATGCCTATGTCGATATCGGCACCTGGCACGGCATCACGCCCTATGTCGGCGCCGGTATCGGCGGTGCCCGGGTCAAGTGGGATACCGTCTATGACCCGAACACCACTGAGACCAATCCCGGATCATCCAACTGGCGCTTCGCTTACGCGGTCATGGCCGGCGCCTCGTACTGCCTGACCGACAAGGTCATCCTCGACGCCGGCTACCGCTTCTCCCATATCCAGGGCGGCCGCATGTTCGAATTTGATACGAGCAGCGCGGGGCCGGGCTTCGATCACGGCTTCAATACCCACGAAGTGCGCGGTGGCCTGCGCTATCAGTTCGGCGGCAGCAACGGTTGCGCCGCGCCGGTCGTCGCCTACCAGCCCGAACCCGAGCCGATCTACACCAAGTAACGCCATCTACATCACTTGAATTCTTCATCACTTGAATTCTTCGACCGTCCGGCCTCAAGCCGGGCGGTTTTTCGTTTGGCCGCCTAGAATCAACAGCGGAAATGAATCCGCTAACGCTCTGTTAGCCTTAACCGGCACTTAACCACTATGGTTAACAATGCTCCTTGAAACGATGGCTGCCGCTGCGATTGCGGGCTGCGCCAAATTCGGGAGTCGGGGACCATGAAACTTACATCGCGTATGGCGCTGGCGCTCGGTGCACTAGCCCTCCTGCCGCTGACGCCGGTGCACGCGGCCGATTATGACCCGCCGATCTATGTCGACCAGGCGCCCGACTATGTCCCGGTCGAGGTCGGTTCCGGCTGGTACCTGCGCGGCGACGTCTCCTATCTGGCGCAGAAGAGCTTCAAAAATGAGGATTTCGCCTTCACACCTTCGCCACCTGCAAGCTTCAGCGACAAAGAAGATCCGATCTTTGCCAGCATCGGCTTCGGCTACCATTTCAACGACTATCTGCGCGCCGACCTCAATCTCGGCTATCTGCCTGGCAACGAGATCGGCGTCGGCTATGACGATTCAGCGACTGCGGCAGAGCCGACCGTGGCGTCGGCATCCCTGAAGAACTACGCCTTGTCGGGCATACTCAACGGCTATGTCGATCTTGGCACCTATGTCGGCATCACACCCTATCTCGGCGCCGGTATCGGGGTCGTCCGCAGCAAGCGCAGCCTGTCGGCAAGCTATTTCACCGACAATGGCGACGACACGGACGATTTCGCCGTAAGTGACAGCAAGACCCAGTACTCGCTGGCCTACACGCTGAATGCGGGCCTCGCCTATCAGGTATCGAAGAACGTTTCCGTCGACCTGGGCTATCAGTATTTCTCCGCCCCGGACGCTGAATATGTGACGGCTGAGAGCCTGACCTCCTATCCGGTCAAAAAAGGTATCAGCAACCATCAGGTCAAGCTCGGGCTGCGCTACGATCTCTGGTAGGCGCGGCGAGCACGAGGTTCAGGACGGCGGATCTTCGGGGTCCGCCGTTTGCGTTTGAAGTCACGACATCCCGATCAGGGATCGCCGGTATCCCGGCAGCGACAAAAACTTTCCTCTTGACGCCCGAAGCCTGAACGCATATCGCCGTCCGTGGGCCACCCCTCCCCAACGAGGGGCCACTATCTGGAAGGATAGACCACGATGACGACGCATACGAAGCCCGGACTCCGTCCGGCAAACCCCAATTTTTCCTCAGGTCCCTGTGCAAAACGTCCCGGCTGGTCGGTCGAGGCGCTGAACAATGCCGCGCTCGGCCGTTCCCACCGCGCCAAGATCGGCAAGACCAAGCTCGAACAGGCGATCGAGCTGACGCGGGAGATTCTCCAGGTCCCGGCGGGTTATCGCATCGGCATTGTGCCGGCGTCGGACACCGGTGCGGTCGAGATGGCGCTGTGGTCGCTGCTCGGCGAGCGCGGCGTCGACATGGTCGCCTGGGAGAGCTTTGGCTCCGGCTGGGTCACCGACGTGATCAAGCAATTGAAGCTCGCCGATGTGCGCAAGATCGAAGCCGGCTACGGCGAACTGCCTGATCTTACCAGGATCGATTTCGACCGCGATGTGGTCTTCACCTGGAACGGCACCACGTCGGGCGTGCGCGTGCCGAACGGCGATTTCATTCCCGCGGACCGCAAGGGCCTGACCGTCTGCGATGCGACTTCCGCCGCATTCGCGCAGAGGCTCGACTTCGAAAAGCTCGATGTCGTCACGTTCTCCTGGCAGAAGGTGCTGGGCGGCGAGGGCGCTCACGGCATGCTGATCCTGTCGCCTCGTGCCGTCGAGCGGCTGGAGACCTACAAGCCTTCATGGCCGCTGCCGAAAATCTTCCGCCTGACTTCGGGCGGCAAGCTGATCGAAGGCATCTTCAAGGGCGAGACCATCAACACCCCCTCGATGCTGTGCGTCGAGGATTACCTCGATGCGCTCAACTGGGCGAAGTCGACCGGCGGCCTCGACGCGCTGATCGCCAGGGCGGATGCCAATGCGGCCGTCCTCGATCGCTTTGTCGGCAAATCCTCCTGGCTCGGTCATCTCGCCGTCCAGCCGGCGACACGGTCGAACACGTCCGTCTGCCTGTCCTTCACCGATCCGGACGTGTCCGAGCTCGACGCCGACGGGCAGGCGGCTTTCGCCAAGGGGCTGGTGTCGGTGCTCGACAAGGAAGGCGTCGCCTACGATATCGGTGCCTATCGCGACGCACCGCCCGGCCTGCGCATCTGGTGCGGCGCGACGGTCGAGACGTCGGATCTGGAAGCGCTGCTGCCCTGGCTCGACTGGGCCTTCGCCGCACAGAAGGCGTCGCTCAAAGCGGCGGCCTGAGATCATTCGCGGCGGCCTCCGGGCCGCCCATTCCCATCAGGATCAAATCCATTTCAAGGAGGTCGCCATGGCGCCCCGCGTTCTCGTCTCAGACAAACTCTCCCCCACCGCCGTGCAGATATTCAAGGATCGTGGCGTCGAGGTCGACTATCTGCCCGATCTCGGCAAGGACAAGGAAAAGCTCGCCGAAGTGATCGGCCAGTATGATGGCCTCGCCATCCGCTCGGCGACCAAGGTCACCGAAAAGCTGATCAACGCCGCTACCAATCTCAAAGTCATCGGCCGCGCCGGCATCGGCGTCGACAATGTCGATATCCCGGCGGCAAGCCGCAAGGGCATCATCGTGATGAACACGCCCTTCGGCAACTCGATCACCACAGCCGAACATGCGGTGGCGATGATCTTTGCGCTGGCGCGCCAGATCCCTGAAGCCAACGCCTCGACCCATGCCGGCAAATGGGAAAAGAACCGCTTCATGGGCGTTGAGATCACCGGCAAGACGCTGGGCGTCATCGGCTGCGGCAACATCGGTTCGATCGTCGCGACACGCGGCGTTGGCCTCAAGATGCACGTCATCGCCTTCGATCCGTTCCTGTCGGACAGCCGTGCCGAGGAGCTTGGCGTCGACAAGGTCGAACTCGACGAACTGTTCGCCCGCGCCGATTTCATCACCCTGCACACGCCGCTGACCGACAAGACGCGCAACATCATCGATGCCGCGGCGATCGCCAAGATGAAGAAGGGCGTGCGCATCATCAATTGCGCACGCGGCGGTCTGATCGTCGAGGCCGACCTGATCGCGGCGCTGAAGAGCGGCAAGGTGGCCGGCGCCGGCGTCGACGTCTTCGAGGTCGAACCCGCCGAGAACAACGAACTGTTCGGCATGGAGAATGTGGTGGCGACGCCGCATCTCGGCGCCTCGACGACGGAGGCCCAGGAGAATGTCGCGTTGCAGGTTGCCGAACAGATGGCCGACTATCTGATCAAGGGCGCCGTCTCCAACGCCATCAACATGCCGTCGATCACCGCCGAGGAGGCGCCGCGGCTGAAGCCGTTCGTCAAGCTTGCCGAGGTGCTCGGCGCCTTCGTCGGCCAGGTCACCGAGGATCCGATCAAGGAGGTGGAGATCCTGTTCGACGGCTCCACCGCGACGATGAACACGCGCGCGCTGATCAGCGCCGCACTCGCCGGACTGATCCGGCCTCAGGTCTCCGACGTCAACATGGTGTCGGCGCCGATCATGGTGAAGGAGCGCGGTATCATCGTCGCCGAGGTCAAGCGCGACAAGTCGGGCGTCTTCGACGGCTATATCAAGCTGACGGTGAAGACCGAGCACATGACGCGCTCGATCGCCGGCACATGCTTCTCGGATGGCAAGCCACGCTTCATCCAGATCAAGGGCATCAATCTCGATGCCGAGGTCGGCCAGCACATGCTCTACACCACCAATGCCGACGCGCCGGGCATTATCGGGCTGCTCGGCACTGTCTGCGGCGAGAATGGCGTCAACATCGCCAACTTCCAGCTCGGCCGCAACCGGCCGGGCGGCGATGCCATAGCGCTGCTCTATCTCGACGCGCCGTTCCCGGAAGCCGTGCTGGAAAAGGTCAAGGCGCATAAGTCGATCGACTCGGCCAAGCGGCTGCAGTTCGACGTCAACGCGATGTGATCGAGGACAGGGGTCGCCCTCGTTGATGCCGGCCGCCGCGGCGGCCGGTTCAGGTCAACTCGTCCGAGCCATCGGAGACAGCCACCCGATGTCGGTAGACCAGTTCCCAACCCTTCCAGCCCGTAAACAGCAGGATGAGAACCACGATCAGCGATAGGACGAAGCCGGTTGGCATCACGGCCGCCGCTCCGCCGGTATACCGCAAGTACCAGTTGTAAAGCTCGATCAACACGACGAGTACATTGCCGCCGGCATGGAGCCATGCCGTCGTGAGATTGCGGATCTGAACATCGCCGAGAACATCCGTCAGGCCAGCAAGCGCAGCCAGGGCAGCCATGATCAGGCCGGCGCCGAGAAGCCAGAGCGATCCGGTGACCCATCCGGGATCGGCTGTTCGCCAGAAGATAAGATCGCAAACGAAGGTGCCGACGAAAAAAGCAATCGGAAACGGAATCAGCATGGGATGGATAGGGTGACCAGCGATGCTTGCCGTGCTGCGAGGGTTGTGGCTCATCATGTCGCCTCCCTGCCGTTCAAACTCCGCTGGAGGTGAAATGTTCCAAGTGGGGACGCGGCAGGGTTTATGCCGCCGTTCCGCGGCCATTGGCGAAGTCCAGGCCGTTCGCGTGAATTGCCGCGACGGCGGAGGGCGTCAGCCGCCACATGTCATCCGCGGTGGTCCGCCAACGCCATCTTGCGCCCGCTGTATTCGGCAAGCCCGATGCCGCCCAGCACGAGCACCAAAGCCAGTACCTGATAGAGGTGGAACGTCTCGCCGACGATCAGCACCGACAGCAGCGTGCCGAAGATCGGCACCAGATTGATGAACAGGCCGGCGCGGTTGGCGCCGATCAGTTCGTTGCCTCTGATGTAGAAGATCTGCGAAACGACGGAGGCGCCGATCGCCGTATAGACGATGACGGTCCAGCCGCGCGCGTCGGGCATGATGACCTTGCCGGCGACGACCTCCCACAGGAAGAACGGCAGCGAAGTGACGAGTGCCGCAACCGACAGGGCCAGCATCAGGCTTTGCCAATGCATCACCGGTTTCAACCGCAGTCCGACCGAATAGCCGCTGTAGAGAAACACGGCGACCAGCATGATGGCATCGCCGAAATTGAGTTCCAGCGTCAACAGCCGGCGCGGATCGCCATGGCAGGCGGTGAGGATCACGCCGGCGATGGTCAGCACGACGCCGACAATCTGCGCCCAGTTCACGCGCAGGCGGAAGAAGACGAAATTGGCAGTCATGATCAGGGTCGGCATCGCCGCCTGTTCGATCGAGACATTGATCGCTGTCGTGTAGTTGAGCGCCGTGTAGAAGATGGTGTTGAACAGGGTGAAGCCGCTGGCGCCGAGGGCGACCAGCACGAACCAGTGCTTGCGGACGACCGGCCAGTCCTTCTGGATGGTCTTCCAGCCGATGGGCAGCATGATCGCCACGGCCAGAACCCAGCGCAGGAAGACCAGCGTCATCGGCGAGACGTGATCGACCGCCAGCTTGCCGGCCACCGAATTTCCGCCCCAGAGCAAGGTGGTGAGCAGCAGGAATATGTAGGCGCTTCGATGCATCGCGGGATTCCAGTCGCCGGAGCTGCGGTGTTTGCCGGCCTATTGCCCTCGCTCGCCCAAGTAAATGATGTCAAAGCCGAAAATTGTTGTGCCTCAGGGCATTTTCGACGGCAAAGAAAGGTCGCGCTCGCGAGGTCTTGACGTTATAGAGGCCTGTCGTTTCGAACCATATTCAAGCCGCTTGGCGGCGTCTCAAGGGAAAAGAAACATGGCCAATGTGGTGGTCGTCGGCTCGCAGTGGGGTGACGAAGGCAAGGGCAAGATCGTCGACTGGCTGTCGGAGCGGGCCGATGTCGTGGTGCGTTTCCAGGGCGGCCACAATGCCGGCCATACGCTGGTCGTCGACGGCAAGGTCTACAAGCTGTCGTTGCTTCCGTCGGGCGTCGTGCGCCAGGGCAAGCTGTCTATCATCGGCAATGGCGTCGTGTTCGACCCGCATGCTTTCGTCGCCGAGGTGGCCAAGCTCAAGGCGCAAGGTGTCGAAGTCGCACCGGATCGCCTGAAAATAGCCGAAAACACAGCGCTTATCCTGTCCCTGCATCGGGAGCTGGACGGATTCCGTGAGGACGCCGCATCCAATTCCGGGACGAAGATTGGCACGACCCGTCGTGGCATCGGCCCCGCCTACGAGGACAAGGTGGGCCGGCGCGCGGTCAGGGTGATGGACTTGGCGGATTTGGAAACACTGCCCGTGAAGGTTGACAGGCTGCTGACGCACCACAATGCGCTGCGTCGGGGGCTTGGCCATGCGGAAGTCACGCATGACGCGATCATGCAGGAACTGACCTCGGTCGCCGACGACATCCTGCCCTATATGGACCGGGTCTGGAAAATCCTCGACGACAAGCGCCGGGCTGGCGAGCGTATCCTATTCGAGGGCGCGCAGGGCACGCTGCTTGACATAGACCACGGCACCTATCCATTCGTGACCTCGTCGAACACCGTTGCCGGACAGGCTGCCGCCGGCTCCGGCGTCGGCCCAGGCGCCATCGGCTATGTGCTCGGCATCACCAAAGCCTATACGACACGCGTCGGCGAGGGTCCTTTCCCGACCGAGCAGAAGAACGAGGTCGGCGAATTCCTCGGCACGCGCGGCCATGAATTCGGCGTCGTCACCGGCCGCAAGCGCCGCTGCGGCTGGTTCGACGCGGTGCTGGTACGCCAGGCCGTCGCTGTCAACGGCATCAAGGGCATCGCGCTGACCAAGCTCGACGTGCTCGACGGGCTGGACGAGATCAAGGTCTGCACAGGTTATCGTCTCGACGGCGAGATGATCGATTATCTGCCGGCCAGCCAGGGCGCGCAGGCACGTGTCGAGCCGGTCTACGAGACGCTCGAGGGCTGGAAAGGCACCACTGCCGGCGCGCGCAGCTGGAACGATCTGCCGGCCCAGGCCGTCAAATACGTCCGCTACATCGAAGAGCTGATCGGCGCCCCGGTCGCACTCCTTTCCACCAGCCCCGAACGGGACGACACGATACTTGTGACCGATCCGTTTCAAGACTAGTTTCTGAAGCCTTTCCGGGCATCGCGGCCGATTTGCGGGGGCCGGCGCGGAAACAAAATACAGGTCGACTGAAGCATGGCAGATTACGTTGCTATTCTGAAAAAGGCGCTCGGCAAGCATGGTGACGAGACGCCGGAAAAGCGTACGCGCATCTATGCCAGCGTTCGCACCATGCTGGCGAAGAAGCTTGAGGAATATTCGCCGCCGCCGGCCGCCGAAGCCATAGCCACGCAGATGCGTTCGCTGGAAGACGCGATCGCGAGTGTCGAGCGGGACTATGCCAAGAGCCTGCCGGAGACCGATCCGCTGGCGGAGCTGGAACACATCTTTTCGTCGATCGATCGCAACAAGAATCAGCCAACCCATACACGGCAGCCGGCCAAGGCCGAATCAGCCTGGCCGGCACCGCCCGCTGCAAAGCCTGAATCTTATCAGCCCGCGCCACCACCTGCCGCCAAGGTCGAGCCGAGCTGGCAAAGGGCGACGCCGGCGCCTTCCCAGCTGGCTCGCGCCGACACGCCTCTTCCAGGTATGGATGCCGACGAGGAGGAGGACGAGGCCGATGTCTTTTCCAGCGACGAAGAGCCGGTGTCGGATACCTTCCAGCGCCTGCGTCCCGCCGAGCGCAAGCGCAGCTATGGTGGGCTGATCGCGGCCGTCGTCGCTCTTCTGGTCGTAGCCGGCGGCGGCTACGGAATCTGGCTGAACAAGGATGCCTTCGGCAAAATGCTTGGGTTTGGCGGCAATCAGGTCGCCAAGACCGAGCCGGTGAAACCAGCGCCTGCCAAGCCGGCAACCGATGCCGCGGCAACGCCTCCGGCGCCCGCGGCTGGCGGCACGGAAGCCGAAAGCACGAAATTCACGCAGCGGCTGACGCCGCAGGGCAGTGAAGTCGACCCGGGTCCGGCCGGTGGCCAAAGCGGCATCGGCGAAGGCGAATCGGTCGCCGCGCTGACCACGCCGCCCTCGGCGACGAACCCACCGGCGATTTCCGCTCCGGCCGCAGGCACACCTGCCGCGGCAGCGCCCCCCGCTACAGGTGCCGCCCCCGCAACACCGCCTGCCAACGGAGCTGCCCCGGCAGCGCCAGCCGATGCTGCCGGCACGCCGACCGCACCGGCCGGCGCCGCGCCGCCCGCCACGGCAGCTGCGCCTGCGGAAGCCGCTCTGCCTGTCGGCCAGAAGGCGATCTTCTATGAGGAGCGTACCAGCACTGCCCAGGGTTCCGCCGAGCCCGGCAACATCGTCTGGTCGCTGGTGCAGGAATCGCCCGGTGGCGACCTGCCGCCGGAGCCGGCGATCCGCGCCGAGGCCACCATTCCCGGCAAGGACATCCAGTTGCGCATGACCATCCGCCGCAACACCGACCAGACACTGCCGGCCAGCCATATCATCGAGATGATCTTCCTGACGCCCGACGGTTTCGAGGGCGGCGGTGTCGACAACATCCTGCGCGTCGCCATGAAGGGTTCGGAGCAGGATGCCGGCAGCCCGTTGATCGGCATTCCGGCCAAGATCGCCGACGGCTTCTTCCTCGTCGCGCTCAACGATACCAAGGCCGACGAAGACGCCAACATGACCCTGCTTCGCGGCCAGGACTGGATCGACGTACCGGTCGTCTACAAGACCGGACGGCGGGCACTGCTGACCATGGAAAAGGGCATTCCCGGCGAGAAGGTGTTCGACGAGGCAATCAAGGCCTGGCAGGCGAAGACGGCGGGCTGAGAAGGAAGCCGGCCCGAAGCCTCGTTGACTCAGAAGCCCTGGAACAACATATCGAGCGCGGCGACGATGTCGTCGTGGTGCCGGGAGAGATTTCCCTCGGCATCCGGCAATTCAGAGGCCATCAAGGCTGACATGAACTGCGTGACCATTACATGATCTTTGCCATCGATAGCGAAGGTCGGATTTAGTCGGCGGCCCGGAACCGGTGCTATGTTGGGCGGCATCAACGGAATGACGACTCTTGTGCTCAGTCCTTCAAGAAGGTCGGACTGAACATCGAGAAAATAGCCGCCGCCTTCAGCATTCCGATAAAGATCGTAACGTGCCATCAAAACAGCCGGTATTTGGCTAATGGCAGTCCGTTGCGCCTGACATATTCATTGGAGCTTTCAATGGCTTCTTTGTTTTCCTCTTGCCATCGACGCGTCTTTTCCGCCGCAATCGCTTTCGCGATCCCCGCCTCGGCGGCACGGGAAATGTTGATGCCCAACGCTTTCGCGTCGCTGATCAACTGGGAATCGATGGACGTGTTGACGGATTGCCGTTGAGGTTTTGACGTCGATTGAAGCATGGAAATCGCTCTCTTTTATGCGCATAATGTAGGCGCATAAAAGTTCACACACAATCCCTTACCCTTCCATCTCCTCGCGCAGCATCTCCAGTTCCAGCCACTCTTCCTCCAGCGCCGCCAGCGTGGCGCGCTCCTTGTCGAGGGCGGCGATGGTTTTCTGGAAGGAGGCCGGGTCGCGCTCGTAATAGGCCGGATCGGCGATGTTGTTCTCCAGCCTTGAGATCGAAGCCGTCACAGCCTCGATTTTCTTGGGCAGCGATTCCAGCGCGAATTTCTGTTTGAACGACAGTTTCTTCGCCGGCCCCTTTGGCGCGGCCGCTTCACTTCTGGTCGTCACTGGCGCTTCGCCGTTTTCGGCCTTCGCACGCGCCTTGCGGTCGTCCAGCCTGGTGCCGCCGCGCTGCGCCAGCATGTCGGAGTAGCCGCCGGCATATTCGATCCAGCGGCCTTCACCATCCGGCGCGATCAGGCTGGTCACGGTGCGGTCGAGGAAATCGCGGTCGTGGCTGACCAGGATGACGGTGCCGGCAAAGCCGGCGACCAGTTCCTGCAGCAGTTCCAGCGTCTCCATATCGAGATCGTTGGTCGGCTCGTCGAGCACCAGAAGGTTTGCCGGCCGCGCCAGCACCCGCGCCAGCAAGAGCCGTGCCCGTTCTCCGCCGGACAACTCGCGCACCGGGGTGCGTGCCTGCTCCGGCTTGAACAGGAAATCCTTCATGTAGGAGACGACGTGGCGCTGCTCGCCATTGAGGACGAGGTTCTCGCCGCGCCCGTCGGTGAGATATTGCGCCAGCGTCTCCTGCGGGTCGACCGCCTCGCGCTTCTGGTCGAGCGTGGCGATCTCCAGATTGGTGCCGAGCCGCACCGAACCGGCGTCCGGCTTCATCTCGCCGGTCAGCATCTTCAAGAGCGTCGTCTTGCCGGCGCCGTTCGGCCCGACCAGGCCGACGCGATCGCCGCGCTGGATGCGGGTCGAAAACCCCTTGACCACGGTGAGATCGCCAAAGCTCTTCTCGATGTTCTTCGCCTCGATCACCAGCTTGCCGGACTCGGCGGCGTCGCTCGCCACCATGGTCGCCGACCCTTCGGCACCCCGATGGCCGCGAAAACGCTGGCGCATGGTCTGCAACTCGCCGAGCCGGCGCATGTTTCGCTTGCGCCGCGCCGTCACGCCGTAGCGCAGCCAATGCTCTTCGCGAACGATCTGGCGGCCGAGTTTATGCTGCTCGCGCTCTTCTTCCTCCAGGACCAGGTCGCGCCATTCCTCGAAATGGCCAAAGCCCTTGTCCAGCCTGCGGGTCTGGCCGCGATCGAGCCAGATGGTGGCGCGCGACACACGTTCGAGAAAGCGGCGGTCGTGCGAGATGACGATCAGTGCCGAGGAGGTGCGGATGAGTTCTTCTTCCAGCCATTCGATGACCGAGAGGTCGAGATGGTTGGTCGGCTCATCGAGCAGCAGGATGTCTGGCTCCGGCGCCATGACGCGGGCAAGGGCAGCGCGCCTCGCCTCGCCGCCCGACAGATCGTTGGGCCGCTCCTCGCCCGACAGTCCGAGATGCTCCATCAGATAGCTGGCGCGGTAGGGATCGTCGGCGGGGCCAAGCCCGGCCTCGACATAGGCGCGGACGGTGGCAAAACCTTCCATGTCGGGCATCTGCGGCAGATAGCGGACGGTCGCCGAAGGCTGGCGGAACACCTCGCCATCCTGCGGCTCGATCAGGCCAGCGGCGATCTTCAGCAGGGTCGACTTGCCCGACCCGTTGCGGCCGACCAGTGCGATCTTGTCGCCGGCCGAAGCCGTCAAGGCGGCGCCGTCGAGCAGCGGCGTGCCGCCGAAGGTCAGTTTTATCCCGTCGAGGTTGAGAAGAGGCGGGGCCATGTCAGCTTTCAGGTAAGGGATAGGGATGAGCGAGCAGCATCGCGCGGCCATGGCCGAGCGCGATTTCGAGGCGGCCCCCGGTCTTGTCGGACTTGACCTCGTTGGAGATGGTCAGCGACGAACCGAACACCACCTTGACGTGGTTCAGCGGCCATTTGGCGCCGGTGACGGTCAGGCCGGCGAGCTCGGAAAAGCCGAGCACCGAAAACAGCGTGCCATCGGCATAGTCGAAGCCGGCCGTTCCGCGCAGCAGCGGGATGCCTTCCTGGGCGCCGCTGGTCAGGAGCACATCAGTCCCGGCCTCGGCCAGCCGCAGGGCAAGCGCCAGATGCAGGAAAGCGTGGTCGGCGCGCTTGCCGCCGAAAGCACCTGCGAGCACCAGGCGGGTCGCGCCGCGCTCGAGTGCGGCGGCAATGGCCAGTTCGCCATCGGTCTGGTCCTTTTCCGCCGGGAAGGTCCGGCGCGGCACGGAAGCGAGATCGTCAGGCAGCTCGGCTGGCACGGAATCGAAATCGCCCACCCACAGTTCGGGCACGAGACCCAGCAGCCGCGCATGCCCGATGCCGGCGTCGGCGGCGATGACGCGGGAGCCTTCGGCCTGGCGGTCGAGCCGTGGCGTGCGGATGAGATCGCCGCCAAGCAGGATGGTGAATGTGCTCATATCGTGTGGCCCTTACCAGCCCGGCACGGGAAACGGAAGGCGGCAAACTCCCACTTGCATGGGGGATCGGCCCGGCCTATGTGTCGAAACGCTCTAACGGGGTGCCGGACGCGATCTTCGCGGACCGGCTGAGAGGCAGTCTCGCCAACCCGCTGAACCTGATCCGGTTTGTACCGGCGGAGGGATTAGACGTTTCGGACAGTCCGACGCCTCAATTCCTTTCAATTCGAACGAAGGAGGCGCCGATGCGCACGTTTTTATACGCTCTTGTTTCAGCAACGGTCGTGGCCTTGTCCGGACCGGCCTTGGCCAAGGACAAGCTCACCGTCTACACCTATGATAGCTTCACCGCCGACTGGGGTCCGGGTCCCGTGGTGAAGAAGGAGTTCGAGGCCGAATGCGGCTGCGATGTCGAGTTCGTCTCGGTCGCCGACGGCGTCGCGCTGCTCAACCGCGTCAGATTGGAAGGCGCATCGACCAAGGCCGATATCGTGCTTGGCCTCGACACCAATCTCACCGCCGATGCCAAGGCGTCAGGCTTGTTCGCGCCGCATGGCGGCGTAACTGATGTCAACGTGCCGGGTGGCTGGAGCGACGATACTTTTGTCCCCTTTGACTACGGATATTTCGCCGTCGTCTACGACACCGAGAAGCTGAAGATCCCGCCGAAAAGCCTGAAAGAGCTGGTCGAGGGCAGTGCCGATGACAAGATCGTCATCCAGGATCCGCGCACCTCCACGCCGGGCCTCGGTCTGCTTCTGTGGGTCAAGTCAGTCTATGGCGACAAGGCGCCCGAGGCCTGGGCCAAGCTCAAGGCGAAAGTGCTGACCGTGACGCCGGGCTGGAGCGAGGCCTATGGGCTGTTCACCAAGGGCGAGGCGCCGATGGTGCTGTCCTACACGACGTCGCCGGCCTACCACATGGTCGCCGAGAAGACAGAGCGCTATCAGGCAGCGTCGTTCGAGGAGGGCGAGTATTTGCAGATAGAAGTCGCGGGTATCACCACGGCGGGGGCCAAGAACCCGCTGGCGGCCAAGTTCATCGCCTTCATGACCGGGCCGAAATTCCAGGATGCCATCCCCGAGACCAACTGGATGTTCCCGGCCGGCAAGACCGACAAGCCGCTCAATCCGGCCTTCGACAAACTGGTCAAGCCGACCAAGACCTTGCTGTTCAGCCCGCAAGAGGTCGCTGCCAACCGCAAGGCTTGGGTCGATGAATGGCTGGCGGTGATGAGCAAGTAGGCTTGCGAGTTCTTTTGATGTTCGCGCCACTCCACCCCCCTCTGGCCTGCCGGCAATCTCCCCCTCAAGGGGGGAGATTGGCAGCGTCGTTGCTGGTTATAGTCCGGCAACGTTGGAGACTAGCGGAAGCATGGGTGACGGCCGATCTCCTCCCTGGAGGGGGAGATGTCCGGCAGGACAGAGGGGGGCGCCAAGGAACGCAATCCTTTGTAATTGCCGCGATGGAAAGAATGGTGGTCCAGCGTGCAACGCGCGTCTGACCCCCGCATCACCGCTGGCACCCTCGCGCTCGCTGCAATCGCGCTGCTGATCGGCGGCGCGTTTGCTGGCCTGCTTTTCGAGGGCGCCCATGATTTCTCGGGCGCCTGGGCAACCTTCGATCCCTATCTGCTTCGCGTCATTCGCTTCACGCTCTGGCAAGCGGCGCTCTCGACGCTGCTTTCGGTCATCCCGGCGCTGTTCGTGGCGCGCGCTCTGTCGCGGCACCCACGTTTCTTCGCTCGCGCCTTCATCCTGCAGATCTTCGCCGTGCCGTTGGCGCTGCCGGCTATTGTCGCAGCACTCGGCATCCTGGCGCTTTATGGCCGTGCCGGCTATTTCGCCGGCGTGCTTGCCGTGATCGGCGGGGGAAGCTGGCCGGGCATCTATGGCCTGTCCGGCATCCTCGTCGCCCATGTCTTCTTCAACCTGCCGCTGGCGACGCGGCTGTTCCTCGAGGCGCTGCAGACCATACCGGCCGACCAATGGCGGTTGGCGAGCCAGCTCGGCATGGCGGCGCGGCCGGCGTTCCGGCTGATCGAATGGCCAACGCTGCGCGCCGCACTGCCCGGCGTCGCCGGGCTGGTGTTCATGCTCTGCATCACATCCTTCACCATCGTGCTGACGCTCGGCGGCGGGCCGGCCGCGACGACGCTTGAGGTCGGCATCTACCAGGCGCTGCGCTTCGATTTCGATCCCGCCCGGGCCGTTACATTGACGCTGTTGCAGATCGCCTTGACCTTTATCGTTGTGCTGACCCTGACGCGCCTGGGCGCCAATGTGGTCGGCGACACCAATTTGCCGGTCGCGCAACGCCGCTATCTCTCGGTCAATCGGAGCGAGACCTGGTTGAACGCGCTAGTCATCATCCTGGCGCTGCTGTTCGTCGTTGGGCCGATGGCGGCAACCGTGGTGGCCGGGTTGGGTGCGGACCTCGGCCGTTTGGCCAGAGAGGCCACTGTCCGGCAGGCAACGCTGACCAGCGCGGCGCTCGCCTTTCTGTCGGCGCTGCTTTCGGTGATGCTGTCGCTGGCGCTGACCATGGCGCGGCGGGCACTGGCGCTGAACCGCCGTGCCGGCGCAAAGACACTGCTCGAACGCGCCACCGATACAGGCGCCGGTTTTGTCCTTGTCGTGCCGCCGATCGTCGTCGGCGCCGGCTGGTTCGTGTTGCTGCGCCATGCCGGCGATGTCTTTGCCATCGCCCCGGTCATGGTCGTCACCGTCAATGCGGTGATGGCGATGCCGTTCGCCCTGCGCGCCGTGCGTCCCGCCTATGATGCGGCGAGCGAGCGTCACGAACGGCTCTGCGCACAGCTCGGCATTGCGGGCTGGAACCGGCTGATGCTGGTCGACTGGCCGTCGCTGCGGCGACCGCTCGCCACGGCCTTCGCTTTCGCCATGGCGCTGTCGCTCGGCGATCTCGGTGTCATTGCCCTGTTCGGCAGTGATTCCGTGCAGACATTGCCCTACCTTCTTCTGGCACGGATGGGCAGCTACCGCACCGAGGATGCCGCCGGCCTGGCACTGCTGCTCGGCTTCGTCTGTCTCGCGTTGATCGTGGCGGCGCACTGGCTGGGAAGGGAGAAGGTCCGCGATGCGTGAGAGGGCGGCCAACAGGCTCGAAAAGGGCGCGCCGGTGCGGCTAGACAATGTGTCGTTCAGTTATGGCAGCTATGGCGATGCGCCACTTGTCTTCGACGTCGAGTTCGCCACGGCGAAGATCACCGCCATCATGGGTCCGAGCGGTTCGGGCAAGTCGACACTGCTCAATCTGGTCGCCGGCTTCGAGACCCCACAATCGGGCCGCGTGCTGATCGGCGGGGCCGATGTCAGCGCCGAGCCGGCCTCGGCGCGGCCGGTGTCGATGGTGTTCCAGGAGAACAATCTCTTCGCGCATCTTTCCGTCGAGCAGAATGTCGGGCTCGGCCGCTCGCCCTCCCTGGGACTGACCGAGGCGGACCGCGCCGCGGTCGCCGAGGCGCTTGCGCGCACCGGTCTCGCGGGCAAGGAGAAACGCCTGCCGCGCGAGCTCTCCGGGGGCGAACGCCAGCGCGTCGCACTGGCCCGCGTGCTGGTGCGCGACCGACCGGTGTTGCTGCTCGACGAGCCCTTCGCTTCGCTCGGACCCGCTTTGCGCGACGAGATGCTGGATCTGGTTGCTGCCGTTCATGCCGAACGCGTCATGACGGTGCTATTTGTCACCCACCAGCCCGAGGATGCACGCCGCATCGGCGAGCACATGGTGTTTGTCGACAATGGGTTGGTGGTGGCAACCGGCAAGGCTGATGATTTCTTTACCGGGGCTGGTCCGGAGGCGTTCCGGCGCTATATCGGCGCGGGTGCTGGATATTCCACATCACGCGATGTTGCCCGGAAGCGGACATAATTTACGGTCAAACCGGCTCCAGGCGATGTGGCGTTTGCTTGCCATGACCGGGGGAGTGTGGCTAGGTCGCCCTACCGGTCCGGCACAGGCCGTGATTTGCCTGCAGTATCCGCCGCCGCCGTAAGGGACGGGCACGGATGCTGCAGCAGTTTGAGATAGCGCATGACACGTTCCGAAGATCGCCCCCGATTTTCGTGATCATGCGCCGGGACCCGAAAGGAAGCCGTTCTGGCGATCGGCGCTAACACATTGGGAATGAAACCGCTGGCGCGCTTTCTCGCGCTGGCTGGCTTTGCCGTGGCGTTGGCAAGCTGCCAGATGTTCACGCCGCCGGAAGTTCAGGAATCCGGCTTCCAGCCTTCCGACAAGCCGATCACGGTGGACAATGTCGGCGCCAACAACAAGCTCGCCGAATTGGCCAAGGCGCAGCACCCGCGCATCCTGGCGACTTATGGCGGTGAATATTCCGACCCCAAGCTCGAACGCATGGTCGCCAAGGTGGTCGGTAGTTTGACGGTGGTGTCCGCCAACCCGACACAGACCTATCGCATCACCATTTTAAATTCGCCCAACGTCAACGCATTCGCGCTGCCGGGCGGCTATCTCTACATCACCCGCGGCCTCCTGGCGCTGGCCAATGATTCGGCCGAGCTTGCCGCCGTCATCGCGCATGAGATGGGCCACGTCACCGCCAATCACGGCCTGCAGCGCCAGCAACTGGAGGCCGAGGAAGGCCTGGCCACCAAGGTGGTTTCGGACGTGCTCGGCGACAGCCCGACCGCCAAGGCGGCGTTGATCCGTGGCAAGCTGAGGCTGGCGCAATTTTCGCGCAACCAGGAGCTGGAAGCCGACGCCATCGGCATCAAATCGATCGGCGAGGCCGGCTACGATCCTTTCGCCGCAGGCCGCTTCCTTCAATCGATGTCGGCCTATACCGATTTCCGCTCGATCAGCGGCGCCACCGATGCCAGCCTGGACTTCCTGGCCACGCACCCCAACACGCCGCAGCGCATCGATCTGGCGCAGCGCCATGCCCGCCAGTTCGGCGCGCCGGGCGTCGGCACGCGCGACCGCGATTCCTTCCTCGCCGGCATAGACGGCCTGCTCTATGGCGACACACCCGAGGAAGGCTATGTGCGCGGCGAAACCTTCCTGCACCCGGGCCTTGGCGTGTCGTTCACGGTGCCGGACGGCTTCATCATCGACAATTCGGCGGCAGCGGTGACGGCCACCGGCCCCGGCGACATAGCGATCCGTTTCGATGGCGTTTCCATCGACAAGAACCGGGCGCTGACGGACTATATCCGCAGCGGCTGGGTGGCTGGTCTCGTCGACAGCAGCGTCAAGCAGGAAACCATCAACGGCAATGAGGCGGCGACCGCGCATGCCGGCGCCGAAGGCTGGCAGTTCGACATTGCGGTCATCCGCGCCGGCGGCCAGGTCTACCGGCTGCTGACCGCGGCCCCTTCCGCCAGCACGTCGCTGGACACGATCGCCCGCTCGGTCAGCGGCTCGTTCCGGATTTTGAGCGCTGCCGAAAAGGCGGCGCTGAAGCCGCTGCACATCCGCGTCGTCACCGTCCAGCCTGGGCAGACGATGGGTTCGCTTTCGGCGCAGATGGTCGGCGTCGACCGCAAGCTCGACCTGTTCCGCGTGCTCAATGCGCTGTCGCCGGGTGCCGCCGTTTCGGCCGGCGACAAGGTCAAGATCGTCACCGACAAGTAGGCGCCGCTGGACGCCTGCCGCCGTTCAGGCGGCAGTCGCCATGAACTCCGGATTCTGCTTCACCAATGCGACCTTGAGCTTTTCCATGGCGCGGGCCTCGATCTGGCGGACGCGTTCCTTGGAGATGCCGAGCGTTTCGCCGAGCGCTTCGAGTGTGGCGCCCTCGTCGTTCAGCCGCCGTTCCTCGATGATCCTCAGTTCCCGTGCGTTGAGCGCGCGAAGCGCCTCCCTCAGCCAGAGCGAGCGGCGCGCGACATCGATCTTGTCGCCGACGATCTCGTCGGGCAGCGGATCGTCCGAAATCAGGAAATCCATGCGCTCGGTCGAACCCGCATCGTCGGCAATAGGCATGTTGAGCGAGGAGTCGGGCGCCGAGAGCCGCGAATCCATCATCGCCACATCGGCTTCGGAGACGCCAAGCGCCTCCGACACCTCGCGATAGAGCGTGGCGTTGGAGAGCGGCTCCGTGCCATTCGCCAACCGCGCGCGCAGGCGTCGCAAATTGAAGAACAGCGCCTTCTGGGCCGAGCTGGTGCCACCACGCACGATAGACCAGTTGCGCAGGATATAGTCCTGCATCGAGGCGCGAATCCACCATGTCGCATAGGTCGAGAACCGCACCTCGCGCTCCGGCTCGAAGCGGGCGGCGGCCTCGAGCAGTCCGACATGACCCTCCTGAACCAGGTCGCCGAGCGGCAGGCCGTAATGGCGGAATTTGGAGGCCATGGAAATGACCAGCCGCATATGGGCGACGGTGATGCTGTGCAGCGCGTTCTGGTCGTTGTCCTCTTTCCAGAGCAATGCAAGCCGATGCTCTTCGTCACGCTCGAGGTAGGGAGCCTTCATTGCCGCGCGGACCATGATCCGTCCTGCCGTGTCTTCCATCATGAGGCGCTCCCTGGGTGGTGCGGATGACTTTGCAAACTTGGCTGGCGCCCGGGTTGAAATGGCGGCGTCGTGCCCTACAACAGCCAGAACTGCCATGCGCGGGAAAGGTTCCGCGACCGTGGCGGCGGGATTGTGTTGCCTGAAGGATTCCCAGGACGGTTCGTGATGGCTGCGATGACGAGCAGAAAGTGCCATTTGGAGAATTAGGTTTCATAAACCGGTTGTTTTTGAAATTCTGTTCCTTATTTTTTCGGCTTGCATCTGTCAGTTTCCAGCGCTCACAAATATGCCGGCCAGCCGGCCAAGGACGGGATCACAGAAAAATGAAATGGCTCAAGTCGCTCATCATCGCCGGAACGCTGCAGGCCCTGGCTGTCACTGCAGGCCATGCCGGCGCCAATCTCGACCAGATCAAGCACGCCGGTGTCATCAAGGTCGGCACGGAAGGCACCTATGCGCCGTTCACCTACCATGACACGTCCGGTGCACTGGTCGGCTTCGACGTCGAAATCGCCAAGGCGATCGCCGACAAGCTTGGCGTCAAGGCCGAGTTCCTCGAAGGCAAGTGGGATGGACTGATCGCCGGCCTCGACGCCAATCGCTACGATGCCGTTATCAATCAGGTCGGCATCACCGACGCCCGCAAGGCAAAGTACGACTTCTCCGATCCCTACATCGCCTCCAAGGCGGTGCTGATCGTGCGCGGCGACAACACCGACATCAAGAGCTTCGCCGATCTCAAGGGCAAGAAGTCGGCGCAGTCGCTGACCTCGAATTTCGGCAAGCTGGCCGAAACGAACGGCGCCGAACTGGTCGGCACCGATGGCTTCGACCAGTCGATCCAGCTGCTTCTGACCGGCCGCGCCGACGCCACGATCAATGACAGTCTGTCGTTCCTCGACTTCAAGAAGCACAAGCCCGACGCCAATGTGAGGATCGCCGCGCAAGAGGAAAACGCCGACTATTCCGGCGTCATCGTGCGCAAGGGCGACCCGGAGCTGGTCGCCGCTATCAACAAGGCGCTGGCCGATATCAAGGCCGACGGCACCTACAAGAAGATCTCCGACACCTATTTCGGCCAGGACGTTTCGAAGTAATCCGGGAGGCGGGCCGGTCCGCCGCCCATGAGACTATCGAGCGGCGAGCCGTCTTTGACGGCCCGCCGCTTTTGTCGTGATATGGCCGACGCATTCTTGCTTTGACCAAGCTGCTTCGACCAATCTGGAGGGTCTTACGTGCCGCACTGGCTGCAACTGATGCTGGAGTCGCTGCCTTCGCTCCTGTGGGCGGCGCTGATCTTCACCGTGCCGCTGACGCTATTGTCCTTTGCTCTCGGCTTGACGGTCGGCCTGGGTGCTGCACTCGCCCGGCTGTTCGGCCCCAAGCCGCTGGTCGCGCTGGTGCGCTTCTATGTCTGGATCTTCCGCGGTACGCCGCTCCTGGTGCAGCTGTTCCTCATCTTCTACGGCCTGCCGTCGGTCGGGATCCTGCTCGACGCCTTCACGGCGGCGCTGATCGGCTTTACCTTGAACATCGGCGCCTACACGTCGGAAATCATCCGCGCGGCCATAGGCTCGGTGCCGAAAGGCCAGTGGGAAGCCGCCTATTCGATCGGCATGACCTGGGGCCAGGCGATGCGGCGCACCATTCTGCCGCAAGCCGGCCGGGTCGCGGTGCCGCCGCTCTCCAACACCTTCATCTCGCTGGTCAAGGACACGTCGCTGGCCGCCGCCATCACCGTGCCGGAGATGTTCCAGGCGGCGCAGCGCATCGTCGCCACCACCTATGAGCCGCTGATCCTCTATGTCGAGGCGGCGATCCTTTATCTGGCGCTGAGTTCGGTGCTGTCGGCCTTGCAGACGCGGCTGGAGATCCGGCTCAACCGCTATGGCGGCTTCCTGGAGGCACGCTCATGATCGGCCTCAGCAACATCGAAAAGCGCTTCGGCGACAATCTCGTGTTGAAGGGCGTGACGGTCACCATTGCCGAAGGCAGCGTCACGGCGCTGGTCGGACCTTCGGGCGGGGGGAAGAGCACCCTGCTGCGCTGCATCAACCTCCTGGAAATCCCGACCTCGGGCACGGTGCGGATCGGCGACGAGACGCTCGAATTCCACCTCGGCGGCAGGGTTCCGGCCAGGGATATCCAGCGCCTGCGGCTGCAGACCGGCATGGTGTTTCAGAATTTTCAACTGTTTCCGCATCGCACCGCGATCGAGAATGTCATGGAAGGGCTGGTGACGGTGCTGAGATGGCCGCCTGAGAGGGCACGCGAGCGGGCGCTGGCTTTGCTGGAGAAGGTGGGGATGGCGCACAAGGCCGACGCTTGGCCAGCGACCTTGTCGGGCGGCCAGCAGCAGCGCGTGGCGATCGCCCGCGCGTTGGCGCCGTCACCGAAAGTGCTGCTCTGCGACGAGCCGACTTCGGCGCTCGACCCGGAGCTGGCGCAAGAGGTGGTCGACGTGCTCGGCAAGCTCGCCAGCGAAGGCACGACCATGGTGATGGCGACGCATGATCTGCGCCTCGCCTCCAAGATCGCCCAGGAAGTGGTGTTCCTCGATGCCGGTCTCGTCGTCGAGAAGGGACCGGCCGCGGTGCTGTTCAACAATCCGGAGCAGCAACGGACCAAGCGCTTCATTGCGACGCTGAAGCAGGAGGCTGAGAAGGAAGGCGGCGGCGCGTAAGCGCGCGGCCCAGAGTGTGTTGAATTCGGGTGATGGCCCCAGCCGCGGCTTTTCATTTGCAGGTTCAGATATGATGGCTGACGAGCGCCACGCCAAGTCCGATGAGGATCGAACCGCATGTCTTGGGGATCACCCATCCGGCGCCGCCGCCAGTGAACCGGCCAACGGCGAGCGAGGCGATGCCGACCGCCGCCAGGTCGGCCATCGAGAAGATGAGATTGACGACGATGCCGAGGATGAGGAATTGCAACCCTACGGCAATGGCGGCTGACGGGTCCACGAACTGCGGCAGGAAGGTCAGGAAGAACAGTGCCGTCTTGGGATTGAGGATCTCGACGACCATGCTGTCGCGAAATGTGTTCGGCGCCGGCCTGGCACCGTCCTCGCCCATCCGGTTCCAGCCCAGGAACATGGCAAGGCCCAACGAAATAAGATATATGGCGCCCGCCAATCGGATCATCGAGAAAGCGACCGGCGCGTGTTCCATCAGTGCGGCGAGCCCGACCGCCGCGGCCAGGATGTGCACGTAACAGCCGAGATGAACACCCAGTGCCGCCATCAATCCCGCCTGACGGCCATGGGCCAGCGTTTGCGCGGTCATGTAGAGAATCGCCGGCCCTGGCATGCAGGCGAAGGCGAGCGTTGCGAGGGCGAACGGAATCCAAAGATCCAGCGACGGCATGACGGCTCCTCCCATGTGATCAAGCCGTGGGAGGAGTAGGCTGGGGGTCAGGCCGAAAACATACGGCAGATGCCGTATTTGGATCGTGATCGGGCTTGGCTAATCTGCCGATGGTTAAGGGGACGTTGCGGGGTTGCCCATCGTCGCGGCTGTGATGTCAGCCGGCGGGCAATCCCAGACGAACCGCGTAGACGGTTAGTTCGGCGGTGTTGTGGAGATTGAGCTTGCCCATCAGGTTTTCGCGATGCTTGCGAGCGGTCGGCAGGCTGATCCCCAACCGTTCGGCGATGTCGCGCGTGATCATGCCTTGCGCCACCAGTTGAAGGATCTGCCGTTCGCGCCGCGTCAGCGGCACCGGGGAGAGGATTTCCTGTGCGGCTATCGGCTCGCTGCCCCTGCCCATATCGCTGACGGCGAAGCGAACGGTTTTCGCCAGATAGGTGCCTCCGTTCTTGACCGCTTCGATGGCGACGCCAAGTTCCTCGGGATCGCCGTCCTTGGTCAGGTAGGCGTTGGCGCCGGCACTGAGCGCGGCGCGCACCGTCCTCGGCTCGATATTGGCCGTCAGCACCACGATCCGCAGGCGTGGCGCCAAGGTCCTGATGGTGGCGATGAACTGCATCCCGGCGACACCTGGCATGCCGAGGTCGAGGATCAAAAGGTCGGCGCGCGTGCTTCGCAGCTGGCCAAGCAGCGCCTCGCCATCCGCAGCCTCGGCGACGACCGAGACATTGTCCATTGCCGAGATGAGCAGCTTCAGCCCCTCGCGCACGATGGCATGGTCGTCGGCGAGTATGGCGGTGAGCGGGCGATTCATCACGGCACCATCCAGGACTGCAGCGGCGTATATGGATCAATCGCCAATCTATGCGAAACAGGTTGCCGGTAGATCAACGGTACCGGGGAAGACCGCCCGGAGAATACTTGGGGCAATTGGAGGGCTTCGATGCAGGAAGACAAGATACGCCAGGCCCTGATCGAACTCCTGTATCGCAATTCCTACGGCGTGGTCATCTCCAACATCGTGATCTAGATGGCGGCGGTCTATGTGCTGAGAACGGCCGTTTCCACCAATTGGCTGATCGGCTGGCTAGCGGCGCTGTATCTGCTGACGGCTATCCGGGTGCTGGCGTCGCGCCGGTTTTTCAGCCGCGCCCGGGATCGCCACTCGATCTTGCGCTGGGCATGGCTGGCTACGGCGTTTTCCTGCATGTCGGGCCTTCTGTGGGGTGTGCTTGGCTGGGTCGGCTTCATGCCCGAGGCGCCGATCGTGCTGTCCTTCACGGTCATTGTCCTGACTGGTCTCGTCTGCGGCACGGTGCCGTCTCTGTCGGCCTTTCCACCGGCGCTGGTTGGTTCCATCCTGGCAACGGTGGTGCCGGTCGCTCTTCGCTGCCTGACCACCCAAAGCGATATTTCCGGCGCCTTCCTGTTCCTGCTCGCATCGCTGGTGGCGATCAATTTCTACTACTGCCGTATCACCTACCGCATGCTGCGCGAAACCGTCAGCCTGCGATTGGAGAACGAAACGCTGGTCGAGCATCTGCAAGAGGAACGCGACAGGGCGCAAACCGCCGACCGTGCCAAGACGCGTTTTCTGGCGGCGGCGAGTCACGATCTGCGCCAACCGATCCATGCCCTGAGCCTGCTGGTCTCGACGCTTGCCGTTTTGGGGCAGCGCGGCGACGTACCCTCCGGCGAGGCGCGCGACCTGGCCAGCCGAGCGAAATCGGTTGTCAGCAACTTCAGTGGGCTGCTCAACGCTTTGCTCGATATCTCCCGGCTCGATGCGGGCATCGTCACGGTCGCGAGCGAGGCGGTGCCGCTGCGCGACCTCTTTGGTGATCTTCGCAATGAATTCGCCGCCGAGGCGAAACAGCGCGGACTTAGGTGGCGCGTGGTCGACAGCGGCCTCTACGTCGACAGCGACCCGATGATGCTGAAGCGCATTCTCAACAACCTGGTGTCGAATGCCTTTCGCTACACCAAGCAAGGTGGTGTCCTGCTGGGCTGTCGCCGGCGCGGCGCATGTGTGGAGATACAGGTCCTGGACAGCGGCCCCGGCATCCCCGCCGATCAGCAGGGGATGGTCTTCGAGGAGTTCGT
The DNA here is from genome assembly GCF_040321815.1 of Mesorhizobium sp. M0239. Classification (NCBI taxonomy): domain Bacteria; kingdom Pseudomonadati; phylum Pseudomonadota; class Alphaproteobacteria; order Hyphomicrobiales; family Phyllobacteriaceae; genus Mesorhizobium; species Mesorhizobium sp. M0239. The sequence goes on from NZ_JAMYSG010000013.1 coordinate 171,659, forward strand.
GCAGTTGCAGAACCCGGCGCGGGACCGCACGCAAGGCCTGGGACTCGGGCTCGCCATCGTTCGCCGCACCGCCGAACTGTTGGGGCACCCCCTGAAATTGGCTTCGACATCCGGACGCGGTTCCCTGTTTTCCATCACCGTCGCGAAGGCCGGCGCGGTGCAAGCTCGCTTAGCGGTCGACACGACATCGCCGGTCAGCAGTGCCGCGGGCATCATCGTGGTCGAGGACGAGGGCGATGTTCTCGATGCCATGGTGCGCTTGCTCAGCCTGGAGGGACATCGTGTCTATCCCGGCCGCTCCGCCGGAGAGGCGCGGAAGGCCCATGCGGCGGCGCTGGCTGCCGGCGATGCGCCGGTCGACCTGATCATCGCAGACTACCGTCTCGAGAATGATACCACCGGCACCGACGCGATCCGTGCGCTTCACGCCCATATCGGCCGCGTTGTCCCGACCATCATCATCACCGGCGATACCTCGCCTTCGCGCCTCAAGGAGATCAGCGCCAGCGGCAGCCGCATCCTGCACAAGCCGATCGCCGACGAGGAATTGCGCGAAACCATTGCTGCGGTCTGCTTTGCTGGCAAGGCGACAAGTGGGGACAAACGTTAACCGAAAACGCGCGCTGGACGGCCCGGAGCGCGCCAGCAAGCCGCGATGCAGCACGCTGGTGCGCAGTACATCATCAACATCGAAGCCGCCGCCCGAAAGCAAAAGAGGCCCCGGTCAAACCGGAGCCTCCAATCGTTTCAGGCAGGATCTCTCGAATCAAAGGCGAGAAGGATCAGGCAGCTTCTTCCTGCTCGGCCTCTTCGTTGTCAGCCTTGGCGCCACGCTTAGGGCCCTTGTTGAGGTTGACCTCGATCAAGCGCACGGCTTCGGTTTCCGACATGCGGTTGACGGCCGCGATCTCGCGGGCCATGCGGTCGAGCGCCGCCTCATAGAGCTGGCGCTCGGAATAGGACTGCTCCGGCTGGTTGTCGGCACGGTAGAGGTCGCGCACGACTTCCGAGATCGAGATCAGGTCGCCCGAATTGATCTTCGCATCATATTCCTGGGCACGGCGCGACCACATGGTGCGCTTGACGCGGGCGCGGCCCTGCACGACCTTCAGCGCGCGCTCGACATAATCCTCTTCCGACAGCTTGCGCATGCCGATGGAGGTCGCCTTGGCGACCGGCACCTTCAGGCGCATCTTGTCCTTCGAAAAGTCGATGACGAACAGTTCCAGCTTGTGTCCAGCAACTTCCTGCTCGTCGATCGAGACGATCTGGCCGACGCCGTGCGCCGGGTAGACGATGTACTCGCCGGTCTTGAAACCGTGACGCGCAGCGGTGGACTTCTTCTGCGGGGTGATCGTTGCCATTACGCCCTGAACTCCTTGTTGTGGCACCGGCGTCCTGCCGGTCCGAACTCGCGCGATCGGGGAAGCCGATCGTTAGCCGCACAACAGATGAACCCATCGGAAAAGCCGGACCGGCAAACGCGACATTGCGACCGCCTGGCCCAGATCGCTCTGGTCCGAATGGGATTTTCACCTTTCAGTGATTTGGGGCGTCTGCGCCATAAATCGACGTTGTGTCACCGGCATGTTTCGCTGATGTAACACAAAAAGTCGGAAGAATCAAGGTTTTGCTGCACAAGCGAAGGCCACAGGCCAGCGCCGCCTGTCAAGCCGGTTAATGCGACGTGCCTCTTACCCAGCGTAATACCGGCCTTTGCGGCCGTGTTGTCAATCGCCTTCGCCGGGCTCTGCCGAGAAGTATTTCTCGAACTTGCCGGCCTCGCCGTCGAAGGATTTGGCGTCGGCCGGCGGTTCCTTCTTGGCGGTGATGTTGGGCCATTTGTCGGCGTATTCGGTGTTGACCTGCAGCCATTTGTCGAGGCCGGGTTCGGTGTCAGGCTTGATCGCGTCGGCCGGGCATTCCGGCTCGCAAACGCCGCAGTCGATGCACTCGTCGGGATGGATGACGAGCATGTTCTCGCCTTCGTAGAAACAGTCGACCGGACAGACTTCGATGCAGTCCATGTATTTGCATTTGATGCAATTGTCGGTCACGACATAGGTCATCGGTCGGCTCCGGGACGTCCCATTTTGTTGGGCTTTTTCCGTCAGGTAACGCCTTTGTCGACCGCTTGCAAGGGTAGCCATTGCGGACGGTGCCGGTGTTTCCGGAATGGAATTCCAGACTGAAGGCCCGGCGGAAGTCAGTCATGTCCCGCAGAGCGTCTGTTTGCCGGGCTCAGTTCTCGCCTCAGGCGTGCCGTTGTCCCAAAACCGCTGCGTGTTTTTGGACGCCAGGCATCAGTCTTCGCCGAGCAATCGGTCGGTCTGGCGACGTTCCTTCTTGGTCGGGCGGCCGCTGCCGGCCTCGCGCAGCCCCGGAATTGCATCGGGAGGGGCTTCGCCCTTCGGTGCGGGCGGTGGCGACATGTCCTCGTAAAGCGTACGGGCCTCCTCGGCCGGGCCGCGCCGCGTACCGGCGCCGAGCACCTTCCAGATGAAGATGCGGCGCTCGAGCGTGATGGTCAGGACGTCGCCTGGCTTGACCTGATCGGAGGCCTGCGCTGCTTTGTCGCGATTGATGCGGACGCGGCCGGCGACGACCAGTTTTGCCGCCAGCGAGCGCGATTTCACGGCGCGTGAGAAGAACAGCCATTTGTCGATGCGCTGGCGGCCTTCGGCAACCATCGAAGCGAGCCGGGTTCTACTTCTTCAACTGGTCGCGCAATGCGGCGAGCTTGGCGAAGGGCGAATCCGGGTCGAAGCGCACCGGGCGCTCCTCGCGCGGCTTGGGCTGGAAGGCCGGCTTGCCGCCTTGCGGACCACCTTTGGCATCCGGCCTGCCACCCTTCCAGTCGGGACGGCCCTCACGGCGGTCGGGACGCTCGCCTTGCGGCCTGCCGTCACGCCGCTGTTCGCCTTCGGCCTGCGGCTTGGGTTTGAATTTCGAGCGGTCGAAGCGCGGCTTGCCGGCTCCATCGCGCCGGCCTTCATGGGCAGGCCGTTCTCCGGGTGCAGCTACGGCCGGTGCGCCGGCGGTATCCACGGGTGCATCGCTTCGACCGCGCGCTTGTCCGTTGCGTGGGCGATTGTTCCTTCGGTTGTCGTCGCGGTTGCGCGGACGCTGTTCGAACCGGCCCTGACGCCACAACAGGATGGGTTTTGGCGCTTCGGCTTCCGGAGCGGGTTCGCCAGCGGCTGCTTCAGTCACCGCCACAGGTTCGTCCGGCGCGGCGTCCGTTGCCGGCGCGGCATTTGACACCAACTCGGCCGTTGCGGCTTCTTCTGCCGCTGCAACTTCGATCTCGGCAGTCTCAGTCTCTGCCTGCGGTTCAATCGGCGCCGGTTCGGCGACGTCGGGCGCAGCCTCGGCTACAGGCGCTTCGTCTTGCACGGTTTCGACAGGAGCGTCCGCCTGTTCTTCCACGGCAGGCGCAGCAGGTTCAGCCGCGGCGTCGGGGGTGATTTCGGCGGGAATTTCGGCCGCGGTTTCCGAAACGGCCACTGCGTCCGATGCCGGCTCCGACCCTTCGATTGCTGCCTCTGCTGCGGCATCCGTTGCCGCGGCTTCCGCCGCTTCGGCCTGCTCGGCTCGTGCAGCTTCTTCCGTCGCAAGCTTCGCCACCGCCGCTTCGCGCGCGGCATTGTCCTGTGCTTCGAGCCGCGCCTTGACCTCGACGGCCGGCTTCGGCTCGGCACGATAGCCGAGACCCTTGAGGATTTCTTCCATGTCGTCGGCGGTGGCGCCGAGGATCGACATCATCGGCGGCGTCACCATGAAGGACTGGCCGTCATAGGCGCCGTCCGGGCGCTGACCGAGGCCGGGCTTCCAGTTGGTCGCCGGACGGATCAGATCCGCCAGCCGTTCCAGTATGTCGATGCGCACGGCGCGACGGCCGAGATTGCGGTAGCCGGCAAGCTTGTAGAACGTCTTGTCGAAAGCAGGGTCGATCACCACCGAGGTGCGACCCGAGGCGAGCGCATGGACCACGTCGCCAAAGCCCGGCTTGTCCTTGCCGTCGTTCTTCAGCGCCCACAGCAATGTCACCAGCCCGGCAGGCGCCGGCTTGATCAGCGCCGGCACGAAGACATGGTAGGCGCCGAAGCGCACGCCAAGCCGGCGAAGGGCGGCGCGGCCTTCCTGGTCGAGCGACTTCATCTCCTCGGCGATGTCGCGGCGGTTGATGAGGCCGAAATTCTCGACCAGCTGGAAGGCGATGCCGCGGCCGATGCCAGAAATCTGGTCGGCGTTCCTGAGGTCGACCAGCGGCTTCAGCAGCGACTCGATCTGGAAATTGACGAATCGCTCTGCACGCGCGGCGACCTTGTCGCGCGCCGGGCCGGTCAGCTGTTCGTCGGCCAGCAGCACCAGGCGCGGCTTCAGCGCGTCTTCGCCTGATACCAGCGTGCCGATCGGCGCGCCGATCCAGCGCAGCGTACCATCCGAGCCAAGCGCGATGTCGCCATTGGCCGAGGCGCCGAAGCGTTCGGCGCGCGCTTCGAACTCGGCGGCCAGCGCCTTCTGGGCGGCGGTGCGCACCGCCTTGGCGTCTTCGCCGCCGGCGGTCTGGTCGGCGGTGAAGCGGAACCCTTGCAACTCGCCGACATGGTGGCCTTCGACAAGGACGGTTCCGGTAGGACTAATTTCGGCTTCGGGCATGGTATTTTCTCTAAGGCGCCGCATGAGGACGGAAGTCCTGCGGTCTACGAAGCGTTTCGTCAACCGCTCATGCAGCGCATCCGACAATCTGTCTTCGATTTCGCGCGTCTTTTCCTGCCAGTGTGCCTGATCGGCCAGCCAGCCGGGCCGGTTCGACACGAATGTCCAGGTGCGGATCTGGGCAATGCGATGCGACAGCGTGTCGATATCGCCCTCGGTGGTATCGGCGCGGCGCACCTGCTCGGCCATGTAATTCTCGTCGACATGGCCGTAGCGTGCGAGGTCCGTGTAAATGGAAGCGATGAGGTCGGCATGCTGCGCCGGCGCGATCCTGCGGTAGTCGGGCAGCGCGCAGGCTTCCCACAGCAGCGCCACGCGCTTGGCATTGGTGGTGAGTGCGCGAATGTCCTCGTCGCGCGATAGATGCTCGAGCGCCTGTGCATCGACGGCAGGCAATGCCCGCGTCAGTCCCTCGACGGGGGCGTTGGTCTCGATCGAGCGCTTCAGCGCGTCGAGGCTGGCAAAGTCGAAATGCGCGGTGCGCCACTGCAGCACCTTCACCGGATCGAAATCGTGGCCTTCGATCTTCTTGATCAGCTCTTCGTCCAGCGGGTCGACCTGGCCGGTGACACCGAACGTACCGTCACGCAGATGCCGGCCGGCGCGGCCGGCGATCTGGCCGAGCTCGGCCGCGGTCAGGTTGCGATACTGGAAGCCGTCGAACTTGCGGTTCTGGGCGAAGGCGACGTGGTCGAGATCGAGGTTGAGACCCATGCCGATGGCATCGGTGGCGATGAGATAATCGACATCGCCGGACTGGAACAGCGCCACCTGGGCGTTGCGGGTGCGCGGCGAGAGCGCGCCGAGCACAACGGCGGCACCGCCCTGCTGGCGGCGGATCAGCTCGGCGATGGCGTAGACCTCGTCGGCCGAGAAGGCGACGATCGCCGTGCGCCGCGGCAGGCGGGTCAGCTTCTTGGAGCCGGCATAGGCAAGATGCGACAGCCTCGGCCGCGTCACCACCGAGACACCCCTCAGCAGGCGCTGCAGAATGCCATGCATGGTGGCTGCACCGAGCAGCAGCGTTTCCTGGCGGCCGCGCAGATGCAGGATGCGGTCGGTGAAGATGTGGCCACGCTCGAGGTCGCCGGCGAGCTGCACTTCGTCGATGGCGACGAAGGCGGCGTCGGTCTCGCGCGGCATGGCCTCGACAGTGCAGACCGAATATCTGGCGCCCGGCGGCTGGATCTTTTCCTCGCCGGTGATCAGCGCCACTTTGTGGGCGCCGACCTTTTCGCAGACACGGGCGTAGACCTCGCGCGCCAGCAGCCTGAGCGGCAGGCCGATGATACCACTCTCATGCGCCACCATGCGCTCGATTGCGAGATGGGTCTTGCCGGTGTTGGTCGGCCCGAGCACGGCGGTCACGTCGCGGCCCGACAGGATCAGCGGCTCGGTGTGTTTGGGCTGGATGTTCATCAACCTAGAATAAGGCTTCTGGGACCTGGAAATAAGGCTTCTTGGCCTCTGGTTGTCGGGAGCGTGCCTCAAATGGCGCGTATGACAGGCGACACATAGGGATTTCGGGCGCGAAGCGAAAGCGGAATGTTCCGTCGGCGGCGAGAAGGTGGTTTTGTCAAGCTTTCAATCGGCTGCGGATTAACGGATAGAACGAGTCTGGAACGAATCGGCGACGAATCAGTGACTCCTGCAGATTCAGCTTTTGTTCACGGCTACATGTGGATTTCGCGACCGCGAGTCGCACCACATGCTGAATCGCTGAACTGGCCCGTTTGATGCTAAGAGGGCGTTGCCGTTAACCTTTGCCTGGAAACAATCAGTGGCTTGGCGCGCCTCGACCAACATTATGAAATTGTTGATCTTTCTTAACCTGCGTTAAGCAGTTGGGCAGGCGATTCCGGCTGTCGTCGTTAACGTTCAGCTCATAGCCGGAACGAATCGGCGACGAATCGGCGATGGCGTAATTTTCCCGATTTGTTCACCTCAATATCTTGTGTTGTGAACAGTTTATCCACCGAGAATCCACAGGTTGCCAGGGAGCTTTTGCACAGGGCTGCTGCCGGCTGTTAACCTTCGCGTGCCGAATTGGGTCAGCTACGGTCGCGAGCACGTCAAAGGGACCGTGCCGGAAACGGGCCGGTGTGCCGGCCCGTCGATCTCCTACATCGCCACGTCGTCAGGCGAAGTATTGGCCACCGTTGGCCGTGATGGTCGAGCCGGTGATGAAGCCGGCATCTTCGGATGCGAGGAAGACTACGCAGCGCGCGATCTCTTCCGGTTCGCCGAGGCGACCGACGGGGATTTGCGGGATGATGCGGTCGTTGAGCACCCTCTCGTCGATCGCCTTGACCATCTCGGTGGCGATGTAGCCAGGGCAGATGACGTTGACGGTGATGCCCGCGCGGGCTCCCTCTTGAGCGAGGGCTTTGCTGAAACCGATGTCGCCAGCCTTCGCGGCGGAATAGTTGACCTGGCCGGCCTGGCCTTTCTGGCCGTTGATCGACGAGATGGTGATGACGCGGCCGAACTTGCGGTCGCGCATGCCGCTCCACAGCGGATGCGTCATGTTGAAGACGCCGGACAGGTTGGTGTCGATGACCTCTTTCCACTGCTCGCGCGTGATCTTGTGGAACATGGCGTCGCGGGTGATGCCGGCATTGTTGACCAGCACCGAGACCGGGCCGAGATCGGCCTCGACCTGCTTGATGCCGGCCGCGCAGGAATCATAGTCGGCGACCGACCATTTGTAGACCGGAATGCCGGTCTCGGCCTTGAATTTCGCCGCTGCGGCGTCATTGCCGGCGTAGTTCGCGGCAACCGAATAGCCGACGGTCTTCAATGCGATCGAGATCGCCGCCCCGATGCCGCGCGATCCGCCTGTGACGATTGCTACCTTGGTCATGCATTTCCCCTTTTTTTGATACCGCCCTGTTGTCGGGCTTGGCAGGCACTGGATACAGAACGGGCGGCTCGCGCCGCCCGGTTAGTGAGTTCTTCAGAGTGCTTCGATACACATGGCGACGCCCATGCCGCCGCCGATGCACAGGGTAGCGAGACCCTTCTTGGCGCCGCGCCGGCGCATCTCGAAGACCAGCGTGTTGAAGACACGGGCGCCGGAAGCACCGATCGGGTGGCCGATGGCGATGGCGCCGCCATTGACGTTGACGATCGAGGGGTCCCAGCCCATGTCCTTGTTGACGGCGCAGGCCTGCGCGGCAAAGGCCTCGTTGGCCTCGACCAGGTCGAGATCGCCGACCGACCAGCCGGCCTTTTCCAAGGCCTTGCGCGATGCTGGGATCGGGCCGGTGCCCATGATCTGCGGATCGACGCCGGCGGTTGCCCAGGACACGATGCGTGCCAGCGGGGTGATGCCGCGCCTCACCGCTTCCGCCTCGCTCATCAGCAGCGCGCCGGCGGCACCGTCATTGATGCCGGAGGCGTTGGCGGCGGTCACCGTGCCGTCCTTGTCAAAGGCCGGCTTCAGCTTGGTCATGGCGTCGAGCGTGGCGCCATGGCGGATGTATTCGTCCTGGTCGACAATGGTGTCGCCCTTCTTGCCCTTGAGTGTGACGGCGACGATCTCGTCCTTGAACTTGCCGGCCTTTTGCGCGGCCTCGGCCTTGTTCTGCGAAGCCAGCGCAAACTGATCCTGGTCTTCGCGGGTGATCTGGAACTGACGTGCCACGTTTTCGGCGGTGTTGCCCATGTGATAACCGTTGAAGGCATCCCACAGCCCGTCCTTGATCATGGTGTCGATCAACTTGAAGTCGCCCATCTTGACGCCGGCGCGCAGGTGCTGGGCATGGGTCGAAAGCGACATCGATTCCTGGCCGCCGGCGACGATGACCTTGGCATCGCCGGTGGCGATCTGCTGCATGCCGAGCGCAATGGCACGCAGGCCCGAGCCGCAAACCTGATTGAGGCCCCAGGCTGTGGTTTCCTTGGGCAAGCCAGCATTGATCGATGCCTGGCGGGCCGGGTTCTGGCCTTGCGCGGCGGTCAGCACCTGGCCGAGGATGACCTCGTCGACCTCGCCTGGTTCGACACCGGCACGTGACAGCAATTCCCTGATGACAACGGCACCGAGCTCATGCGCCGGGGTGGCGGCAAAGGCGCCGTTGAAGGAGCCGACCGGCGTGCGCGCCGCGCTGGCAATGACGATGGAAGCGGACATTTTCTTCTCCAGACTTCAAGGGTGTCGTTCTGTCGTTAGGGACTTTTCTTGCCCTTTCCCAACCCCAAGTCAAACCGGAAATAGGCAGGGCGCCCATGCGCCGCAAGCAGGTCGTGCCTTGCCATGGCGGCCATTCGTCCATTGCTGCGCAGCATATTTTGCCTGCTATGCAGCATTTAGTGATCCCGCACTGCACAAACTGCTTGGAATTGTGAAGCTTTTGCGCATATCCTCAAAAAAAAGGCACAATCGTTATCGGCGGCTTGCTCAGAGGCGCGCCGGTGTCCCCGGGAGGATGTAGATGGCCGCTAAAGACGATCCGATCATCATCAAGAAATACGCCAATCGCCGCCTCTACAACACCGGCACCAGCACCTATGTGACGCTCGAGGACCTCGCCGAGATGGTCAAGAAGGGCGAGGAGTTCACCGTCCAGGACGCCAAGACCGGCGACGACATCACGCATCCGGTGCTGACCCAGATCATCTTCGAACTGGAGAACAAGGACGGGCAAAACATGCTGCCGATCCCGTTCCTGCGCCAGCTCATCGCTTATTACGGCGACCAGATGCAGATGATCGTGCCGAGCTTCCTCGAACAGTCGATGCTCGCCTTTTCCAAGGAGCAGGAGCGCTTTCGCGAGCAGATGAAGGGGGCGATCGGCAAGTCGCCGCTCGACATGATGAAGATCACTACGCCGATCAAGGCGCTGGAGGAACAGACACGCCGCAACATGGAAATGTTCCAGAATGCGATGCGGCTGTTCACGCCGTTCCCGCCCGCTGGCTCTACGCCGGCGGCTGCGCCAACGCCCGAGCCGGCCAGGAAGGAAACGGCTGACAAGCCCGACGACCTTCAGGAGCTGAAGGACCAGATCGCGGCCATGCAGCGCAAACTCGACACGATGTCGTGAGCGCCTGGCGCTCTCGCGATCTTACGGCAGTATTCCCTCGTAGCGGCCGCGCGGCCGGATAAGGCCTCCGCCTGTTATCTGTTCGACCGTGTGCGCTGCCCAGCCGACGCTGCGTGCGAGCGCAAACAGGCGGAACGGCGTATCGCGCGGCAAGCCAAGACTGCGCGTCAGCGCGGCCAGCCCAAAGTCGATGTTGGGAAGCGCGCCGGTCGCCGCAAAGGCAGCGTCGCGCAGCGACGATAGTGTGCCGTCAACCTCGATCACCGACAGAAGCGCTGCCCCTCGGGGGTCGCCGTCGGGATAGAGCTGATGACCGAACCCCGGCAGCGGCCGGTCATGGCTGAGCCAGCGCCGAATCGCCGCATCGGCGCCATGCCGCGCAGCATCCTCGGCCAGTTGCATCACCGCCTCGCCGGCGCCGCCATGGCGAGGGCCTGACAGCGTCGCGAGCCCCGCCAGCAGGCAAGCGGCCAGCGGCGCGCCGGTGGAGGCTGCGACGCGCGCGGCGAAGGTCGATGCATTCAGCTCATGATCGGCAAGCAGGACAAGCGCGCGGCGGATCGCATCTGCGCCGCCGGCATCCACCGACCAGTCCTGCGCAAGCCGCTGATGGACCGGATCCGGCCCCGCCGGTGCGCCCAGCGCGGCGGCCAGCACGCCGACCGTGTGCGCGGCGTCGGCATGCAGCGAGGCGGCGCTGCGCCCAAGCGATGGGCGCCCCTGGCCGGCAAGCACGGCAAGTCGCGCAAAGGCCGCAGCCCGGCCAGCTTGATGGGGTGCGTCCGGCAATGGTGCTTCGAAAGCCACCGGTTCCGGCAGAGCCCAGAGAACGGCGGCGGCTTCTTCCAGTGTGGCGTGCCCGGAGAGCACCGCGGCGTCCTGCCCGCGATAGATGAGCCGACCGTGCGAGACGGTCGAGATCGCCGTTGCGATCGAGGGCTCGCCCCAGGCAATGGCGCTTTCAGCGATGGCTGATGGGCTCCGTCCGCGCGCCCTCCGCGTTGCCAGCGCTTCTATATCGTCGGCACGATACTGGCTGCGGCGCGGATCGGCGCGGTCGGGCCGCATGCCGATGCGCCCACGGCTGACATAGGCGTACAGCGTCTGCGCCCGCACCTTGAGCCTCTCCAGCGCTTCTTCTCTGGACAACCACTCCGACATATCGAACCCAAATATTGATTCTATTGATCAAGATTGATGGAAACGTTGCCCATCTCTATCTCCGATCTGGAAATGCTTCAAGGAGACAGGCTATGGCGAATGGGCTCGATGACGTGGTGGCGGCGGAAACCGTGCTTTCCGATGTGGATGGTCTTGGCGGCCGGCTGACGATCCGAGGTCATTCGCTGCCCGAGCTGGCCGGCCGCTGGGACTATGCTCAGGTGATGCGCCTGCTGCTCGACGGCTTCTTCGACGACCTTCCCGCCGACGCGAAGCTGACGGGTGAGCTGGGCCAGGCACGTGCTGAGGTGTTCGAACGGCTTTTACCCTCGTTGCCCCGGCTGGCGTCGCTCGATGTCTACAGCGCCATGCGCGCCGGCATGGCGCTGCTGCCGGACGGCGACACATCGACGAACGCCTTGCTGCTCATCGCAGCGCCCGCCGTGCTGACGCCGGCCCTGCTGCGCCTGCAGCGCGGCGAGGAGCCGATCGCGCCGGACAGCCGGGCCGATCATGCCGCCGACATGTTGAGGATGCTGAACGGCAGCGTCGCCTCGCCGGCGCTGGCGAAGGCGCTCGACACCTATCTGGTGACCGTCTGCGACCACGGCCTCAACGCATCGACCTTTGCGACGCGCGTGGTGGCCTCGACGCAGGCCGGCCTGACATCCTCCGTGCTGGCCGGGCTCGGCGCACTCAAGGGGCCGCTGCATGGCGGGGCGCCCGGTCCGGTGATCGAGATGCTGGATGCGATCCAGGCGCATGGCGATGCCGCCGGCTGGCTTCGCGACGAGATCGCGCACGGCAGGCGCATCATGGGCTTCGGCCACCGCATCTACCGCGTGCGCGATCCGCGCGCCGATGTGCTGAAGTCCGTCGTGCGGCAACTCGGCGGCGAGGGCGAAACCGGCCGCCGGCTGGCATTCGCGGAGACAGTGGAACAGGTAGCGCTCGACGTGCTGCGGATCGCCAAGCCGTCGCGCTCGCTGCAGACCAATGTCGAGTTCTACACCGCGCTGCTGCTGGAGGCGGCGGGCTTTCCGCCACAAGCTTTCAGCAATGTCTTTGCCACCGGGCGCGTCGCCGGCTGGATCGCGCATGCGCGCGAGCAGCAGACGATCGGGCGGCTGATCCGCCCGCAGTCGCGCTATGTCGGGCCTGTGCCGGAGCTGGCTGCCTGAGGCTTATCGGCGCCTGGCGAGCGACCGGCGATCCAAACGATATCCTCCTGGTGAGCGGCCGTGTGGCCGCTTATGACGAAAATTTCATCTCGCCCACAAATCTGGCCGCTGTTATTGCGTCGTATTGAGCATATATGCTGCACTGCAACATAGATGCATTCTTGCCGTAACCAGAGGATTCCGCCCTTGGCCGCCAGAAAAACCGCAGTCATCACCGGCTCCACATCGGGCATTGGCCTGGCCATCGCCCAGGCGCTGGCGGCCGAAGGCCGCAACGTCGTCGTCAACTCTTTCTCCGACACGACCGCCGACCACGCCATGGCCGACGCGATTGCCAAACAGTATGGAGTGAAGACCGCCTACATCAAGGCCGATATGTCGAAACCGGCGGAATGCCGGGCGCTTGTCGCCAAGGCGGCCGAAACATTCGGTTCGGTCGATATCCTGGTCAACAATGCCGGCATCCAGCATGTCGCGCCGGTGGAAGAGTTCCCGATCGAGAAATGGGACGCCATCATCGCCATCAACCTGTCGTCGGCATTCCACACCATTGCAGCCGCCATTCCGCTGATGAAAAATGCCGGCGGCGGGCGGATCGTCAACATCGCCTCGGCACACGGCCTGGTCGCGTCGCCGTTCAAGTCGGCCTATGTCTCGGCCAAGCACGGCATCATGGGATTGACGAAGACCGTCGCGCTCGAACTGGCGCGCGAAAAAATCACCTGCAATGCCATCTGCCCGGGCTATGTGCTGACGCCGCTGGTCGAGGCGCAGATCCCCGATCAGATGAAAGCCCATCAGATGGACCGCGAGACCGTCATCCGTGAGGTCATGCTGGACAAGCAGCCGACCAAGGAATTCGTCACGGTAGAGCAGATCGCGGCAGCGGCGGTGTTCCTGTGCTCGGACGCGGCAGCGCAGATCAACGGCACGCATCTCTCGGTAGATGGCGGCTGGACCGCCGCGTGAGGCGCGAAATCTTCTCATCTACCCAAAACGCACCAAGGACGACGCCATGACCAAAAACGGCAAGGCGGAGGAGACGAAGAAGACGATCAACATCGCGCTTCAGGGCGGCGGCTCGCACGGGGCCTTTTCCTGGGGTGTGCTCGACCGCCTGCTGGAGGACGGACGGCTGGAGATATCAGCAGTGTCCGGCACCAGCGCCGGCGCCATGAACGCGGTGGCGCTGGCCGACGGATATGTGCGCGGCGGTGTCGAGGGAGCGCGGCAAAAACTTGAGGATTTCTGGCGCGCGGTGGCGGCCAAGGGCCGGTTCAGCCCAGTGCAGCGCATGCCGTGGGATGTCGCCTGGGGCAACTGGTCGATCGAGAATACGCCTGGCTATGTCTTCTTCGACACCATGTCGCGGGTGTTCTCGCCCTACGTCGCCAATCCGCTCGGCCTTAACCCGCTGCGCGACGTGGTGGAGCAGGAGATCGATTTCGACAATGTCCGCGCCTGCAAGTCGATGGAACTGTTCATCTCGGCGACCAATGTCGAGACCGGACAGTTGCGCGTTTTTTCCGACGGCGAGATCGACCTCGACGTGGTGATGGCTTCGGCCTGTCTGCCGCAATTGTTCCGCGCCGTCGAGATCAAGGGCGTGCCCTACTGGGACGGCGGCTATGGCGGCAACCCGGCGCTCTATCCGTTCTTCAAGACCGCGGCGACCGAGGATGTGCTCCTGGTGCAGATCAATCCGGTGGTGCGGGAGGGAACGCCAAGGAGCGCCAACGAGATCCAGAACCGCATCGACGAGATCACCTTCAACGCCGGGCTGCTGCGAGAATTCCGCTCGATCGCCTTCGTCAAGGAACTGATCGCCGCCGGCCGTCTGCCGCATGGCGAATATCGCGACATCCGCATGCACCGCATCGATGCCGACGAGGCGTTCAAGGACCTGTCGGCGTCATCAAAGGTCAATGCCGAATGGGCGTTCCTGACGTATCTCAGAGACCTCGGCCGCACAGCCGCCAGCGACTGGCTGGAAGAGAATTACGACGCCGTCGGCAAGCGACCGACGCTCGATCTCTCCGGCGAACTCGATGACGGCTTCAAGCCGGTGCGCGGTCCGGCACCCGGCCGGCGGGTCAAGGAATTCCTCGCTGTGCGCAAAAATCCGGAGGTGGTTCGCCGTCGGGCCTGAACTGAAACCCGATACAGCTGGTTTCATCGAGCTTTCAAGGCGAGGTCGATCACCCTGATCAGGGCAGCGGCCGCCTGCCGCTGTCCCTCCGGATCTCTGATCCGCGCCTTCATGCCTTCCAGCCCGTCGAGCAGCATGTCGGTGAGCAGTTGCGCCGACAGGCCCCTGGCCGCCAGGTCGACGCCGTTCCTGGCTGCCTCCCCCTGGATCGCGGCGGCAATATGTTCGCCAAGCCCGCCGCGCCAGCAGCCGACCAGATCGCCAAGGCTCGATTTCATATCCAGCAATTCGGCGCCGTGCGGCGAGGCAACGACCGCGCCCATCATCGAGATGAATGCCTCATCGATGGCCCGCATCATGCGCTCGGTGAAAGGGCCATCGCCGGATAGGGCAATCTTTGCCGCCTCGACCGAGCGCGACAGGATCATCATGGCGATGGCGCGGAAAATGTCGGTCTTGTTCTTGAACAAGAGATAGAGCGCCGGGCGCGACATGTCTGCGGCGCGGGCGATGTCGTCCATGGTGGTGCGGGTGAAGCCATAGGCCAAAAACACCTTCATCGCGCCATCCAGGATACGGACGCGTTTGGGATCTGTGGCGGCGATGTCTTCGATCTGGTTCATGGAGCAATTCTATCCTGCAAAATCCTATTTGACAAAATGACGAAATTTGTCAATCTGTATTGGGCCAAACGGCCGAGGGGACGCTTCGCCCTTGGCAGTGGACGACAACAAAGGGTATCCCCATGCGCCTTACCGTCGACGGTCAGTCTTTCGATATCGATGCCGATCCTGACATGCCGCTGCTGTGGGCGTTGCGCGATCTCATTGGCAAGACCGGGCCGAAATTCGGCTGCGGCATCGCCGCCTGCGGCGCCTGCACGGTGCATGTGGACGGTCAGCCGGTGCGTTCCTGCTCACTCCCGGTTGGGCAGGTCAGTGGAGCTGTCACGACCATCGAAGGCATCGGCACAGCAGGCGGACTGCATCCGGTGCAGCAGGCATGGCTGGAGGAACAGGTCGCGCAATGCGGCTACTGCCAGGCCGGCCAGATCATGAGCGCGGTGGCGCTGCTCGACGAGGTCGCCGACCCGAGCGATGCCGACATCGACAACGCCATGGGTGGCAATCTCTGCCGCTGCGGCACCTATCCGAAGATACGCTCGGCCATCAAGAAGGCCGCGGCGCTCAAGACGGCGGGGCTCTGACCATGGCCAGTGTCGGAAAGATCGCCCGCCGCACGTTTCTGATCGGCGCTGCCGCCGTCGCGGGCGGCGTTGCCGTCGGCTACTACTATTATCGCAAGCCTTTTCCGAACCCGCTCGAGGCCGAGCTCGGCAAGGGCGAGGCGACCTTCAACCCCTATGTGAAGATCGGCGCCGACAACACCATCACCATCGTCGCGCCGCGGGCCGAGATGGGGCAAGGCATTTCGACGACGCTCGCCGTCATGGTCGCCGAAGAACTCAATGTGAGCCTCGACCGGGTCAAGGTCGAGCACGGCCCCGCCTCCCATGCCTATTACAACGCCGCGATCCTCGAAGAGGGCGGTCCGTTCGCCTTCTTCGACGAGAGCATGACCGCGCAGGCGGTGCGCTCGGGTCTCGGTGTGGTCGGCAAGTTCCTTGCCCTGCAGGGCACCGGTGGTTCGGCTTCGACACGCGACGGTTTTGACAAGATGCGGCAAGCGGGTGCAGTCGCCCGGCAGATGCTGATCGCGGCTGCGGCGCAAAAACTCGGTGTCGCCGCCGCCGATCTGGAAACGGCCGACGGTTCGATCCTGCACAAAGCGTCCGGCAAGTCGCTGACCTATGGCGCGGTCGCCGCGGCCGCCGCCGCGATGGCGCCGCCGGCCGAAGTCAGGCTCAAGGACCGGGCCGACTGGAAACTGCTGGGAAAGCCGCAAAAGCGCATCGACATGCTGGCCAAGGTGACCGGGGCGCCGATCTTCGGCATCGATGTCAGGCTGCCGGACATGGTCTACGGCACGGTCAAGATGAGCCCGCGCTTCTGGTCGGCGCCGATCAAGGCGGACCTCTCGAAAGCCGAGAAAATGCCCGGTGTGATCAAGATCGTGCCGCTGGAGACGAATTACGGCCATGGCTTCGGCATCATCGCCGACAACACATGGGCGGCATTCAAGGCGGCCGAGGCGATCGATGCCCAGTGGTCCGATCCCGAATACCCGCTCAGCAGCGCCGCTATTTCAGATGTCCTGAAGCAGGCGCTCGGCACCAAGGGGTCGGTGATGCGCGACAATGGCGACGTCGACACCGCCTTTGCCGACGCGCCGCGTGAAAGGATCGTCGAGGCCGACTATGCGGTGCCCTATCTGGCGCATGCGACGATGGAGCCGATGAACGCCACGGCGCAGCTCAGGGACGGCGCGCTCGACATCTGGTGCGGCAACCAGGCGCCGACCCTGGTGCGGCAGCTTTGCGCCAACGCGGTCGGCATCGAGCAGGACAAGATCACTGTGCACACCACCTTCATGGGCGGCGGTTTCGGCCGGCGCGTCGAGGTTGACTACGCGCTGTGCGCCGCGCTGATGGCGAAGGAGACGGGCGGGCGCCCGATCAAGGTGACCTGGACGCGTGAAGAAGACATGCGCCACGACGCCTACCGGCCGGCCGCTATCGGCAAGTTCCAGGCGCGGCTCGGCGACGATGGCATGCCGGTCGCCGTCGACATGAGGATGGCCTCGCCATCGGTGATTGCCGGCATGCTGCGCCGGCTGTTTCCTTCGATATCGCCGCTCGGTCCCGACAAGAGCATCGTCGACGGTGCCTATGACCAGCCCTACACCATTCCGAACTACCGGGTCAGCGGTATCGCGGCGCCGGTCTCCATCCCTGTCGGCTCCTGGCGCTCGGTCGGCAGTTCGGTCAACGGCTTCTTCCATGAGGGTTTCATGGACGAGATCGCCATTGCCGGAAAAATCGATCCGGTCGAGATGCGCAAGAGACTGATGGCCGCTTATCCCTCGGCGGTGAAGGTGGTGGAGAAAGTCGCCGCGATGGCGAAATGGGGCGAGGCGCTGCCCGCCGGCAAGGCCAGGGGTATCGCCTTCACGCTGTCCTTCGGCAGTTGGGTCGGCGAGATCGTCCAGGTGGCGGACACGCCGGCCGGCATCCGCATCGAGAAGGTGTGGATCGCCGCCGATGTCGGCACCGCGCTCGATCCCGGCATCATCGAGGCGCAGCTGATTTCGGCCGCCATCTACGGACTCTCCGCAGCTATGGGTCAGGAAATCGCCTTCGCCGACGGGATGGTCGAACAGTCGAACTTCCACGATTTCGACGCCATGCGGATCTTCCAGTGCCCGGTCTTCGAAGTCGCCATCCTGGAAAACTTCCACAAGATGGGCGGCGTCGGCGAGGTCGGCACACCGCCGGCGGCTCCGGCGCTCGCCAACGCCATCTTCGCGCTCACCGGAAAGCGCGTCCGCACGCTGCCGCTGTCGAAAACGGTGGCCTTCGCATGAAGAAGCTCCTCATCATGCTGACGCCTGCTGCCATGCTCGTGCTCGCAGCGCCGTTTGCGATCGCGCAAGAGAGCCAGATGCCGGCGCCGGCGACCGTCGACGCGGCGAAAGGCCTGTCCGAATGGGACAAGGTCTATGCGGTGTTCTCGCATCCGCGCTGCGCCGACTGTCATGTCGCGGACGAGCGGCCGCGCTGGTCGGGTGCGCATTACGGCGGTACGCGCGTTCACGCCTTCAATGTCCAGCGGGGTGCTGACGGGTCGGGCTTCGGCAATCCGGGCCTGCGCTGCACGACTTGCCATTTCGCCAGCAATTCCAAGGCATTGCACGGTCCGCCCGGGGCCGAGAACTGGCATCTGGCGCCAGCCGAGATGGCCTGGTTCGGCAAATCCTCGGCCGAAATCTGCGCCCAGATCAAGGATCCCCTGCGCAACGGCAACCGTAGCTTGAAGGATATCGCGCTGCATGTTCGCGACGACAGATTGGTCGCCTGGGGCTGGGCGCCAGGATCGGGTCGTGAACCAGCCCCGGGCTCCGCCGAAGCAACCTATCAAGCGATCGAAAACTGGGCAGCGGCCGGCGCATCTTGTCCGCCGGCGCAATGATCTTGCAACTTTCAGACTATATTGCGGTGCAACTTTGATGTAGAAGCGCGCTTCGCCGATCACGGCAAATTGAACACGGCTCGGCGCGCACCCATATCGGCGACGCGCCCGCGTTATGAGGACGCTGGCCGAACCCGCAGTGGAAAAAACGACGATGAGAATCAGGTTTCACAAGCTTGCAGCCGTTGTTGTGCTCATTGGTTTCGCGGCGTGGATGGCGACAGGCGAGTTTTCGTCGGTCGGCAGCGTAGCCGCCAACAAAGCCAAAGCAGCCGAAGCCGAACAGGCCAAGGCGCCGGACGCGAGCAAGCCGAAGACGGCGGAAGCCGAGCCGAAGGCACCGCTGCGCACGGTCGCGGTGGTGACACCGCCTCGCAAGACCTATGCACGCGCCATCCGCATTTCCGGGCTGACCGAAGCCGACAAGCGGGCGGTGCTGGCGACGCGCGTCGCCGGTGTCATCGACAAGCTACCTGTCAAGCAAGGCGATCACGTCAAGACGGGGGATCTGGTGCTGATGCTTGCGGCGGAAGAAAAGATCTCGATGGTCGACAACGCCAAGCAGTTGGTGGTGCAGCGCCAGGCCGAGCTGGACGCAGCCTTGCGGCTGATGAAGACCGGCAATCTGCCGAAGCTGCAGCTCGACACCGCGCGCTCGAACCTGACCTCGGCGCAGTCGCTGCTGGAAACGGCACAGGCCGAACTCGACCGCAACGAGGTGAAGGCGCCTTTCGACGGCGTTATCGACCGGGTGCCGGTGGAACTTGGCAGTTCCGTCATGCAAGGCGGCGAGGTGGCAACCATCCTCAAGCTCGATCCGGTGATTGCCCGTGGCGAAGTCAGCGAGCGCGATCTCGGCTATCTCAAGCTCGGCGACAAGGCCACCATACGGCTGGTCAGCGGCCAGACGGTCGAAGGCACCGTGCGCTACATCAGCCGCGACGCCTCGTCGGCGACCCGCACCTTCCGCGTCGAGGTTGCCGTCCCCAATGCCGACGGCTCCGTGCCGGCCGGCATGACGGCGGAAATCGCGCTCAACGCACAGCCGACCGACGCGGTGCTGCTGCCGCGCTCGGTTGTGACGCTCGGCGACAAGGGCGACCTCGGCATCCGTGCCGTCGGCAAGGACAACAAGGTGGCGTTCTTCCCGATCGACCTCGTTGACGACACGCCGACCGGCCTCGTCCTCGGCGGCATACCGGCCGACGCCCGCATCATCGTCGCCGGCCAGGAACTGGTGAAGGAAGGCGATCTGGTCAATCCGGTCGAGGCCGACCAGGCGATCATCAAGAAGCTGCTCGGCGAGGCGACGACCGGCACCCAGTAGCGTAGCACAAGTCGCGACGGACTAGCCCTGGGCGGGGACAATCGGCTGCGACGCAGCTCGTGGAAATTCAAGAACAGGCGTTAGCCATGGATATCGTCAGACTCGCAATCAACAATGCCCGCCTGACCATTTCGGTCCTCGTCTTCCTTCTGCTGGCGGGCTGGGTCGCCTATCAGGCGACGCCAAAGGAAGCGGAGCCCGACGTTCCGATTCCGATGATGTATGTCAGCCTGATCTATCAGGGCATTTCGCCCGAGGATTCGGAGCGGCTTCTGCTGCGGCCGATGGAAAGCAAGCTGAAAAGCCTGAAGGGCCTCAAGGAGATGCGTTCGGCCGCCTTCCAGGGCGGCGGCTACGTGCTGGTCGAATTCCAGCCGCAGACCAATCTGGCCACCGCGCTGCAGGACACGCGCAGCAAGGTGCAGGACGCCAAGGCCGACCTGCCGCAGGCGGCGGAAGAACCCGTCGTTACCGAAGTCAACATTTCCGAATTTCCCGTGCTCGTCGTCACGCTCTCGGGAAATCTGCCCGAACGCGTGCTGACCGCCGCCGCGCGCGAACTACGCGACCGTATCGAGGAGGTTCCCGGTGTTCTCGAAGGCTCGCTGCAGGGTGCGCGCGACGATCTCGTCGAGGTCGTCATCGATCCGATGAAGCTGTCTTCCTATGGATTGCAGCTCGATCAGTTGATCGGTGCGGTCGGCAACTCCAACAGCCTGGTCGCCGCCGGCAACATCGAAGGCTCGGAGGGCAAATACGCCGTCAAGGTGCCGTCGCTGATCGAAACGCCGGAGGACGTCGCCGCACTGCCGGTGGTCGCCGGCCCCAATGCCGTGGTGCAGGCCAAGGACATCGCGACGATCCGCTCGACCTTCAAGGATGCCGAAACGGTGACCCGCCTCAACGGCAAGCCGGCCATCGCCATCGAAGTCAAGAAGCGCATCGGCTCCAACCTGATCGACACCATCGCCAAGGTGCGGACGGTGTCCGACGAGTTCGTCAAGTCGATGCCCGAGGGCATGAACGTCACCTACACGCAGGACAAGTCGGTCTTCGTCAACCAGCTGCTCGGCGATCTGCAGAACCATGTGATGATCGCCGTCATCCTGGTGTTCATCGTCATCCTCTACGCGCTGTCCGGCCGCGCCTCGCTGCTCATCGGGCTTGCGATTCCGTCGTCCTTCCTGATCGGCATCCTGCTGCTGGCGATGATGGGCTACACGATCAACATGATCGTGCTGTTCAGCCTGATCCTGGCCGTCGGCATGCTGGTCGACGACGCCATCATCGTCACCGAGTTCGCCGAACGGCGGATGAGCGAAGGCATGCCGAAGGAGGAAGCCTTCGCGCTCGCAGCCAAGCGCATGGCCGGTCCGGTCATCGCCGCGACGATGACGCGCATCGCCGCCTTCTCACCGCTGCTGTTCTGGCCGGGCATCATCGGCGACTTCATGAAGTACATGCCGATCACGCTGATCGTCACGCTATCGGCCTCGATGCTCTATGCGCTTGTCTTCGCGCCGACGCTGGGTGCGATCTTCGCCAAGGCGCCGCCGCATCATGAGGATGACAATCGCGACGGCTGGTACATGGCGATCGTCAAGCAGGCGGTGCGCTTCCCCATCACCGTGCTGGTGCTGACCGTCGCGCTCTTGTTCGGCGTCGGCTTTGCCTATTCGAAATACGGCGCCGGCGTCGAGTTCTTCCCGAATGTCGAACCGGATTACGGCCTGCTCTACGTGCATGCGCGCGGCAATCTTTCGCTGGCCGAAATGGATACCGCGACCAAGATCGCGGAAGACAGGCTGCTCGGCTGGCCGGGCGTGAAGTCGGTCTACACCCGCGTCGGCAAGACGCAAGGCGGCGGCCAGGATATCCCCGAAGACGTCGTCGGCGTCATCCAGTACGAATTCATCGACTGGCGCGAGCGCAAGGCGGCGAACCACATCCTGAACGATCTGCGCGGCGTCATGGCCGGCATTCCCGGCGTCGATGTCGAGGTGCGCGTGCCGGAAGCCGGTCCGCCGACCGGCAAGCCGATCCAGATCAGGCTTTCGGCCGTCGACCCCAAGGGGCTCGACGACAAGGCCCGTGAGGTTGCGGCGCGCATCGGCAAGGTGCCCGGCGTCATTGATATTTCCGACGGCCTGCCGCCGCCCGGTGTCGACTGGGCGCTCGAGGTCGACCGTGCCAAGGCGGCGCAGTACGGCATCAGCCCAACCTCGGTCGGGACGGTGGTGCAACTGGTGACCAACGGGCTGAAGCTCTCGGAATACCGGCCTGCCGGAGCCGACGACGCGGTCGACATAAGGCTGCGGCTGCCCGAAGACCGGCGCACGCTGTCGACGCTCGACGAACTCAGGGTGCAGACCTCACAAGGCTCGGTGCCGATCTCGAACTTCGTCGTGCGCAAGCCCGAGCCGACGGTCGGCATCCTCAACCGCATCGACGGCGCGCGTACGGTGGTCGTCCAGGCCAACGTCGCCGCCGGCGCTCAGGTCGCGGCTGTGCAGGAGCAGGTCACCAAAGCCGTCTCCGACATGGATCTCGGCAGCGGCATCCGCTGGAAGCTGGCCGGCTCGAACGAGGACAGCGCCGAAGCCAGCGCCTTTCTTAGCAAGGCCTTCGGGGCGGCGATCTTCCTGATCTTCCTGGTGCTCTTGGCGCAGTTCAACAAGTTCACCAGCGTCTGGCTGGTGCTGTCCTGCGTGGTCATGGCGACGATCGGCGTGTTCCTCGGCCTGCTGATAACAGGCGAGACGTTCGGCATCGTCATGTCGGGCATCGGCGTCATCGCTCTGGCCGGCGTGGTGGTGAACAACAACATCGTGCTGATCGACACCTATGACCGGCTGCGTGAAGAAGGCTGGGACAAGGTCGAGGCGGTGCTGCAGACTTGCCGCGAGCGCGCCCGTCCGGTGGTGCTGACGGCTGTTTCGGCCATTCTCGGCGTGCTGCCGATCGCCTTCGGCCTCGGGTTGGAAATCTTCCATCACGAGACGACGATCAACGCGCCGTCGACGCAATGGTGGATTTCGCTGTCCTCGGCGATCGTCTTCGGCCTGTCCTTCGCCACCGTGCTGACGCTGGTGGTGACGCCGTCGATGCTGAGCGTGTTCACCCGCGCCAAGGTCAAGCCGGGCGCACGGCGCGGTTGGTTCAGCCGGCTGTTCCGGCGTGGCAAGGGCGAGATTTCCTCGACCGATGCGCAGGGGCAGGATACCGGAGCCGAGCCGGATATCGCCTTTCCGAAAGCCGCCGAATAGACCAATGCCGATTTGACCGCAAAAGGCCGCCCGGAACAACCGGGCGGCCTTTTGCATTGTTCTTGGGCGAAACGTCGAATTGCGGGGTTCTCATGCCGATCACCACCATCGTCATCATCGTCCTGGTCCTTATCCTCATCGGCGCGGTGCCGGCCTGGCCACATTCGCGCTCCTGGGGCTATGGGCCCTCGGGTATTGTCGGCGTGGTGCTGGTGGTGCTTATGGTGCTGCTGTTGATGGGACGGCTCTGAGGCGCCCTCTCAGTCCGCGGAGATTGTCAATGTGCGGAGGAGCATCGCCCGCCATCGCGGACGTCAGGCAGCTTTCGCAACGCCGGTCACGGTGGCAATGCCGATATCCCCGAGAGCTTCAGTGACGGCCTGATCCAGCGGCGTGTGCGGGATCGCGCCGATGATGCCTTCCAGCCTTGCCGACGCCAGTTGGTGCGGTTCGAAGCGCAGATAGGACATCGACACGATCTCACGCCACATCGCCACGAACGGGCTACCGGCGCGCAGCACCCACCAGGCCATCGAGGTCATCTTGAGCGGACGCCCAAGCGCCTTCTCCGCGGCTGCCTTGATCTCCAGGTCGGTGACGGGATGGCCGGGGAAGTTGAAGGCTTCATAAGCGCCGAGCTTGTCCAGGTTCTGCGCCAGTCCGACGAAAGCCCTGGCCAGATCCGGTAGGTAGGCCCATTCATGTACGAGGTCGACCGGGCCGGGCGCCGTATAGATACCCTTGTTGATCTTGGCAGCGACGACCAAGTCGAACCACGAGCCGCTGCCGGTGCCGCCGAAGAAGTCGCCGGCCCGCAAAATGATGGTGCGGACGCGGCGTGCTTCGGCCTCGCGGTGAAACAGGTCCTCCATGGCGACGCGGATGCGCCCCTTGTCGGTCGTCGGGCGGAACGGCGTGTCTTCCGTGATCACCTCCGGCATCGGCGATCCGTAATTGTATACGGTCCCGGGAAAGAGATGCAGTGCGTTGTTGGCATGGCAAGCGGCCATGACATTCTCGGCGATCGGCAGGCACTTGACCCATTCGGTGTAGATCGGGTTGAGGCCGTTGAAGATGATGTCGACACCTTCCGTGGCGCGGATCAGCGCTTCCCGGTCGAGCGCGTCACCGGCAACGGCCGTAGCGCCTTCAAGTTCAGTTGGCAGTTTGCCGTTGCGGGTGACGGCGCGGACCTCGTAGCCCGCGTCGATGAAGGCCTTGGCGACCACGCGGCCGAGCCGGCCATTGGCACCGAGAATTGCGATACTGGTCATTGGAAGCACTCCTGGGTTGGGATTTGCGTGGCCGGTCTGGACGCGCGATCGGGATCAGCGACAAGCGCGATCGAGATCAGCGGCTGCCGAAGAGGTCGCGGTTGCTGCCTTGCGTGACCGGCTGCCGGACGGCCGCATCCGGGTTGTGGATCGAAGCGGTGGTCGTGTTGTCGGTGCTGGTGACAGCCGGCTGGCTGGCGTCGTTCGACCCAAACTTGTCGCTGCCGGCAAAAGCGGCGCTGACGGAAATGAGGATGGCGGCGGTGGTGAGAGCGATCTTGGTCATCTGAGTTCTCCTGGTTGGTGTTTGCAGTCCGTGTTGGTGTCTGCAGCCGGAATATGGTCGCTCCGAACGCGAATGGAAATTGACTACAGATGGCGTTCCGATATTCATAAATGAATGGCTGAAATCGACTGGAACCTGATCAAGAGCTTTGTCGCCGTGGCGGAATCCGGCAGCCTGTCGGCCGCCGCGCGAAAGCTTTCGGCCAGCCAGCCGACGCTTGGCCGTCACATCGGCGAGTTGGAACGGGCACTCGGCGTCACACTGTTCCGTCGAGGACGGCACGGCTACGAACTGACGGAGGCCGGCAGCACGCTGTTCGAACGCGGCAAGGCGGTCAGTGAGCAGGCAAGCGCCTTCTCATTGCTGGCGCTGGGTTCGGTAGAGGCCATCGAAGGCACGGTGCGCATCGCCGCCAGCGAGGTGGTGGCGGCCTATGTCCTGCCTGAAATGACGATGCGGCTGGGGATCGAGGAGCCCGGCATCGAGGTCGAGATCGTCGCCTCCAACCAGGTCGAGAACCTGCTGCGTCGAGATGCCGACATCGCCATCCGCATGGTCAAGCCGGCGCAGAACGAGCTGATGGCACGCAAGGTCTGCGATATCGAGCTCTGCGCCTGCGCCGCCAAATCCTATCTCGACAGGCGCGGCCCTCCGCTGAAGCCCGCCGACCTTGTCGACCACGACCTGGTCGGCTTCGACCGCGGCGACGAGATCATCAGGGGCTTTACCCAGCATGGTATCCCCGTCACCCGGAGCAGCTTCCGCTTCAGGGCCGACAACCAGATCGTTTTGTGGGAAGCGGTGCGGGCGGGAAACGGCATCGGCCTCGGTCAGGAGCCGCTGGCCGACAGGGATCCTTTGATAGAGAAGGTGCTGCCTGACCTGCCGCTGCCAGTTCTGCCGGTGTGGCTGGCGATGCATCGCGATGTGCGTACCAGCGTGCGCATCCGCCGGGTGGTGGATTTTCTGCATGAGGAGCTGAAACGCTATTCGGCGGGTGCTGGCGCGAATTCGGCGCGGTGAGCGAGCCCGGCCATCAGCAACACGATGATCAGCAGTCCCGACATGGTGATGAAGATCGGGCCGAAGCTGGAATGCTCGGCAACGAAGCCGATCGCCGACGGCGCCACCAGTATGCCGCAGTATCCGATAGTGGTGACCACGCTCATGCCGGTGCCGGAAGACATGCCTTCCTGGTTGCCGCCAGCCGAAAAGATGATCGGCACCATATTGGCGATGCCGAAGCCGCAAAAGGCAAAGGCTGCAATGGCGAGCCAGGGCGAGGGCGCCAGGCCTGCCACCAGCATGCCGACCGCGGCTACGAGGGCCGACACGCGCAGCGTCGTCACCGCGCCGAAGCGATTGCGTATGCCGTCGCCGAAGAACCGCGTAACCGCCATGACGCCCGAAAATCCGGCGTAGGCGAGGCCGGCAACGGCGAGATCGGCGCCGAGCTCCTGGCGCAGATACAGGGCTGCCCAGTCGAGCACCGCGCCTTCGGAGATCATTGCCAGCAGCGCCATCAGTCCGATCAGATAAACCAGCGGGTTTGCCGGCAGTGCGAATTTGTGGTGCTCGGCTGCCTGCGGGCTGTCTTCGGTGAGGAGATGGCGAACGGCCACCGCGATCACCGCGAAGGCAAACACCGTTACCGCCGCCGCGTGAGCGAGGTGGCCGTAGTGCTGGATGGCAAAGCCGCCGAGGCCGCCGCCGGCGAAACCGCCGAGACTCCAGAAGCCGTGCGAGGACGACATGACGGCGCGGGAGAGCCGCCGTTCGACCACCACGGCATTGGCATTCATGGCAACGTCCATGCCACCGATCGAGCCGCCGAAGATGATCATGGCCGCGGCCGCCAGCGGTACGTTGGGCGCCAGCGCCACGACCATCAGACCGAGGCTGCCGCACAGGGCGAACCAGCGCAGTACGGTGCGCGAGCCATGTCTGGAGATCAAATGGCCGCACCAGGTCATCGCGACGACGGCACCGACGCCGAATAAGAGTATCAGCAGGCCGAGCGTGAACTTCGAGATCTCCAGCCGAGTCAGGAACACCGGAATCTGCGGCGCCCAGCTGCCCGTCAGGAAGCCGTTGGCGAGGAAAATGGCCGCGAGCGCCCATCGTCCGCGAATTGCAGTCAGCTTGGCAGTTGACGCGTTCATGAGGCGAATCCCGCTGAAATGGCTTCGCGCGGCAAATTAGATCGATTCAATTTTCAGTCAAGGCTCTTTCTGGGAGCATTTTGAGCCAAACATAGCCGTAAGCGATCACTGGGGCGACGGCGTCAATGGTCTTGGGGGCGCCTTGCCTCGAATTCGGCCTTCTTGGCGTCGGAGGCCTCGGTTTGGTTGAGCGCCTGCCATTCCCCATAAGGCATGCCGTAGACGATCTCGCGCGACTGATCCTTGGTGAGATCGACGCCCTCGGCATTGGCTGCCTCCCGATACCAGTTCGACAGACAGTTGCGGCAGAAGCCGGCGAGATTCATCAGGTCGATGTTCTGCACATCGTTGCGCTCGCGCAGATGCTCGACCAGCCGGCGGAAGGCGGCCGCTTCGAAATCGCGTTGCTGCTCGTCGCTGAGTTCGGTCATCGAAACCTCCGTCATAGCGGCCCGGTGCGCGAGCCGAACATCTTCACCACATGTATATCGGGACGGCGGTCGATCGCGTCAACGATCGGCGCCAGCCGTTCGGCCCAGGCGAGCGCGCCCTTCTGGTCCGATATCAGATCTTGTCGGATCTCGATCAGCGCATGGGCGAAGCCGTTGACGATGGCATGCTTGTACATGGTGTCGCCGCGCAGCGCACCGTCATAGGGTTCGTTGTCGCCGACGACGAGGTTCTTGTCCTGCGCCAGCATGTCTATCAACGGCCGCGCCACGCGGTCGTCGAGGTCCCACAGGATCCCGACGTGCCAAGGACGCTGGATTCCTTGCATGGCGGGGGTGAAGGAATGCACCGAAAAGATGAAGGGCACCTGGGCGGAAGCCTGTGCGACCGAGGCGATCATGGCGCCGACGGCGTCGTGATAGGGCCGGTAGAACCCGTCGAGCCGCCTCTCGCGCTCATCGGCAGCGATGGGGTAATTCCCAGGTACGACAGTGCCGTCATAAAGCTGGCGAATGAGCGTCGGGTCGTCTTCGCCGCGATTGGGATCGATCAGCAGCCGCGAAAAATTGGCAAGCACCGCCGGCACGCCGAGCAGGGCAGCCAGTTCGCGCGTCACCGCCTCGACGCCGATGTCATAGGCGATGTGCCGGTCGAACTCGGCCGAGGGCAGGCCGAGGCTGCCGTAGTCGTCGGGCAGGTCGCGACGGGCATGATCGCCCAACAGCACGATGCCTCGCTTGCGGTCGCCCTCGATGATTTCGAAAGGCGCGAAAACTGTGGATCGGGTCATTGGCGGGAAATGGTCTGTTCGCGGGCTTCCGGGGAGGGTGCTATCGTCATTCCACGAAGACGACGCTTGCGCAATGCCGTTGTTTGGCCAAGGTTTCCCGGGAAATCTGGCACACGTCGGCGAATTGTGCGCCGGAGCCTTTCTAAATCGATTGGAATTGGACAAAACGGTGCGTTGACATGCGCCCGGACTTTTCCGAAAAGGGGCGCAGAGAGATGCTGATGTGGTTTTTGAGGGGTTTTCGGATGAGTTCCGCCGGCGGGCAGCGCATGCGCTCTGCCTTTGCCATGCCGCTCCTCACTCTTGCCATCGGCCTGTCGGCCATGGTCGTGGCTTCGCCGGCGCGCGCCGATTTCCGCGTCTGCAACGCCACGCAGAACCTGGTCGGTGTCGGCATCGGCTATCGCGCCAAGGCCGGCTGGATCACCGAAGGCTGGTGGCACATCGAGGGATCGAGTTGCAAGACGCTGATCGAAGGGCCGCTGTCATCAAGGTTTTACTATCTTTATGCAGAAGACGCCGAACGCGGTGGACGCTGGGATGGCCCGATCAACATGTGCGTGGCTGAAAAAGAGTTCAAGATCGCAGGCGTGACCGACTGCGTCGCCCGGGGCTTTCAGCGCGCCGGATTCCAGGAATATGACACGGGCGAACAGGCAAGCTGGATGGTCCAGCTGACCGATGAGTCCACAACGGGAGGCGCTCCAGCCGCCCCGGGAACAAACAGTCAATGAGACGTAGCCGCAAGGTCAAGATCCTAGCCACCATCGGTCCGGCCTCCTCGTCGGAGGAGATGCTGAAGAAACTGTTCGAAGCGGGCGCCGATGTGTTCCGCATCAATATGAGCCATACCGACCATGAACTGATGCGCACGCTGGTCGGACGCATCCGCGCTGTCGAGGAAGCGGTTGGCCGGCCGATCGGCATCCTGGCCGATCTGCAAGGGCCAAAGTTGCGCGTCGGCAAGTTCGCCAACGGCAAGGAAGTGCTGACGCAAGGCCAGACCTTCACCCTCGACGACAATCCAGAGCCTGGCACCTCGACCAGGGTCTATCTGCCGCATCCGGAAATTCTGAGCTCGGTCGAAGCCGGCCATCGCCTGCTGATCGACGATGGCAAGCTCGAGCTGAAGGCGGTGAAGAGCGACGGCAAGTCGATCGTCTGCACCGTCGTCGCCGGCACCACCATTTCCGACAAGAAGGGCGTCAGCCTGCCCGACACCGACCTCCCGGTCGGCGCGCTGACCGAGAAGGATCGCAAGGACCTCGATGCCGTGCTGGCCACGGGCGTCGACTGGGTGGCGCTGTCCTTCGTGCAGCGGCCGGAGGATCTGGCCGAAGCGCGCAAGATCGCACGCGGCCGGGCGCTGATCATGGCCAAGATCGAAAAGCCGCAGGCCGTCGCCCGGCTGGCCGAGATCATCGAATTGTCCGACGCGCTGATGGTCGCCCGCGGCGATCTCGGCGTCGAGATGCCGCTCGAGGCGGTGCCCGGCATCCAGAAGCAGATCACGCGCGCCGCACGCCGCGCCGGCAAGCCGGTGGTGGTTGCAACGCAGATGCTGGAATCGATGATCACGGCACCGGTGCCGACCCGCGCCGAGGTGTCCGATGTTTCGATCGCCGTCTTCGAAGGCGCCGATGCCATCATGCTGTCGGCGGAATCGGCGGCGGGTGCCTATCCCGTCGAGGCCGTGGCAATGATGAACCGTATCGCCACCAAGGTCGAAACCGATCCGACCTATGCCGGCATCATCAACGCCCAGCGCTCCGAGCCGGAGGCGACTGGCGCCGATGCCATTTCGCTGGCCGCGCGCGAGATCGCCGAAACGCTGAAGCTGGCGGCGATCATCACCTACACCGCATCAGGCACCACCGGCCTGCGCGCCGCCCGCGAGCGGCCGCAAGTGCCTGTTATCGCGCTGTCGCCGATCCTCAACACGGCGCGGCGGCTGTCGCTTTTGTGGGGCACGCATTGCGTCGTCTCACCCGACGCCGTCGACCTCGACGACATGGTCAATCGCGCCTGCCGCATCGCCTTCGACGAAGGCTTCGGCAAGCCGGGCGATCGCGTCATCATCACCGCGGGCGTACCGTTGCGGACACCGGGTTCGACCAACATGCTGCGCATCGCCTATATCGGATCGGACACACAAGTCAGCCGCTAGATTCCTAAAGCGTGTCGCCTCTGAACGGATTCAGGCGATCCGCTTTAGGTCGGCGCGAGTTCGGCCTGCGGTACCTTGATATCGGCGCATCTGCCGGCGCCGTAGGCGTCGCCGGCGATGCGCGCCTCCACTGCCGTTGCCATCGCCTGCAGGTCTATACTCTTCCCGGCGACCTTCTCGATGGCGCCGACGGTCAGGTCGGGCGCGATCCAGTCTGGCTTGTGACCGAGATTGTGCACCCAGACGAGTTCGGCACCGGCAATGTCGCGCGCCAGGCCGACCGAATGGATATGTGCATAGACCACCTTGTCGCGATCGCCTGAAATGACCACGGTTGGCGCCTTGATCTCGTTGTAGCGCGGTGCGGCGCCGAGGGCATAGCGATAGAGCCCGGCGACATCGGTGGCGTTGGCACGAAAGGCTGTTGGTCGCAGCACCAGCGGGATAGAGGCCATTCTGAGATAATTGTCGGGCACCTTGTTGGGCGAGAAAACGCAGGTGGTGGCGTCGGCCATCTGCAGTGTACCGGCCGGATAGGTCAGCGTCTCGGAAAACAGCCAGCCGAGCACCGGCATGGTAGTCAGATCGTAGTACCAGGCGGTTGCGCCGCCCGGCCATGGGTGGGTCGCCGGTGCGAGGAAGACCAGCCCGAGCGTTTTGTCGGGATGCTCCCGGCCAAAGGCCGATGTCACCACGCCGCCGAATGAATGGCCGACGATGATAGCCTTCTTGATGCCGAGATGGTCCATCAGCGCGGCAATGGCGTTGGCCTGCGCCGACAGGTTCTCGTTGTTGGTGCCGCGGCCCGACCAGCCATGGCCTGGCCGGTCGAAGAACAGCATTTCGGCGCGGCCTTCGAGCAAGGGACGCAGCGGCAGCATCTGGTCCCTGAGATTGGCGCTGGCGCCGTGGATGAAGACGATCGGCGGCAGCTCGGCATTGGCGGGTGCCGGAACATGGACATAGTGGATGCGGGCGCCGTCGATGTCGGCGAACTCGCCGATCGGCGGATTGCGGCGCTCGATCAGCCATGAGCCCACGCGGGTGACGCCGACAAAGCCGAACACAAGCGCCATCAGGAAGGCAAGGGCGGCGTAGATCAGGTTCATGGGGGAGATACGGAGGTGGAGGGGGATAAGTTGTAGGGGAGTAGGGGAGTAGGGGAGTAGGGG